>DIVV01000060.1 GCA_002423385.1 bacterium UBP16_UBA6123
GAGAAAGAACTTTGAAATAATCTATGGTTTTTTGTTCGTTAAATATAAAACTCTTTACAATTAAATGCCGCTATTGTATAATCTTGGTATAATTATGAGTAACATTTTATTATGAAAAAAACTACCGCGCTTAAAAATTTAATATATTCAAAAGACCTCGAATTTATAATGGAAGCCCATAACGGCGTTTCGGCGCGCATAATCGAAGAAGCCGGTTTCCGCGGAATATGGGCGAGCAGCCTTTCGATGTCGGCGTCTTTAGGCGTGCGCGATAATAACGAGGCCTCATGGACGCAAATACTTGAAATACTTGATTTTATGAATGACGCCGCCGGCGTGCCTATTTTATTTGACGGCGACACCGGCTACGGCAATTTCAACAACGTAAGGCGGCTCGTTAAAAAATTAGAACAGCTCGGCATCGCCGGCATTTGCATCGAAGATAAGATATTTCCAAAAACAAACTCATTCATACGCAGTGAAACTCAGCCGTTAGCGGCTATAGATGAATTTTGCGGCAAGATAAAAGCGGCCTGCGATATACGGCGCGACAGCGATTTTATGATAGTAGCCCGCACGGAGGCTTTCATCGCCGGCTACGGACTCGACGAAGCCGTCACACGCGCGCTTGCATATAAAGAAGCAGGCGCCGACGCCATCCTGGTGCACAGTAAAAAAACTAATCATTCCGATATAGAGGCTTTTATGAACGCCTGGAATAATCAACTGCCTGTGGTTATAGTGCCTACAAAGTATTATTCGACGCCGGCCGATATATTCAAAGACCTGAATATAAGTTTAGTCATCTGGGCAAATCACATGATACGCGCCGCCGTCGGTAATATGCAAAAAATAGCGGCCCGCGTTTATATGGATAAAAGCCTTATAAACGTCGAAGATAAGATAGTGCCGGTAGCCGAGCTTTTCAGGCTCCAGGGCGACGAGGAACTCCGCGAGGCCGAAAAAAAATATCTACCGGCCGCCGGTAAAAATTATAACGCCGTTATACTCGCTGCAAGCCGCGGCAACCTTGGCGCACTCACCGAATCGATTCCAAAAACTCTCATACATATTGAAGGAAAGCCTATTTTATTTAATATAATAGATAATTTCAACCAGACCGGAATTAAAGATATATCGGTGGTGCGCGGTTTCGCAAAGCATAAAGTGAGCGCGCAGAACGTTAAATTTATAGATAACGACGATTACGGCGAGACCAGCGAACTTTACTCGCTTTTTCTCGCGCTGGGTGAAATACGCGAAAACACTATAATTTGCTACGGCGATATAGTGTTTAAAAGTTATATTTTAACCGAACTCATTAATGATGCAAACGATATAGTTATAGTGGCGGACGCCGATTTTGAATTCGACGGAAACGCCCGCTACGATTATGTTAAAACGGACGCGGCCTATTCAAAAAAATTATACTCGCAAAACGTAAAATTTATCAAGATGTCTTCCTGCCTGCCGCAAGATGAAATCAACAGCGAATTTATAGGTTTAATCAAGGTAAATGGCGAAGGCGCCCGAGTAATGAGTGAACACATCAAATTAATGAGCGCGCGGCCTGAATTTAAAAAATTAACCATGCACGATCTTCTTAATGAATTAACGGCGCAGCGGCCCATATTCGTTAAATATATAAAAGGCTCATGGCTCAACGTCAATAATATTGTCGATCTGCAAAAAATCGTTAACTAACCCACTTTTAACAAAAGAACTCAGGTGGTTGGTTTTTATTTTAAAGCCGGCCATAAAATTTAATTTTAAAATTTATTTAATTATTAGTAAAGCTGAATTCAAACTAAATGAATTTCATACACCAGGATTTAAATGATAGATACAGCAGTTTTTGGCGCAGCACTCAAAAAATCAGGTTTTAATTTTTACAGCGGCGTGCCGTGCTCATATCTTAAATATCTAATAAACTACGCCCTCGATGAATGCGATTATATAATGGCGGCAAACGAGGGCGACGCGGCCGCCCTGTGCGCGGGCGCTTATATGGGCGGGCGCCAGCCGGTTATTTTATGCCAGAACTCAGGACTCACAAACGCCGTATCGCCTCTTACCTCGCTTAATTATATATTTAAAATACCGCTTCTGGGTTTTGTAAGCCTGCGGGGCGGCGCAAGTCATAAAGACGAGCCGCAGCACGAACTTATGGGTGAAATAACCGGCGGCCTTCTCGATTTAATGAAAATAAGGCATGAAACTCTTTCAAAACAACCCGATGAATATAAACTACAACTAAAACGTGCCGCAGGGCATATCGATAATAACGAATCTTACTTTTTTATAGTCGAAAAAGACACATTTTCTAAAATAAACTTGAAAACGACCGGCTGTCACAATAAATTTATAAAAACTGAATATATTAATACCACAGAAAACCTGGCCGATACCGGCAAAACGGATATAATGCTCAAATCGCCCGACACGGCGCGTTCCGATGCGACGCTTCCCGGAAGAATAGATGCCCTTAAACTCATCGATAGTTTCGCGGACGATAAAACGGCGTTAATAGCCGCTACAGGCAAAACCGGACGCGAACTCCACGATCTTAACGACCGGGCCAATAATTTTTATATGGTCGGCTCGATGGGCTGCGCGAGTTCTATAGCCGCCGGCCTCGCCCTGTGCAAACCCGCTAAAAATATAATCGCCATAGACGGCGACGGCGCATTATTAATGAGAATGGGCGCCATGGCTACCGCCGGATATTATTCGCCCGCTAATATGCTCCATATTCTGCTCGATAACCGCTCACACGCCTCTACCGGCGGACAGTTCACCGTTTCCGCCGGCGTCGATTTTACCGCGGTTGCTCACGCCTGCGGATATACGCGTTCTTTTGCCGCTTCCAGCCTCGATTCGCTTAAAACGCTCATCTACGAATGGAAAAAAAATCCACGTCTCACATTCATTCATTTAATTATCAATAAAAATGAAACAAGCGAACCGGGAAGGCCCGGCCTCGCTCCGCCGGAAGTCAAGCGACGCTTTATGGATTTTTTAGCCGGCGTTAACCCGGAAAATACAGTTGGAGTGTAAAAAATAATAAAAATTAAATAAAACAAGTCTCTTCAAACAATATCAAACTTTAATTGTACTTTTCGCGTTAATAAAAATGCTGTTTAATTTATCTATAATTTCTTTGATTTCGATCTTGTCCATGCAGTTATAGTGTTTACATTCCATACCAGAGCACTTAATGCAATATTTCTGATTTATTATATTGCATTTATCGCTCGAAACGGCGTCGGGCGTTATTATTCTGGCGGACGCCGACATATAAGGCCCCCAGCGGCGGGGCGCGCAGACAAAAATCGGACAAAAAAGCGCGACTACAGGTTTTTCCAGCGCGGCGGCGGCGTGCATGATCCCGGTTGAAGGCGCTATTGCGGCGGCACAACGGGATATCAGAGCAAAAGTTTTTTTCAGAGCGGAACCGCCCATAAATATTTCATTTTTATAATATAACGGCCTGAAAGATAATTTTGACAGGATCGTTTCTCTTAAGTTTTCTTCGGCCGGACCGGTCGATAAGAATATTTCATAACCGCAGCCATATAATCTTTCGATTAACTCCGCGTATTTATGAGGGCTCATATTAACGGCCGAGCCGCCGCTGCCAGGATGTACCAATATAAGTTTACGGCCGCTTTTTTTGAATTCATCATAATTTATATTTCGTAATTCAATCAAAATTTCATTTAAATATGAATCGGCGAAACCGGCTGCGGCCTGATCATAAAATAATCGCGGCGGCTGGTTTTTAAAGTCAATGCCGCACGAACGCCTTATTAAATCAAGGTTATACTCAGCCTCGTTAAATTCGCACGCGGACCTTTTCTGGCGAATACGCGCCGTAGATAAAAATTGATAAATTTTAGAAGCCGGAGAAACCCTTACCGGTATACGGGCTAAAAAAGGTATCAGCGCGGCGCGCGCGGTTATATGCAATATAAAGCATATATCATATTGCCGCGCCGCTATTTTTTTAATAAGCGCGCGAAATTCATTCGAAAATACCGAATGCTTCGACGGATCATCTATTATAATATCGCCCACGCATGGATTATCCGCAAAAACATCCACCGTATAAGGCGAAGTAAGTATATCGACAATCGCGTTTTTATTAACCGATTTAAGCGCCGCTATAACCGGCGTCGATAAAATACAATCACCGAGACGATCCGTACGGATTATTAAAATTTTATTTAACTTCATTAAACTCCATAAATACCGTAAATACCATTTATAATAATGATTTTGGTTAATTAGTTAAGTTAATTTTTTCCTTATACTATAAAGCAAACGACATCTTCTGAATTTTTACGCCCTCTACCACCGTAAGCTCTTTTTCGAGCGCATCCCATTCTTCTTTTTTACCCGTCAATTCCAGAATTATGAGGCCGTTGCGCGCGCAGGTTTCACTGCTGGCTTCGTGCAAGCCAAGGCGGGTTTTAATCGAACATCCATATTTAGTGAGCGCCTGCTGTACTTTAAGCGCATCTTTAACTCTATCAGGTATTAAAATTCCAAGAATTCTTAACTCGTTCATATCGGCCTCCAATATTTTTATTTGCCATAGATAAATCCTTCACCAGATAATACCAGAGTATTAATTTAATGTCAATAATCAATAATCATTCTCAAAAAAAATATAATACTTAAGCATATATTCTGGTATTATAACTAAAAATTTATGGTTTTAATTATTTTGTCGATATAATAGTAAGCTAATAGTATTAGGAGTGTATGTCCTTATGAAAAACATTGATATAACCAAAAAAAACGCAAAATATTCAAAACACTCGAAGCATGTCAAAAACCTTGTTAATAGAGTTTTTTCAGCCGTGTTTTTAATGACTGCCATTTTTGCCGCGGCTTTATTTCAGGGCTGCACGGGCGGCGGCGGTTTCAGCAATTCAGGGACCGTTACGCCGTCGAGCGTAACGCCGAATACTACCATATCCGGCTATTTATACGACGATTCGATACAATCGCCGGTTTTATACGCCGGCCTCGCTTCCGCGCGCCAGATTATAGTTATTGCCGAAAAAAAACAATATACCGTTTTAACCGACACGGCCGGATTTTTCAAAGCCGATATACAGCTCGTGAATGCAAATTCGCCCGTTATTATTAAATTTCAAAAAAAAGACTCGACTTTGATATCCGGCGAGTATTTTATTCAAAAAGGCGGAGTTTATTATCTAAACACCCTTATTGAAAGCGGCGTGCGCCTTAAAATCGCCGGCGATAAACTTTACTCGTTCGTTAAAATCGAGCATTCCGACAATCTGAAAATAGAAATTAAAAAAGTGCTCGACGAGCGGCAAAAGACGGCGACATCCGTAACGCGCCTCAGCGGCCGCGTAGTTATAAGCGCGTCGCATCTTAACGATAAATCTTTATCTACGGGCGTTATTAACACCGAAGAAACGCCGGCGGCTCCATTACAGGGAGTCGATGTGGCGCTTTCAACCGGTTTGAAAGCCATAACCGATATAAACGGATACTTTAGTATAGCCTGCGATCTTAAAGCCGGCGGCTACTCACTCGTCTTTAAAAAAGCCGGTTATCCGCAACACGCTATTAATTTCAGCGTCGAATCGAAAGATTACACGGTCGGCGTCCTGGATTTTTTCGTCGAAATGGAATCAGGGCTTAAATCGCTGGTATTAAGTAAAACAAATGAGAATATAAGCGAAAACACGACCTATAACTTATCTAATATTAAAACCGTCGCACTTTACGCCGATTCCACGACTCGCGAAGTTACCGCGTCATGGAGCGCGCAGGAAGGCAGTATCATAAATTCGATATATAGCCCGCCGGCGGGTAAAAAAGGAATAGTCGTACTCACCGCTAAATACAGCGAAGGCTCTAAAACGCAGACCGCGCTTTTAAGCATTTCAATAAACGCTCTGCTGAGCGGCCTGATTCCGGCCGAAAGCTCGCGCACGGCTGAAGCTAACACGCCATTCGACCTTAAATCAATTAAAACGACGGCATCATATTCAGACGGCACGACGCGCGAAGTCTTTGTCACATGGGCCGCCGACCGAGGAAGTATATCAGGATTTAATTATATACCACCCGCCGGTTATATCGGCGAAGTTAATTTTTTAGCCTCATACACCGAAGGACAGATAACTAAAACGGCCGCGTTCAAATTAAAATTATCGCGCGTGGTTAAAACCCTCACTTTAAGCAAAACATACGACGAAACGGCCGTGGGCACGGTTTATAAATTAGCCGAAATCACGGTCAGCGTTAATTATTCGGATAAAACTTCGCGCGTGATAACGCCGCTGTGGTCTTATAACGGCGCGATCCTCGACGAACAGCGAGTGTTTTTAGCGCCCGCCTCGCCGCAGAACGTTACTCTTACCGCATCGCACTCCGAAGACGGAATCAGCGCAACCGCTATATTAGATTTAAAGGTTAAACCTTTAATAACAGGGCTATCGGCGTATATGGGCGTGCCCGGCGAAAAAATCGCCGTAACCGGACTCGGCTTCGGCGCGGCGCGCGGCGAAAGCCTTATTAAATTCAATCAAAAATATGCTTCCGATTTAGATATCGAATCATGGTCGGACGCGCTTATCCTGGTCAAAGTTCCGTCCGGCAGCATGCCAGGGCCGCTCACTGTAATAATCAATCAAATATCGAGTGACGGCGTTAATTTCGACGCGAGCCATATAGTCTCGATAACTCCGGCCGCCGGCACCGCGCAAACCATGGTAACTATCGCCGGCAGCGGGTTTGGTTCTTCGCAGGGCGCTAATAAATTAAAATTCGGCGATATAGACGCCAGCGATATAATTTCATGGTCCAACTCTAAAATAGTTGCGCGCGTTCCGCTAAACGCCCCGCGCGGCGAAGTATTCGTTGAAATTAACGGACTGCGCACCAATGGCGTTTCATTCGGCCTGACCTCTATATTTTCGATTTCACCCGTTATAGTTAAATCAGGCGACGCTATTATCATCAACGGCGCAGGATTCGGCGAAACGCAGGGAACGGGCGCCAGCGTCAAATTCAGCGGAGTAAACGCTTCATACATTAAAAAATGGTCGGACGCGCTTATTGAAACTATAGTACCGCAGGGCATTAAATCGGGATATTTAACCGTTACGGCGGGCGGGATAACCAGCAATCAATTTAAATACGATATGACATCTATATCGGAACTCGTTCCGACTTTCGGCTTCGCAGGCGACTGGATCGAAGTTGCGGGCGCCGGATTCGGCGATTCTCAGGGCGGTTCATCGATAACTTTTAACGGCACGGCTGCTTCCGTCATTGAAAGCTGGACTAACGCCGCTATAAAAGTGAAAGTGCCCGCGGGCGCGCTTACGGGTAAAGTAAGCGTTAAAATCAATAATATCGAATATATCAGCGATAAAAATTTCGAATTCACTACGATATCTTCGATAAGCCCGCAATACGGGCCGGCCGGAACGGCAATCGATATATACGGCGGCGGGTTCGGCGCTTTACAGTCAGACCGTCTCATAAAAATAGGCGCCCTTCAAATAAGTGAAATCATATCATGGACGAATAATAAAATAACCGTTAAAATTCCTGCCACGGCCGTTTCCGGCGCGGTCAAATTAATTTCCGGCGCGTCTGAAACTAACGCCGGCAATATATTCAGCGTTACTAATATAACTTCAATAGCGCCCGTCAGAGGCATTATCGGCACGACCGTAACTATAAGCGGCGCTAATTTCGGCGATACGCAGGGCGCCGGTTCGGTTAAATTCAGCGGTACTGCTGCATCAGATATAATATCGTGGACGGCGTCTAAAATAATCGTAAAAGTGCCGGCAGGCGCGATTTCTGGAAGCGTTTCGGTAACTTCGGCCGACGGCTCGACCCATAACGGCTTTAATTTCGAAGTGGTTAATATAGGGCAAATAACGCCTTCAGCAGGCACTTACGGCGATGAAATAACCCTTACAGGCTCGGGATTCGGCGCAGCGCCCGCCTCCGGCAATGTAGTTAAAATTGGCGCAATAAGCATATCTGAAATAAAGTCATGGTCGGATAAAGAAATCAAATTTATAGTGCCCGATAAATCCGTCAGCGCAAAAGCGGCCGTTACCATTAACGGCATTACAAGCAATGGGGTCGATTTCAAAATTATCGCCATTTCGTCGTTATCGCAAATTTACGGCCCTATCGGAATGCCGGTTACAATTAAAGGCTCCGGGTTCGCTGGCGCGCAAACCGCTAACAATTTAGTTAAATTCAGCGGCGCCGGCATCGCCGAAACGGATATAATCAAATGGAGCGATACTGAAATCATCGCCAGGATACCATCTTACGCGGCGGCAGGCCCCGGCTCGATATCTATTTCATCCAGCGGCGTCGCCAGTAATTCCGTTGCCTTCGAAGTAACTCACATCAACTCCGTCAATCCGGTCCAGGGCACGGCCGGCACTCAACTAATCGTTTACGGCACGGGATTCGGCGCAGCGCGCGGGTCTAATAACGTCGTATTCAACTCGGTAAACGCCACTTCGATAGTTTCATGGGTTAACGATAAAATTACCGTAGCGGTTCCGGCTAATTCCGTTTCCGGCTCGCTCGAAGTAGTTATATCGGGCGTTAGAAGCAATTCAAAAACCGTAAGCATTATTTCGGTTAATTCACTGTCGGCCGCTCGCGGCGCCGTTAATACGCAAATATCGGTCAACGGCACGGGATTCGGCGGCACAAAGGGCGCTAATAAAATATTGATTAACGATATAGAAATGCCAGTAGCTGGCGGTTTATGGACCGACGGCATGGTGCGCGTAACGATACCCGAAACCGCCGTTTCAGGGCCGATAAAGGCCGTCATTAATGATTTCGAAACTAATACGATACCTTTCGAAGTCGTGCGCTTTGCATCCGATACGCCGATAGCGCCCGCGTACGGACTGGCCGGCACGCTTGTTACGATTAACGGCGCGGGATTTGGAACCGCTAAAGGCACGGTCGCATTTAACGGCGTCAGCGCGGCCTTAATAAACGAATGGAAAGATAATAAAATAACCGCGACGCTTCCCGCGGGCGCATCGTCAGGGCCGATAACCGTTACTACCGGCGGCATAGTTCTATCATCGTCTCAGGCATCTTTTAAATTAAGTAAAATAAATTCCATAACGCCTTCTTACGGCCCGATAGGCTCCGTCATTAAACTCGCCGGCGAAGGATTCGGAACCGCTCAGGCTGGAAATTCAATTAAATTCAACGGCGCTGCGATTTCGTCATCAGATATAGTGTCCTGGAGCGATAATCTCATCGAAGTAAAAGTTCCACAGGGCGCTTCAACCGGCGGCGTTAAGGTAAATATATGGGGCATCGATTCGTCTTCTTACGCATTCACCGTTACTAATATTGCCAGCGTAGTTCCCGCCTACGGCCCTATCGGAACGTCGGTCACGATCAATGGCGCAGGTTTCGGCGCGCTCGCCGGAGTGGTTAAATTCAACACGGCTACGGCTATCGTCGCGCCCGGCGACTGGAGCGACGCCGCCATCGTGACAACCGTTCCCGACGCCGCATTGTCCGGCACCGTCAGCGTTAACGTTTCGGGCATTTTAAACACCTGGGCCGGATTTAAAGTTACAAAGATCACCGCCATAGACCGCGAATCCGGACCGGTTGGAATGAAAGTGACGATAACCGGCGAAGGATTCGGC
The DNA here is from genome assembly GCA_002423385.1 of bacterium UBP16_UBA6123. Lineage (GTDB taxonomy): Bacteria > Muiribacteriota > UBA9980 > UBA9980 > UBA9980 > UBA9980. The sequence continues at coordinate 9,711 of DIVV01000060.1, forward strand.
GCCGCCAGAGGCAATAACGGCGTTTACTTCAACGCGCTGCCCGCCGCCGCCGCGGACTATTTTCTGTGGTCGGATAATTCAATTATCGTAAGAGTGCCCGCAGGCGCATCCAGCGGTAATATCAAAATTAAAATCGGCGATTTATACAGTAACGATATAAATTTTAAAGTTTCAACCATAACTTCACTGGTGCCAGATTATGGGCCGGCCGGCACCGTTATCGATATCAACGGCACGGCATTCGGCGCCTCGCAGGGTACCGGCCGCGTTCTCTACGGCGGCGTAAGCCTCGCATCCAGCGATATATATTCATGGACCGATACTAAAATAAGGGTTAAAGTACCGATAGGCTCTGTCAGCAATGCTTTTACGACCGAAGTTAACGGCACGGCCACTAATCAATATAATTTTTATATTACTAAAATTAATTCGACCGATAAGCCTAAAGTTACCGCAGGCGAAGTTCTTAAAATTTACGGCGCCGGATTCGGCCCGGTCAAAGGCAGTACCAGAGTGCTTTTCGACGCGCTTAATTCGACGGCCGTAGAAGCCGTTATCAATCAGGGCAACTGGAGCATGAATACCGTCGAGGTAATAGTTCCCTACGGCGCTGTATCGGGCAATTTACGCTTCGAAATGAACGCAATAGCATCGCAGGTTTATGCATATCAGGCGCTGAGTATATCTTCGCTCACACCCTTTGCCGGAACAAGCGGCCAGGAAGTTACCATCACCGGATCGGGCTTCGGCGCATTCCAGGCGGCCGGCGATCTGGTCAGATTCGGCGGAACGCCCGTTGAGACTGCCGATTACAGCAACTGGAGCGATTCGCAGATAAGAGTTAAAGTGCCGCCGACCGCCGAAAGCGGAGGCGTTACGGTAACCTCCGGCGGCATTACAAGCAACGGTTATTTATTCAATATAGTCAAAGTCAGCTCGATCACTCCCAACCCGCTTAATACCGGAGTTGATGTAACAGTTACCGGCAGCGGATTCGGCACGACGCCTTCAGCCGTTAGCGTTAAATTCAACGATATTACCGCCACGGACATATCGAATTTAACAAATACCTCGTTTAAAGTAAAAGTACCCGCTGGAGCAGTTAACGGCAGTCTCAGAGTGACGGTCAACGGCGTAATGAGTAATGAAATATCTTATAAAATACTTAAAATAACCAATGTAACTCCATCATTCGCTAAACGCGGCGATGAGATTACTATAACCGGCGAAGGTTTTGGAACGACGCAGGGCGCTAACAGCGTTAAAATTGGCGCATTCGACTTAACCGTCGCCGGCGGCGGCTGGAGCGATACCGAGATTAAAGGCAATATAGCCGCCGGAACGATTCCGGGCGACTTGCGCGTCGTAATTAATAACGTGGATAGCAATAAAGTATGGTTTGAAATTGAACTTAATTATAACTATAATTCACAATTCGGCTCCTTCGGAACCGGCGATTCGCAATTCAACGCAGCGTCTGATATCGCGCTCGACGGCGCTGGCAATATGTGGGCGGCCGATACTAATAACCATCGCGTACAGAAATTTAATTCAACCGGCGCCCTTCTCGGCTGGATAGGAAGAGACAATACGGGCGGTTCCGGCTGGCACGGCCCTCTTTCAGGTAAAACTTCCGTAAGCGGCTCCGGTAATTCTGAATTTGACACGGTAACCGGCGTGGCGGTCGATTCCGCTAATAACCTGTATGTTGTCGATTCAGGCAATAAAAAGATTAAAAAATTCAATTCAACCGGCGGTTATATTAAAACATTCGAAACCGCGGCTTTAAGCATAACTACATACTCCCAGCCGTCTAAATTAGCCGTTAACTCAGATTCGAAAGTTTACGTATCCGACTCCGTGACTAATAAAATTTTAAGATTCACTTCCGACGGCAGTTTCGAAGTTGAATTCGGCGGCACGGGAAGCGGCATCGGCCAGTTTAACGGCATATCAGGCATCGCCGTATCGGCCGATAAAAAAATATTTACCGCAGATACCAATAACCATCGCGTGCAGGTCTTCGATAGTAACGGCGTTTTCGTAACCTCCTGGGGCGGCTATGGAACCGGTAACGGCAAATTCAACGCTCCGGCCGGCATCGCGGTTGACGGCGCCTCTAACGTTTATGTAGCGGATACTTTCAATAACCGTATTCAAAAATTCACGGCGGCTGGCGCGTATATTCTCAGCCTGGGTACTTCGGGCGCGGGTAACGGCCAGTTCAACAGGCCTTCAGGCGTCGCGGTTAATATAACGCCAAACGCTTCGGCCGATACTATATTCGTCGCCGATAAAAATAATAACCGCATACAAAAATTTGTGAGGGAAAATTAAATATTATTATTTAGTTATTTAGTTATTTAAAATTAAGGGAGGGAGAAAAGGTTAGCAACCCTTTCTCCCTCCCTTAAACCCTCCC
>DIVV01000046.1 GCA_002423385.1 bacterium UBP16_UBA6123
CTAACGACTAATGACTAGCGACTAAAGACTCCCTCATCAGAATATACTTTTCTTTCTTTTTGCGTTTCCAGATCTTCAGGTCTCATCAGCCGCAACGTTAACTTCGATAAGAAAAGATAATAGCCAAAGTCGCTCAATGAACTTTTTTTCATTATTTTTCTTTCTTCGATTTTCTTCATTACCAATTCACGAGGAAAAGTGTTTATTATGCTTAAATCTATAAAATAATTCGATAAATCGTCACAGGGCTCGTCACAGTTCGGATAATATAAAATTTGAAAAATTTTATTATTAAATAAGTCGTATTCGTTAATGCGTTCAGCTTTTAATTTTTCCGTATCAAACGGTATTAAAGGGGCTAAAATAATATTTTCGTCCCTCGCCGCGTCGCAGGTATTCGAAAGTAACATTCCTGACGTTTCAAATTCACGCTCATATCCGTCACAATCAATGAATTTAAAGTTAAAATCACCAATAACATCGCCCTGGGCAAGGTAGCCGAGGGGTTTATCGAGAAACCATTTTATGTTCTTATACTTCTGGCGCCCTTTTACGATAACTGGCTCACCAAATTTATCCAGTTCTTTAAACTGATGAAGTATTTTTTTTGCCTTTTTCAGCAACATAAGGATTGATCGCCGGAAATAATTGCCGTACGAGTTCAATAAAATCTTCAAGCATAATTTTTATAATGCCTTTTTACCTGTATGTTTGAAAAAAATATTAAGGTAATTTCGATAACCGTTCTTTTCTTCTATGGTAAAATTTCTTGAACCCGGAAAAAGATCCGCAGAAACATCTATAAATCTTCGTGGCGCCTCTATACTCGTTATGGAAGGCGAAATAAAATAATTCTTTTCCTGATATTGTTTGATGAGCGGCACTCTATACTCTACCGGAGTCTCGGAATCACTGCTAATTTTAACCATATGACTTCCATGAGGTCCGAAATTTAATATAACGGAACAAGCCATCATAGCTATCGTCGAGGAAGTTTTAACGTTCATACCTCTAACCTTCCTTCCTTAATTATACCCAACAACTTTCCGGAAATAAAATCGTTCGTAATTTTGAGTATTTCAGAGGTTTTTTCATAACTCGACCTATAGTTTTTTGTATAATTAAATCCAAATTTATCGTTAATGTCAATCATAACACCGAGCCAATGATGCTTTTCAATAGATTCGAAAAGTGAAGGCGGCATAGTTAGCGCGTTTACATTTTCATATATTCTTACATTCGCAAAATTAAAATTGATAAAATAACATTTGTCTTTTTCAAAAGTAGCCTTGAATCCAAGTTCAAACGGTATTTGACTTGATTCACATTTTATAAATTTATTTTTGAATGTTTTAATCGGATCGACATCGGAGAATTCATCGAACAAGACTTCGGTAGTGAGTCCAGAAAATAGAAATTCGCTTTCCAGACGCTCGCGAATCAGGTTATTTATCGCTTTAATTCTTTTATCGAGGTAATCAAAGCATTGATCCCAACTTTTGTTAAACTTATCATCGTAACTGGTCAGTAATTGAGCATTAACAAGCGAGATATTAAGCATGGAATGCCCATAACGTGAAACAAAATTAAGGCGCGGCAAATCGGCAGGAGCCTCTTCCGGAATTGGCAAAATATTAGCTCCAAGTGGAAAAAAATCTTTGAGACACTCTTCGATCTCGATCGCTTTTCGACGTAAATTACATATTTTTGGATAATGAATTACATATTTTGTATTTTGAATTATCATAAGCCATTCCTATCGTTAATAGTCATTAGTCGCTAGTTGTTAGTCATTAGGTGGCCCGTTCTCCGGTCCCCTAACGACTAATGACTGACGACTAACAACTTTAATAAAATTTCCCCGGCGCAATCGCTTATCGCGCCACGCCGGGGAGTCATTTAACGAGTCATTAGTATTTAGTTGTTAGTCATTAGGGGCTTTGTTCCTCGTCGTCCCTCGGTCCCCTAACGACTAATGACTGACGACTAACAACTTCTCCGTCTGTTCCCGCAAGCGAGGCTTGAGGCCGCTCGTCTGCGCCCTCCGTGGCACCCGCCGACCGCATCTGCGATCGTTGAGTGCCTTTTTCTATTTTTATTAGTTTTTGATAAGATTTATATAGTTTTCTAAAGATTTCCGTCGAATCCGGGTCAGTTTTTTATGAAAACAGGTCTATTTTGACTAAAAAACGCCTGGAACCGTAAAAAACAGGGAAGCCGGTTACGCCGCGTCCTTCGTGGGCCTCTTCGCTAGCGATTTTATTTCGGCTTCGGAAAGACCGGTTGCCTTTATAATCTTGGAAATCTCAACATCAAGTTCTAACAGATTTTTAGCCACTTCTATCGCCTTTTTCTCTTCGCCTTTGACTTCGCCTTCGTTTATCGCTTTTTCCCTATTCTTCTTAATCGTCGCTTCGAGTAATGTCATCTTGCCCGCCTCCAGTTCCTTTATTATTTTATTAACTTCTTTCCCGCTTATTCCGTATCCTCTTATGAGCTGGTTAAGCCAGAGTTTGAAATCCCTTTTTAGTTCGGGGTTAGCTTCCTTCGTGAGTATCTTCGTAAGCCTCAGAGCGCATTCACTTACATCTTCCACGCCTGCCTGCTCTAACCTGAACATAGCCGCATTTATGCTTTTTATCTCTTTTTTACTGCTCACACTGAATTCGTTCTCGATTATCTTATAGTACCTGAAATTCGGAACGTATT
>DIVV01000075.1 GCA_002423385.1 bacterium UBP16_UBA6123
TTTATAATAATGCTCACGGTAATGCTATAAAGCGTAACAACTTTTACTATACAAAAGTATTATAAACTTAATCTGATATATTTAATAAACTTTATTTTCGTTGGTTTTTCCCGTAAACAATTTGTTTTAATTTTAGCGGCGTAATTACCGTATCGATTAGCGGCAGATTTTTACCGTGAGCCGTTAGCTTAAGTTTTAGTGGTGCCATTATTGCTCCGCATGTGCGTGCGCAGCACGCACATGCAAACAAACAAGCTGGCAGATAAATAAGTAAACGGCAAATAAATAAATAAGAAAAAAAGAAAGAAAGAAAAAACTTAAAGGCAAGACAGATAAATCGTATAGAAAAAGTTATAGATAAACTAACGATAAAGCGTCAGGCAATTTGCGGATAGAAGGGGGATTAAAAGGGGGAAGAAAGGGTTGCTAACCCTTTCTTCCCCCTTTTTTTTAATTATTAATTATTGATTTAATTATAAATTTGTAGCTTATTTCTTATCGTCCATCGATTCGAATTCGGCATCGACTACGGTGTCGTCTTTTTTAGCGCCGCCCGTGTTTTGAGCGCCGGCGTTAAAGTTCGCGTTTTCGGGGCTTGCGCCTGGATTAGCGCCGCCGGATTGTTGCTGGGCGTTAGCGTACATTGTTTCGGCGAGCTTATGTGAAGCGGTCATTAAAGTTTCCGTGGCTTTTTTAATAGCTTCGGCGTCTTCCGACTGCATTTCTTTACGCAGCGCTTCGATAGCGGCGTTTATACCGTCTTTAGTCGGTTGATCGACTTTATCGCCGAATTCGCGGAGTGATTTTTCGGTCTGGTAAATTAATGAATCGGCGTGGTTTCTAGCTTCGATAACTTCTTTTAACTTTTTATCTTCGTCGGCGTGTTTTTCGGCTTCGTCGCGCATATTTTTGATTTCATCTTCGGAGAGTCCTGAGGATGCCTGGATTCTGATGCTCTGTTCTTTGCCGGTAGCTTTATCTTTAGCTGAAACGTGGACTATGCCGTTAGCGTCGATATCGAAGGTGACTTCTACCTGGGGAATGCCGCGCGGTGCGGGCGGAATACCGACTAAATCGAATTTGCCGAGGGTTTTATTATAGCGCGCCAGTTCGCGTTCGCCCTGAAGGACGTGTATTGAAACTGCGGTCTGGTTATCGGCTGCCGTGGAGAATACTTCGGAGCGTTTAGTGGGTATGGTCGTATTGCGCGGTATTAATTTGGTGAAAACGCCGCCGAGTGTTTCGATGCCGAGCGAAAGCGGAGTAACGTCGAGCAGGAGGACTTCTTTAACGTCGCCTTTAAGAACGCCACCCTGGATAGCCGCGCCTATAGCGACGCATTCATCGGGGTTGATATTTTTGCAGGGATCTTTGCCGAAGAAATTTTTGACCAGATCGACAACCTGAGGCATTCTGGTCGAGCCGCCGACGAGAAGAATCTGATCGATATCGCCGATTTTGAGTTTAGCGTCTTCGAGGGCGCGTTCCATGGGTTTTTTCGTTTTATCGAGCAGGTCGCGGGTTATATCGTCGAATTTAGCGCGTGTGAGGGTTGTGTCTAAGTGTTTCGGGCCGGATGCGTCAGCGGTGATATAAGGGATATTGATATTAGTCTGCATAACGCCGGAAAGTTCGATTTTAGCTTTTTCGGCTTCATCGCGGAGGCGCTGCATGGCTTTGGAATCGTTTTTAAGGTCGATGCCGTTTTCTCTTTTGAATTCATCGACGAGGTAGTCTATAACTTTCTGGTCCCAGTCGTCGCCGCCGAGGAAGGTATCGCCGCAGGTTGATTTAACCTGGAAAACGCCGTCGCCGAGTTCGAGGACGGAAACGTCGAATGTGCCTCCGCCGAGGTCATATACTAAAACGGTCATATTTTTTTGTTGTTTATCCAGACCGTAGGCGAGCGCGGAGGCGGTAGGCTCGTTGATTATTCTTAAAACTTCGAGACCGGCTATGCTGCCTGCGTCTTTGGTCGCCTGACGCTGTGAATCGTCGAAATAAGCGGGAACGGTAATAACCGCCTGAGTGATTTTTTCGCCAAGATATGCTTCTGCGTCGGCTTTTAATTTTTGAAGCACCATTGCCGATATTTCGGGCGGAGTATACTCTTTATCGTCTATTTTGATTTTATGGTTCTGGCCCATTTTTCTTTTGATCGAGCGCACGGTGCGTTCGGTGTTGATAACAGCCTGTCTTTTAGCCGAAATACCGACGACTCTCTGTTTATCTTTAGTGAAACCGACTATTGACGGCGTGGTGCGTCCGCCTTCTGAATTGGGGATTACCACCGGTTCGCCGCCTTCTATAACGCTCATACATGAATTAGTGGTTCCAAGATCGATTCCTAATACTTTAGCCATAATAATACCTCCATAATTTTATTTAATTAGTTAAGTTTAGTCAAATAATACACATCCAAAAATGAAAAAACAAATTAAAGAAAAATGCTTAATTACAAAAATCTAACATCAAATATACAAAAATCATGCCAAGATTTAAAAATGCTTGTTTAAAGCCTTTTTAAAAAATAATAAATGATAAAAATATGGTTAGTCAATTATCGAGAAATTAGCACACAACATCGATGAATATTTACACACTTATACTATGTGGCAGTATTACACATAATATTATGATTTTTGTAACATATTTTTTCGAAAAAGGATGGAGAAAAGGTTAGCAACCCTTTTTCCCTCCCTTAAATCCTCTCTCATTCGGCATTGCGTACACAATAGTTTTAGTAAAATATAAGGTAATTTCTTATAAAAATTGCATGCTCGTGTCCTAAATGGTATTTTCTCTGAAATTTTGCATGAAATTTCCGGAACCAGTCTTAACAAAAATGTTGCGAAAGGGATTTCTGTTTCTTCCCGAAATACAAAAACATTATTTAGTCTACGCCTCCGGCATCTTCAATCAGTTTTTTTGTTTCACCGTTTTTTCTGGCATAATGAAGCGGTGTAAATCCTTTTTTATCTTTAGCGTTTACATTTATCGCTTTTTTTATCAATAACCGCGTCACTGATTTAGAGTCGCGAATGGCGGCCCAATGAAGCGGCGTATAGCCATTTTTATCCCTGGCGTTTATGTCGGCGCCTTTTAAAATCAGAATTTGCGCCGCGTCTTTAGAATAAAATTTAGCTGCAACATGAAGCGCCGTCCAGCCGTTTACGTCCTTAACATTTAATTTCGCGCCGTTTTCAATCAATAATTGCGCTATATTATCATATCTTTGGGCCGCATCGTGAAGCGGCGTTTGGCCATGATTATTTTTAGTGTTTACGCTCACGCCTTTTTGAATAAAAAATAACACCATACTTTTTGTGCCGCTTGAAACCGCGCAGTGAAGGGGCGTATAGCCATTATCATCCGTAGTATTTACATCTGCGCCCTTTTCGACCAATAACCGCGCCGTTTCTTTAGATTTGGATGAAGCCGCTTCATGAAGAGCCGTCCGGCCATATTTATCTTTAGCGTTTACATCTGCGCCTTTTTCGATTAATAGCATTGCTATTTCATAGAAACCCCTTGAGGTGGCATTATAAAGCATTTTACGTCCGTAGTTATTCGCGGCGTTTACATCTGCGCCCTTTTCGATCAATAATTTCACCGCTTCTTTTGAGTCGCGAACGACGGCCCAATGAAGCGGTGTATATCCGATGCTGTCTTTGGTGTTTATATCAACGCCCTTTTCAATTAATAATTTCGCTTCTTTTGTAGAGTTATTAAATGCCGCTTCGTGAAGCGGTCCCGCGAGCTTATTTAATTTCGCGCCGTTTTCAATTAATAATTTCACTATTTCTTTATGCTTTGGTGATCTCAATTGCGCCGAGTAACCAAGGAGTGTTTGATCATAATTATCTTCAGTATTTACATTTGCGCCTTTTTGAATAAAAAATAACACCATGCTTTTTGTGCCGCTTATAACCGCGCAAAAAAGCGGCGTGCATCCAAAATTGGTCCTGGCATTTACATCTGCGCCTTTTTCGATTAACAACCGCGCCATTTCTTTTAAATGGACGGCTTTATGAAGGGGCGTTTGGCCATATATATCTTTAGCGTTTACATCTGCGCCTTTTTCGATCAATAGCTGCGCTATTTCTTTAAAATCGTGCGAGGCGGCCTCATGAAGCAGCGTATATCCGTAGTTATTCGCGGCGTTTACATCTGCGCCGTTTTCAATTAATAATTTCGCTTCTCCGGTAGAGTTATTAAGCACCGCATCACGAAGCTGGCCGGCAAAACAGATGCAATCGCAGTTTAGAATAAATAAATAAAGTATTGCGGTTAATATTGTCCGGTTCATTTTAATTTCTCTTTTCATTCAGAATTACTAAAGTTTCGCAATTGACAATCACTTCGTCTAAAAAGTTGCGGTTCATTTTTAACATGAAATTTCCTGATTTTATAATGATTTCTTCAAATAACTTTAAAATTGCTTTTGCCCTAATTTAGGTCTTCGTCCATATTTTATTTAATAAATCCCGGGGATATTGGAATGCGTCACCGTAATTCCAGTTGCGATAAACGAAATAAGACACTATTATAAAAAACAGGAAATACGCGATCAGAAAAATGATATGCAAATAAAAAAACATGAAATTACAGGAAATAAAATAATGTCGAAAATTATTATAAATCCATTCAAAGACGAAGAAATTGTAGGGTGGTTTGAATTCCATAAACCACCAGCAAAACAGTAAAATCGCGAGAAAAAACGAAGCGAGGAATAAATCGAAAAAAAAGACCATACCGATCGTTCGTTTAACTTTTCCGAAAGGAAAATTAAAAAATAAAAGGGCATTCAGCATGTTGAAATAAAAAAAATGCGAAGACATGCTATAAAGCGAATTCATTTCAATCTGTAATCCGTTGCCAGTATAAACATTATGCTCATATATCGCATTCAGAGGAAATGCCAGGAAAATAATCGGAAGCGACAGAAAAAAAAGCGCAGTTATATTTTTAACCGTTATATTGACAGCCTTAATAGCAACGGCGAATAAATAAGTGTTGAAAATTACGATAAATTCGTATATATCAGTTTTTAAATAGATACCATAAATCGGCGCATAAGACATGTTTAAGCAACATTCACTGTAGAAATAAAAATAAGCAGTAACGATTCCTGCCGTTAAAAATAACCCGAAAAACACATGCATATAAATTTTCGATTTAACCGTGCCGCAAAACAAATACATTACACAAGCCAATATTGACAAGTAATATGAATAATTGATAACTTCCTTATTATGTTTTTTTAATTCAATTAAAAAGTCCGGCAGCATAGGAATTATGGAAAAAACCGAAATTGCCGCGATAATGATAGACGCGAATCTGACCTTGCTATTTTCGCCATGTAAGGCAAAGTAAAAATTGGCAAGTGCCACGACGAATAAAAGAAAAATTAACTTGATAAACATATAAATTTCATGTTATAACAAAAACGCGCTTTTGTCAAGTAATTCGTTATCAAATAAGAAGGATATTAACTTAATTTTTGCAGGAGGATTTCGGTATCAATCCCTTGAAATAAGAGGCCTCTAAATACAAGAGAACGGAAGAACAAAAAAATAAATTTCCGGATTCTGGCTACAATTTTATGCCGA
>DIVV01000182.1 GCA_002423385.1 bacterium UBP16_UBA6123
AATGGAAAAAGAATAGAAGTAATTTAGTAGAGAATGAATTAATAAAATACTCCTTTAATTGTTCTTTATTTTGATTATCGTTTTTAAATGTTGATTTTTTAATTTGATTTTAATCAGGAATTGTAATATAATAAACTCATGCTCGACTTAAAAACTTTGTCAATAATTTTAGCGTTCGAAACATTGTGCTTCGCTATGATCATAATATATATGAATTCGCGCCGTAAGTACGCGGGCGTTGATCTAATCGGGCTCGGCATGTTTTTTTCATGCGTTTCAGGCGTATTAATGGCTTTTCAAGGTATTATCCCCTCTATTTTTTCAATAGTGCTCTTCGGAACCGCGACCGTTATTTCGGTATCCGTTATGAACCACGGATTCAGACGTTTTCTCGATCTCGGGACCAGCGTTAAGATTCATTGTTTTTTAATATGCGTCACATTCGCCTGGACTTATTATTTTTCTGAAATAAAAAGCGATTATATGATGCGGGTGATTTTTTTCAGCGTTGTTTATTTTTGCTTATTCATAGATAATTTCAGAATATTATATTTTAAATATATAGCTGGCATTAAAAATATATGCCGCCTCACCGGATTGGTCTTCTTATTTTTAGCGGCGCTTTATATCGTGCGCGGCGGCGCCGTTATATTTTGTCCTGAAATGCGCGCTAATAACTTGATGGAGATAACAAGCCACCGATGCCACTATTATTTGTCCCTTATTACCATATCATTAACTTTTTTTAGTTTATTTCTCGCTTTTGTATGCATTATATTCATGACTACGCTCCGGCTCGAAACCGAGCTTTTAGAAAATCACTCTAAACTCAAAGAACTAAACGACGACCGCGACAGATTTTTTTCAATAATAGCGCACGATCTTATTTCACCGGTATCGGGTATTCCACCTCTCATTCAATTGATATTATCTAAATACGATACTCTTTCCACGGCGGCCGTTAAAGACTATTTATCCACGATACATTCTACCTCGAATCATGTTTATTCTCTACTGGACAATCTTTTAACATGGTCAAAGGCGTGCCGCGGCCAGTCCGCCTTCGAACCGGTTGAAACCAATATTTATGATATATTTCAGGAAGCTATCAAATTCAACGAAGAGTCGGCTAAAAATAAAACCCTTAAATTAATCAATAATATTTCGCACGATTTTTCACTTTATTGCGACGCTAATATGACGCGCACTATAATTCGCAATTTATTGAGTAACGCCGTTAAATTCAGTCTCGAAAACGGTACCATAGAGTTAAGCGGCGGCATAAAAAACGGTTCGGGATTTTTCTGCGTTAAAGACGGCGGAGTCGGAATGATCCCTGATAAAACCGGCTTATTATTCAAATCGGGCGGAAGCTGCGACAGGGGAACAAAAGGCGAACGCGGAAATGGAATCGGGCTTTTAATAGTCAAAGAATTCGTCGATAAGCACGGCGGTAAAATATTCGTTGAAAGCGCTGAAAATAAGGGCGCCGCTTTTTACGTCGAATTCCCGCAAAAAAATAAAGTTAATATTTAATAAAAAGTAAAGTAAGTAAGTAAGTAAGTAAGTAAGTAAGTAAGTAAAGTAAAAGGAGTGTTTTATTATGACAAACCTTCTCAACGGGCTCTTTCTAACCACGATAGCGGTTTTAATTTTACTCTCGTGCTCAGCGGCTTACGCCGACGGATTTATCATAGTCGATTATCCGCCGGACTTCCCGCCGCAAAGAAGATTTACGCGCGAATTAATCCCGCCGTCAATTAAATTTCATAAAGTAACGGTTGAAATTAACGAACAGGTTTGTAAAACCTCGGTCGATCAGGTTTTTATAAATGAAGAAAATCAGGATCTCGAAGGCACCTATATATTTCCTGTGCCAGAAGGCGCCACTGTATCGGATTTTGCCATGTATATCGACGGCAAACGCCAGCCCGCGGAACTTATGGATAAAGATAAAGCGCGCAATATTTACGAAGACATAGTCAGAAGAAAACAGGACCCCGCGCTTTTAGAGTATATAGGCTCCAATCTTTTCAAAGCGCGCGTATATCCGGTCCCGGCGCGCGGCGAAAAGCGCATCCAGCTTGAATATCAGCAGGTATTAACCAGGGACGCCGGCATGGTAAAATACGTCTATCCGCTTAATACCGAAAAATTTTCGTCAAAACCCATCCAGACAGTTTCGGTATTAACCGATATCAAATCGAAGGCGGGAATTAAAAATATATATTCGCCGTCGCATAAAATAGATATTCAAAAAAAATCAGACAACGAAGCTAAAATATCGTTCGAGGAGTCCAATTCCAAACCCGACAAAGATTTTGTCCTTTACTACACAGTTACCGAAGATGAGCTCGGCATAAGCCTTATAACGCATAAACAAAATAAAGAAGACGGCTATTTCATGCTGCTTGCCTCGCCTAAAGTAGAAACTGATAAAAAGATAATACCGAAAGATATATGCTTCGTAGTTGATACTTCAGGCTCGATGAGCGGCGATAAACACAAGCAGGTGCAGAGCGCCCTTAAATTTTGCGTTAACAACCTCGAAAGTGAAGATCGTTTCAATATAATAAGTTTCGCAACGGAGCCTAAATTATACGAAAAAAAACTCGTAGAGGCATCTAAAGACAGCGTGGCCGAGGCTCTTAAATACATAGAACAGATGCGCGCCATCGGCGGCACCAATATTAACGAAGCGTTATATAAAGCGCTTAAAATGGAGTACAGAAAAGATAATCCGGCGTTTATAGTATTTTTGACCGACGGAATGCCGACCGTCGATATTACGGACCCGGCCGAAATTCTTAAAAACGTTAAAAAAGAAAATGATAAAAAAGTGAAGATTTTCTGCTTCGGCGCAGGCACCGATCTCAACACGACGCTTTTAGATAAATTGGCGATCGAAAATAACGGCGTCATCGAATATGTCACTGAAAATGAAGATATAGAACTTAAAATATCTAATTTTTACACTAAAATAGCCTCACCCGTTTTAACCGAAGTTTCCATCGACTTCGGAAAGATAAAAACCGATAACGCTTATCCAAAGGAAATCCCCGATTTCTTTAAAGGCTCGCAGCTCGTGATGATAGGCCGTTACCGTGACGGCGGCGCTTCCGCTGTTACCATAAACGGAAAGGTCCTCGGCGCCGAAAAAAAATTCGCCAGCGACGTTAACTTCTCCGAAAAAACCGATGACAATAATTTCCTGCCGCGCATCTGGGCGCAAAGACGCATCGGCTATCTGCTCGAAGAAATAAGGCTGCACGGAGAAAATAAGGAATTAAAGGAAGAAGTAGTCGAATTATCCCGTAAACACGGCATAATGACGCCCTACACATCATTTTTAGTCCTCGAAGACGAGGCGCAGATCGGCAGCGGCGCTCCAAATATTATGATAGAAGAACGCAGGCGGTTCTACGATGAAAAAGTAAAAACAAAATCATCGGCGCCCGCAGGATCTTTTTCGGCATCGGAGCGCGACGCGCTTGATAACGCCGAAGTGTTTATGGCGCCTGCCGCGGGTCAATCTATGAAAGAAGAATCTGGCAGAGGCGCCGTATATATGAGCCGCGCCGTCAAAAAAATACAATCGAGCGACAGGGCAGTCGATTTCAGCAAGATCGATCCGGATTCGATGCGCTATGTGGAAGATAAAACTTTTGTTAAACGCGGCGACGAATGGCGCGTTTCCACTTACGATGAAAAACGCGACTCTAAAAATGTCATAAACGTCAAATTCGGTTCTAAATTATACTTCGCGCTTATAGCAAAATATCCGCGCGCCGGTAAATATTGCGCATTAGGCCGCGGCGTTCTGTTTGAATTAAATTCTAAATATATAAAAGTGAGCGCTTCGGGTGAAGAGGACGAAGCTAAGCTCGACAAACTATTAAATTAATTTTATGGAGAATAATATGCAGGACAACGAAAAAAACCAGACTCGTGAAATTCCGGCTGAAACTGAAATAACTGAAATAACTGAAATAACTGATAACAATAATAATTATAATAATTGTAATAATTGTAAGCCGGATAATATAAAAGAGCCAATGCCTTTAATACTCGATGATATTACAGGCGTGAGCCCGGAAGAAAATCTTTCAGAAAAATTTAAAAAAACCGCACGGGAGAATATCAACAATAAAGAATATTGCCCCGAAACAAAAAAAGCGCTTACAACGCTTCAAAATCTCACGGGCGTAATTATACATAATATCAACAACCTGCTTGCGCCGTTCAGCCTTAATATGGCAAAGGTAGAAATGTATATAGAGTCCGAAAAAACCGAGCAGTTAAAAAAAGACCTGCCAAACATGGTCAATAGTACCGAACTGCATTTAAACGCGATACTCGAATCGCTCAGAATTTTATATGATAATGTTTCAACCGATAAATCCAGAATAGAATATTGGGACGACGTCGATATCAAAGCTGAAATGAAGGCACGAATAGAAAAAATAGTTAAGCCGGATAAATAAAAACGCGCAAAAAGAAGAAGAAATTGTGATAAATTCACAATTTCTTTTTCTTTTTTTATGTTAATTAGTCCTTTTTATTCATAATAGAAAAAACAACACTATAATATTATAGTGTTGTAAAATTGAACAGGTTATGAGCCTTAATTTATTCTATTTTTTTAAAACGGCCAAAAGGCAAATTATCTTCTTCTTAAATGCTTGAATTTAGCGTCGTCTCTGAAATCGCAATCTTTACAGTCATCTTTAATGGGTACATAACCGTCATCGGCCGTGCCGCCGGCATAACCCGTCGCCTGGCGGGATGCCTGACCGGGCGCTAAATACAGTACCTGATTATGGCCGAGCATCCCGGCGATCGTCGCTTCTATTTCCACCAGACGAGCAGTCTGATCTTTTGTCTGGCAGGGCGTTGCGAATACTATTTTATAATAAGTTTTAAAACTCTGCACTATCTGTTTAAAAAGCCTCGATAATTCATAGGGCGAAGGCGCGTAATAATAAGTGCCTTCGGTTTCATTGGCTATGGCTGAAAGTATATTTTCATTAAATTCTTTGCCGATACCGACCACATAAATAGGCACTTCTACCTGCTTAGCATGGGCGAGCACTTCTTCGAGCGTATGTCTTGAAAAAGGTTTCGAGCCTGAATAACTTTCATCTTTGCCGTCGGTAAATAATACGATAGCTTTTTTGCCTTCGACTATGGCGCATTTATTTATAGCGGTAAAAAGCGTGTCATAAAGAAGCGTGCCGCCGCGGGCGCGCATCTGAAAAACGGCGTTTGAAAGCGCATATTTGTCATTAGTAAAATCCTGAAGTACCGAAGTTTTATTATTAAAAGATATGATCGAACATTTATCGGTCGGATCTAATCCTTTAATAAAAGTGAAGGCGGCGCGTTGAAGCTCGGCCATATCTTTTTTCATCGACGCGGAATTATCCATGCATAAAACTACATGCATATTTTTAAGAGAAGATTCAACTAAAAAAGAATCTAATTTAAAGCGATTTTCAGCTACGGCAAAATTAGCTTCAGTCAGATTCCTGTAATAAGCGCCGTCGCGGTCGGTTACGGTCACATAAGCCTGTATTACCGGAAATTTAGAGGCATCGAGCGATTTGATGTTAAGGTCGAGTTTTAAATCTTCGCGCGCCAAGACCGTCTGTGATGTGAATAACGCCGCTATAATAGCTAAAATGGTAAGTAAAATGATTTTTTTGGACATTTTATTCTCCTTATTGAATTAATATATTTATTTATTTACATTTTTTAATAATCTTATTTTTTCTATTTTTTTCTATTTTTTTTCGACTTTCTTTAATGACCTTCAATTTTCTCTAATTTTCTCTAACTTTCTTTAATGACCTTAATAACTTCGTATTTTATATATAACAAAATATCTCCTCAGATAATCATATCGGTTAAATAATAAAACGGCTTAATTTTTTTATAAAACCCGCTTGTTATTTAAGAAAAAGAGTTTAAGGCAGGGCTAACCCGAAAAATACAGTTAGGTTATAACGGACATTCGAGTGATACTTTTA
>DIVV01000118.1 GCA_002423385.1 bacterium UBP16_UBA6123
CAAATGCGGCATACGAAGTATGCCGCATTTGCGCAGTTTTATATTCAGGGAGAGTAAAGGGGGCACAGGGGAAAAGAGAGGGCCATTGGTCCTTTCTTTTCCCCCGTCGCGTTCCAGGCGGTCTTTGTGTTCTTCACGATCTTAGCAGTCTTAACGGTCTTAATAGTATAGCTTTGAAAGTATTAAAAACTTAAAAGTTCTATTAACAGCTAAGAGATTAAGTTTCATAAAATTTTCATGCCGGGTTTTAACTTAGACGGCGGATCAGTTACGACCGTTTCATTCTCTTCTAATCCTGATATTATTTCTATAAAATCGTCATTTTCGATTCCTGTTTTAACTTCGCGCAAAATTAAGCGATTGTTTTCGACTACAAATACTGAATCGCGGCCGTCGAGATCGAATACTGCTTTATATGGGATATATTTTGCACCAGTCTTTTCATTTGCGACTATATCCACGTCGAACTCATAACCGGGCCTGAAAGTATTATTTGTTTTATCATAGTTCAGGCGGACTTCTATTTTCTGCTGTTCGACGCCTAAAGAAGACACTTTAGTAAAGGCTTTAGGCGCTATATAAAAAATCGCCGCCTCGAAACTGCCGCCGCTTAAAATATCGCCGCCTATAACGGCCGCACCGCCAATTTTAACCTTTGAAATATCATCGGTCAGTACGTCTGCTCTGATATAGGCGCTATCGGTATCGCCCGTTTCGAACAATAAAACGCCGGGCATCACATAAGAGCCGGGCTCGTAATATTTAGACAGCAAAACGCCGTCGATAACCGAAAAAACCGTCGTTTTGCGCAATTTATCTTTTATATCGTTAACGGCGGCTTGCGCCTGTTCGAGAGCGTATCGCGATGCGGCTATAACATGTTCAGATGCGCCTCTTTTTAAAATCGCCAGATTATATTCGGCTATCTTAACCGTACGCTCGGCTTCCATATAAAAATTCCAGGCCGCGTCGTATTGATTTTTGATATCTTTCTGGCTCTGTTCAGAAACCGAGCCGCTTTTTTTAAGCTGCGACATTTTATTATAAAGATCTTTTTTATAATTAAAATCCGTGAGCGCTGAATTGAAAGCTATTTTAGCCTGTTCACAGCGCTCGGCGGCCTGGCTGAGCTCCTCGGCCTTAGTGCCGGAGCGAATTTCGGCAAGATTGGCTTCCGCGGCCTTAGAAGCGGCAACCGCGCCGTTAAGCGCTATATTTAACTCAGTTGAATCGATTGAAGCTATTTTTACGTCTTTTTTAACGACATCTCCTTCTTTTACATTAAAATCGATGACGCCGGCGAGCTGGGAATAAATCGTCGCTTTATTTTCATATTCAACTTTTCCGCGCAGCTTGATATACTCGCGCAAATTATCTTTTTTAACTTTAACCAGGCGCAATTCAGCGGCCGGAACCGAGCCGTTCGATTTATTTATTACGACAACGGCAATTAAAATAACCGCCGCTGCAATTATTATCTTTTTCATCGCACTCATAAATTAAATTCTCCTTTTTATTAGAGGCTATCTATGCCCTGCCGATAATGATCAATACTCTCTAACTGATTACCGGCCGCCGATAATCCCGACAACAATTAATAACCAGCCACCCAAAACCGCCGCCTAACGACTAATGACTAGCGACTAATGACTAATGACTAATGACTANNACTAATGACTAATGACTAACGACTGTTCCCTATTCCCTGCTTTTCAGCACTTCGACCATATCCAATCCGTTTATATTTTTACCCGCAAAATACTGCGCTATGGCCGTACACACAAACACAAGCGCCATGGCTATTAAATAAGTTTTTTTATATATCACTATTTCAAGCGCGAATAAATCATTGCTGAACATATAACCGACTAATTCGCACATCATATAACCGACCGCCGCTCCCGGCGCGCACGAAAATATACATATCAATATATTTTCGACAAACAAAAGGCGCTTGAGCTCATAAGTGCTATAGCCTAAAACTTTAAGCGAAGCAAGCTCGCGCATTCGTTCCATTATGCTTATAAGCGTCGAATTAAATATTATGGCAAAACCCATGACGCCGCCGAAAACGATCATCACGCTGACGAATACATTCATAAATTTCATCTGTTCCATAAATGCGTTATATATATCGAGCCTGCCCTGCACTTCGTCTATAGCGCCGTATTCGAGCAGCTTTTTTTTCACTTCGACGCCCCGACCTTTTTCGGTTTTAATATATGCCATAGTGGCGAAACCGCCCTCGCCGATAAAATCTTTAAGCGCCTTATAGCTCATAAAACAGTTCACGCCGGCGTACTGCTTGGTAATAACCGCCACTCTTACTTTTTTAACTATAACTTTCGAGGCGTCCTTAAGTTTCATATTGCCGATATAAGTTTTAATCGTTACCATATCGCCTTTTTTAATCGAAAGGCTTTTAGCGAGCATATGCGCTACGGCTATCCCGTCATCCGGTAGCTCGACCGGTTCCATATCTTCGTTAATCAATTTAGTGAATTTGGTCGATTCAGCGACGCCTATAAGCGCCGTTTCACGCTTCCGCCAGCCTTTTATTATTTCAACGCCGAGCTGTATAACCGGTTCGGCGCGCAAAACGCCCGCAACGCTTTCAATCGAGTATAAATCGGCGGGGCTGACCGGTTTTGAAAACATGACGCTGTAATCCTGTTTTTGAAATTCAAAAAACTGCTTTTGAAACGCGAAATCGATGCTGTCGGCAAAGAACATCGATATCATAAAAAACATTATAGTGGCCGATATTCCAAATATATTCAAAAAAGTGCGCTGAGGGTTTCTGAATATATTTTTCACTATCATTTTATTAGCGAAAGAAAGGGCGTTCCATATAAATTTAATTCTTTCTATGAATATATTTCTTCCGGCTTCAGGCGGCTCCATACGCATGGCCTGCGCCGGCTGTATCCTGATTATACGCCTTACAGAATTAAAACTGGCTACAAAGCTGAATGAAAAACTTATAAACAGGCTCATAAAGGCCACTTTCCAGTAAATCAGCGGCGTGAGCCCCGGTATGGCGAATACCTGATTATACATCACCAGCATAAGAGAGCCGAGCTTATAGCCGGCAAATAGAGCCGGAACCGACCCGCAGGCTGCCATCAGTAAAGAAAATTTAATATAATGCCACAGTATCACGGCGTCGGTATAGCCGAACGCTTTCATAACGCCGATCTGCGTTCTGCGGTTATTAACGAGCCGCTTCTGCATTATATAAATAATAATGGCGGCTACTGTCAAAAATACAGACGGAAATATAATCGCCGTATTTTGAAGATTTTTGATCTCTTCATCGATAATTTTATAGCTAAACTGCTTATCGCGGCCGGTTCCGTTGGTAAAACCATAAGGTTTAAGCATTTTTTCAATCTTATCGATAGCCGCCCCGCAGTCCGCGCCTTTTTTAAAACGCACATGAACTTGATTATAAGAATTCTGATAACCGAGCATTTCCTGCGCGGCGCTTTCTTTAACATAAATAATGCCGAAATCGTCCGACAGCGGCGAATAAACCGATTTAAGCGCGAGTATATATTCAGGACCGCTCGCCGTGCCGGATAGTTTAAAATCGCACTCATTGAGATTAATTATCGCCTTTATCGTATCGCCTTTTTTCAGGCCGTAAAATTCGGCGAATTTAGCGTTTAAAATACATAAATATTTATTATCCGAATCGAAGTAAGTGCCTTTCTGGATTAATAGTTTATTAATAGCCGGCTGATTCCTGTCAGGAAGCGATATAAGCCGCAAAGTTATCTTGCGTATCGAATTTTTGCCGGTGCCGCCGATATCGGAGCTGACGAATATATTATCGTTAGCGCCTTTTTTAGGCGGGGCGTAGGCGCTTATCTCGGCGCTTATACGACCTATGGCTTCTTCTACGCCTTCGAGCGATTTTATTTTAACGATCATTTCAGGAGTGATATTACGCGCCTCGGCGTAATAGTCCAGAAAGTTATAACGCTTGTAATAATCGCCCACCGATTCTTTAAGGCTGAAATAAGCCATATACGAAGAATAAAAAAGCGTGATGCCGAAAAACATAACTGCCGCCACGGCGAAAAATTGCCCTTTAGCCCCGGCGATTTCACGCAACAGCATTCTGTTGAATACCGAAAATAACTTATAATTCATAAAAGCCCGCCGTTGCAATTGCAGTTGCAGTTGCCATAATCGTTAAAACCGTCAAAACCGTCACGATTATTACCATCATAATTACCATTATAAACATTACCGCCGCCATAGCTACCATACCACATCTTCCGCCTCGAGCGGATTCGTGTTTTCGATTATTTCACTGATTTCGCCGCTGTGGAGTTTAATCACCTTATTGCCCATCTTCGCTATAGGCTGATTATGCGTGATTATCATAACCGTTTTTTTAGTTTCACGGTTAATCTGCCTTAAAAGTTTAAGTATCAAAACGCCCGTCGAGTAATCGAGCGCGCCGGTCGGCTCGTCGCATAAAAGCACCGCCGGATTTTTAGCCACCGCGCGAGCTATCGCAACCCGCTGCTGCTCGCCGCCGCTCATCTGCGACGGAAAATTGTCCGCGCGTTCTTTAAGACCCACTTTATCGATAATATAATCTATATCCAGCGGCGATTCGGAAATTTCGACCGCCAGCTCTATATTTTCGCGCGCCGTTAAATTAGGCATGAGATTATAAAATTGAAATACAAAGCCGATTTTATGCCTTCTAAACATCGTAAGCTGATTTTCGTTATAACCGGAAATATCCTCGCCGTCAAATATTACTTTACCGGTATCCGTAGTATCCATGCCGCCCATAATATTTAACAGCGTGCTTTTTCCAGAGCCGCTCGGTCCGAGCACTACGACAAAATCGCCATGTGCGACCTCGAGAGTGGACGGCTTGAGAGCGCATACCGATACCTCGCCCATCTTATAGGTTTTTGAAATCCCCTGAATATCGAAAAGTTTTGACTCAGCCATTTATTACACACCTTAATGCAATAAAAAAGCATGGAACCGCTCGCGGAAATCCATGCTTTTATATTAATCGACTTTACATATTAAAAACCCGGTTATATTATAGTTTTTAAAAATCCGAGCTGCCTTAACATATTTAAAGTTTTTATTTTTTGCGGATCGGAATGTGAAGCGGGGCCGAACAGCTCATTAACGCTTCCATCGGGTTTTACAGTTATTTTATATTCAACCGATTGTTTAATGTCTTCGGCTATTCTCAGCGCCATTCTCTGGGCGAAATCGGTCGATTTAACCGCGGTCACAACTTCCGAATTTATCTGCTCGCTCATATAATCCATGTTATAAGTGCCGGTTACCGTAATTTCACGGTCAAAAACAAACACTTTAGCATGGAGCTTGCGCTCGCCCTTGAAAGCGAATATTTTACAGTTGGGAAGCTGTTTTAAAATATTCGGCCAGTCTTCGAGGAAAAACGCCTGAGTCATAAGGCTGTCGGAGCTGACAGGACTGTTGGTGTGTATGATTATATTAACGCCACGGTCGTTAGCTTCTTTTAAAGATTTAATTATTTCAGGAGTTAATATTACATAAGGATTCTGTATTATTATTTCCTTCTTAGCGTATTTAATCATAGCGGAAACCGCGGGCGTAATGTCGTTGCGTTTTCCCCTGAAAGAATGTTTGTCTAAAACGATGGTCGGATACGAACGATCGCCGTGGAAAGGTTTATAAGAAGCATAAGACTGCATATGTTTATATTTAGCGAGCTCCTGGTTATACTTAACGGCAATTTTATTATCGCCCGGAAGAGGGCCGGTGCCAATCATATGCGAGTTCATCGCGCGCCTGGCCATTTCAAGCTCGAGCGAGCGCGAAACCCAGTTGCCGAAAAAGTCGCGTTTAAGAACGAAAGCGTCATGCGAATTAAATTCTTCGTCGAAGGCTTTTTTCATTTCAGCCGCCGCGCCTTTAGAGCGCAAAAGCACGTCGGTATCGCGGTAAACATAGCCGGCGTCGCGCGGATCGACGAAGTAATTCATCGAAATATTCCTGCCACCGCAGATAAACCATTCGGAATCGGCTATTATTATTTTATCGTGATTGGAGCCTATTAAATTTCTGATATTGCCGATCGCGCTAAGAATCCTCTGGCTGACCGCGTTATAAGTTTTAATTTCGACGTTGGGAACGCCGAGCAATTCCTGCAGATAATCCTGGCCCGCCATAGTTCTTGTAAGAGCTTTGGTTCCGCGCGCGTCCATCATAATTCTTATTTTAACGCCTTCACGGGCTTTTTTGAGCAGAAGCCCCAGCATCGACATGCCGAATGCGTCTTTTTCAACTATGAAATAAGTTACGTCGATAGACTGTTTCGCGTTTGAAAGTATGTGCCATCTGGCATACCACGATTCGACGTTATCGGTTAATATTCTTACCTGGGCAGTCTGATTGCCGCTCTGGCGCGCCAGCTCATCGAAAACCCCGGCGGCGGTGAGGCCGGCTTTTTCCTGCTGGGCGAAAACCATCGCAAAAGGCGACAGACACAATGAAAAAACTAAAAGCATAACGGTCAAAAGTTTAAATCTTGTTTTCATGTTAAAACCTCCATATAAATATTAACGCGTAACTACCCGGACAAACATACTATTTTATTTCTTTGATCGAGGTTATTATTTTATTGACTATTCCGTATTCAATAGCCTCGTCCGCGCCGAGCCAGAAATTGCGGTCGGAATCTTTAGTCACTTTTTCAAGCGACTGACCCGTGCCGTCACTTATTATTTTATTAAGACGCTTTTTCATTTTAGT
>DIVV01000192.1 GCA_002423385.1 bacterium UBP16_UBA6123
ACCTACTTTTATGTCGCACACCCTTAAAAATGTTTTAAAATTTAAACGCACCGGCTTACTCAAATGTCAGCACCGGGCCTATTTGCTCAGCGAAATTCAATCTTAAAAAATGATAGCCGATGCCCGAAAGACCCTGGAAAAAGGATGGATTACAGGAACCGCCCGGGCCCAGTATCATATAATGCTTATTTTTTTCGCTTCTTTCGGCGATTAATGAAATTATATTCAAGCCAAGTTTTTTTAATTCAGGCCGCCCCGTTTTTTGACCGGCGTAAAATAAAAATTCAGCGTATCCCATATTGCCGCAGCAACAATGATCTATTGCCGACAGGCGCGCCCCGCTTACAAGATCAATAGCGTGGTCTATGTCGCGGCGAATATTATCGTTATCTAATATATCCGACGCGGCGAGCCTGCCAAGGCCGATGCCCGCGCTTCCGTGGCACCATGAATTGTTGAGGCGATTTTCGCCGTCCGCGCTTTCGAAGCGAAGATCGCGCCAGCCGCCTTCGCGGGTGAAAATGCTTTTTTCATATTTAATAGCTTCGAGCGCCGCCGCTTTGAATTTTTTATCTCCGCACGCTTTATATAATTTGAGCAGCGCGTAAGCGATCCCGGCCGCGCCGTGTGAAAATCCGCCCAGGCATGAGTCTGAAATATTTTTCCATGCGCGTCCGCAACCGGTTTCAACGCGGCTTGAAAGAAGATGTTTGCCTGCGGCGGCTGCTTTTGCAAGGATATCTTTGCCGCCGGTAGTTTCGTATAATTTAAGAAGGCATAAAATTGTTCCCGCGCCGCCGGCGATGATATCATAATATCTATCGGAGTGAAATGCGTCGAGGCCGGCGTAGCCGGATATTTTTACCGCGGCGTCTATCAGTTCGCAATTATCTGTGAGTTCCGATATTTTTATAAGCGCATAAATAAGGGAAGCGGAAGTTGATATCCCAAGAACGCCAGTCGTTTTCGTTAATGAACCGGCCCTTTCCTTTTTGAGGGTTTCCAGCGCGGAGTATGCCGTTTCAAGCGCAAAATTTTTATATTTAGAATTCAGGGTAATTCTGTAAAGCGCAGCGAAAAACAACGCCACGCCGGAAGCGCCGCCGAAAAAATCAGAGCCGAGCGGACTTAAAAAATACCGCTGCGATTTCGGCTCTAATAAAGGCGCGATCCAGCTTATCGTTTTGTTATCCGCTCTTATCGCTGATTCCTCTATTGTTCTGGCTATATTTACGGCTTTTTCGATAAAAAAATCGTGCGTTCGTGTTTTGGACGGCCCGACGTTTAAAGGCTCGTCGTCAGCCGCGGAATTTTCCACGGCGATAATATGAGTTTTTTTGATATATAAAGCGCCTTTAATAAAAGATAACTGCGTCGCAAGGCCGCTTTCGCTAAAATTATTTAACCGCGTTACAAACTCTTCATAAGACGGATCCGCAAAAAAGATCACCTCTTTGTCTTTATCCTCATTCTTATCTTCAGATGAAAAATTGATCTTATTAGACGCCGTTGAAATTGTAAAGTAAGGAATATCGCCGTTTTCAAGCATGCCCCTTTCGGCTCTGGCGAGCTCCCGCAAAGGCTTTCCGGGCCCGCCGGAAATAGCCGCCTTTAAAAGCGGCATGAACGAGAGACTGTACACTGCGCCGTTTCGATAATTATCGGGATCGAAAGAACTTGTTAAAAGGCGCGCATAGACTTTAGTGGCGCGAAAAACCATCCTTATTTTCAAACCGTTGAATTTATTGAAACTGCTGTCCGGCGCAAGTATCGTATTTTTATTTGCGGCCAGAAAACTATACGCTTCTTTAAAGCCGGCCATAAAATCATCCAGATGTTCTTCCAGAGCGAATGTCCTATTTTTATAAACGGGAAGGTTGTATCTTTTTTCGCTTCGGGTAACGCTTTTAAAACGCATGTTATCCGTGTTGACGCCGCTCCATTCACGAACTTCGAAAGCCTTTTCACCTTCGTTTTCTCCGCCCAGGCCGGAAACGTCGATCCACCGGTTAGGCGAGCTTTCAATCCACACGGGCAGAAGAAGCGTTTTAAGGACCGAATCTTCAATCTGATTCAAGGCCGCCGCATAGGCGTTTTCAAGGCCGATATTGTCGGTCTGTAAAGGCTTTCGCGGGCAAAAAAGCGTTTCGTTATCTATAAATACCGGATACTGGCCGTGCGCGATGATATTTTCCGAATGGCAGTCGGTGTCGCCGAGCATATAGTGAATAGCTAATAATTCGCCGCACCTGAAGCGAAATTTTTTAACTTCGTCAAGGCTTTCGCACGGGGCGTATTCGACAAATTCCGACCAGCCGTAAGTTTTACGGGTCAGCGTTTTAAAAGTTTTCAGTTTAAGCGCAATGCCGAGTTCGTTGAGCCGCTCGATAGATTCGTTATATATTTTTTCAGTTTCAATGCACTTCGGCTTGTAAACGATCTTTAAGCCTGAAGAAAATTTAACGATAAGTACCGTTTTTCCGCCGTTATGCGGATCGGACATTCCGGCTTTTATTTCAAGGGCTTTGCCCGCGGCCTTATTCGAATTGAATAATTCAGCGATATCGGCAAGATCAGCGGAAAGCCTTTCGATAAATTCAAATGTATTTTCGCCCCATTGCAGGCAGCATTGCGAAATCAGCCTGGCATAAACTGGATATTGCGTAAATATTTTTATATAACCGCCGTTGTATTGTTCTTCGATGAATTCTTTATACAGCCCGTCTGAATTATCTTCTTCCAGACCGCTAAAGCAATAAAAACCGGAAGGGTAATCGCTTCGAGAATTTTTGAACATGGTGAATTCTACGAATAAAAGCAGGCAACTGACCCCGGATAAAAGTTCTATCAGTTCCCACTCGAGCGCGGCGTGCGCGGCGGGGCTTAATAAAAAATACTTGCCGCCGCATTTGTTTTTAATTTTTTTTCTGGCGGATAAAACACACGGATAGAAAAAATGCTGAAAAGCTTTATTTTGAGGTTCGGGCCAGCCCAAATATCCGTGATCGAACAAATCACCGCCCGATTTTTTTATCGCCGTAATTTCATCAATTATAGCTCTCAGGGCTTCCGTCCATTCGGGCAAGGGGTAGTTTTCTTTTATTTTATAATTACCGAAAAGTTTAAGCGCCTCATCTTCCGATAATCCGAAAAGTGAAAGCGGATCTATCGCGGCGGATCTTTTCGACGACATCGATGAAAGCCATTTTGAAAGATATTTTCGAGCTTCGCCGATATCGAATTCCGTTTCATCGAATACGAGCCGCGCCGACATCCGTTGGTCAATAGTATCCGCAGCGGCGGCGATCCGATCGAACCATCCCGTTTTTATATGCATGTGATTCTCTTAATTTAAAATCGCTTTCAATGAAAAAGTGTTTTGAAAACGATTTAATTATATTATTTATTTTTTAGTGAGTGGCAGCCTGACTTATCTATAGTTACCAAAAAAGCTGTACCACCAGCGACGCTTTCCAATTCATCATCTGATAGCTCCGCATTTTTTTTGACCGGCGTCGGCAGGACTACGATCATTTCATCTGCTTTATTTTCAATGAATTTTATTTTAAAATTATCCGGCGCATCTTTTCCTGCGATTTCTTTAACCGCTTTTTCAGGGTCTTTGAGGCATAATTCAAAAAAAACTTCGTCCGTCAGGGCTTTTTTTTTGATAGTTTCCAGGGCATTTTTTGCTTCTTCATTGGTCCAGTTGTTCATTTTTTAAAACTCCATTTATTTCTTTTATGATATTCATGCCATCTATAATAAAAAAAATATTAAACTTTATTCCGAATTATTATTTTTATATTCTTAGCTTTTTTAAAATTTAGTATCATTATGATTTACGATTTTTTTCAATAAAACTCTGGAAAATTATTGTTTGCATTTTTTCGTAATACGAAGAAAATCCAAATTACCACCAGCGACGTTCTCCAATTCATCTTCTGATAACTCCGCGTTTTTTCTGAGCGGCGTCGGCAGGACTACGATCATTTCATCCGTTTTATTTTCAATAAATTTCAATTTGAAATTATCCGGCACATCTTTTCCGGCGACTTCTTTAACCGCTTTCTTAGGGTCTTTGAGGCATAATTCAAAAAAACTTTCGTCAGTCAGGGCTTTTTTTCTGATAGTATCCAGAGCTTTTTTTGCTTCTTCATTAGTCCAGTTGTTCATTTTTTAAAACTCCTTTTATTTTTTTGACGATATTCATGCCGTCTATAATAAAAAAACAATTAAAATTTTATTCCGAATTATTATTTTTATATTCTTAGCTTTTTTCAAATTTAATCTCATTACGATTTACGATTTTTTTCAATAAACCCCCGAAAAATTATTTTTTGCATTTTTTCGTACACTCACCAGTATGAACACAAAGACCACCAGCGACGTTTTCCAATTCTTCTTCTGATAGCTCAGCGTTTTTTTTGAGCGGCGTCGGCAGGACTACGATCATTTCATCCGTTTTATTTTCAATGAATTTCAATTTGAAATTATCCGGCAAGTCTTTTCCTGCGACTTCTTTAACCGCTTTTTTAGGGTCTTTGAGGCATAATTCAAAAAAACTTTCGTCCGTCAGGGCTTTTTTTCTGATAGTATCCAGGGCTTTTTTGGCTTCTTCATTAGTCCAGTTGTTCATTTTTCCCCCTCCTTTTAATTTCAGGTAAAGCGTTAATTTAACAAATTAAAGTTGTTTTCCGGATTCGTAACTTGTTTCAAATTTATGAGTATAAGGCTTTAAATGTTTATCTGTAAAAGTGACCATGCGGGTATTTTTAGCGTTAACCTTTTTTGTATGCATGTGATTCAAATTTTTATAATTTATTTTTTTGAGCGTGGCAGTCAGCCCTATCTATAGTTACCAAAAAAGCGGTACCTCCGGCGACGCTATCCAATTCTTCTTCTGACAGCGCCTTATTTTTTTTAACCGGCGTCGGCAGGACTACGATCATTTCATCCGTTTTATTTTCAATGAATTTCAATTTGAAATTATCCGGCACATCTTTTCCGGCGACTTCTTTAACCGCTTTTTTAGGGTCTTTGAGGCATAATTCAAAAAACTTTTCGTCCGTCAGGGCTTTTTTTCTGATAGTATCCAGGGCTTTTTTTGCTTCTTCATTAGTCCATTTGCTCATTTTTTTCCTTCCTTTTAATTTCAGGTAAAGCGTTAATTTAACAAATTAAAGTTGTTTTCCGGATTCGTAACTTGTTTTAAATTTAAGAGTATAAGGCCTTAAATGTTTATCGGTAAAAGTGACCATGCGGGTATTTTTAGCGTTAACCCTGCCGCGGCATAAGCGTATTTATTTTGAGCGATTTGTATTTTTAAATCAGGCTGTTGTCCGCGTCGATTTCGTTTTCGTCAAGCTGGAATGGAGAAAAATTAAAACATTATAAACACAGTCTGGTAGTTATCCAAGTGGCGACACCTCCGGCGACGCTATCCAATTCTTCTTCTGATAGCGTCTTATTTTTTTTAACCGGCGTCGGCAGGACTACGATTATTTCATCGGCTTTATTTTCAATGAATTTCAATTTGAAATTATCCGGCACATCTTTTCCAACGACTTCTTTAACCGCTTTTTTTGGGTTTTTGAGGCATAATTCAAAAAAACTTTCGTCCGTCAGGGCTTTTTTTCTGATAGTATCCAGGGCTTTTTTTGCTTCTTCATTAGTCCAGTTGTTCATTTTTCCCTCTCCTTTTAATTTCAGGTAAAGCGTTAATTTAATAAATTAAAGTTGTTTTCCGGATTCGTAACTTGTTTCAAATTTAAGAGTATAAGGCTTTAAATGTTTATCTGTAAAAGTGACCATGCGGGTATTTTTAGCGTTAACCCTGCCGGCGGCGTAAGCGTATTTATTTTGAGCGATTTGAATGGAGCCGGCTTCGAGGAATAGCGACATCAGACGCCCGAGCCGCTGAAGATCTTCGCGCACGTATGCCAGATGATAAAAAAGCGTTTCTTCGTCTTCAGGCGTCACGATCAGCCAGCCGGCGACTTCCGATTTGTATTTTAATATCAGGCTGTTGTCCGCGTCGATTTCGTTTTCGTCAAGCCTGAATGGAGAAAAATTATGGGGATACCACTTTTGATTTTTTAATGCCTCGCGCTCATCGGCGCTAAAATTTTTCCAGATAAGATAACTATATTCAGGTCCGAGTTTCCTGTACCTGATAAGCGGCGATTCCATTATTTTTTTGTCCATTTTAAAAGTGTGGATAAAAGGCGCCGGCTCGCTCCAGCCAAGTTTTTTTAAAATAGCCTGAAGACCTTCAGGAAATTCAGGCGATACAAAAGTCATTTTAATTTCATCGGCCTCTGATTTTTTATAACTATCTGCCATGGCTGTAAGTAAAGCGGTCCCGACTCCGCGCCGGCGGAATTTTTTTGATACGTAAATCGAAACCACTAACGCGATTTTAGCTTTTTGATCGAGCCAGCCCACTATCGCCCCGGCGGGTACGCCGTCGATTGACGCGCCGAGAGGAATGTAATTGGTATCCAGGGAGACCAGCAGGCGGAAAGTGCTCTCATAGAGGAAATTTTTATATGGATTTATGCTAAATACGCTCAATTGTTCGATGTTTATCATTGTAACTCCTGTTTATTGACGCGGGATGGAATTTTTATCCAACGATAAAGTTATTGTTGATATCCAATTCATTTGTAATTGCATATCTGCATTACCATATAATTTAAATCGACTCTTTAAGTTTTCCGCCTGCCGTTATATTAATCTAAGTTCGTAATCGCCTGAGGATTCGGAAGCCTGGTTATAGTTCCGTTGGCGGAATATGTGTAAAGATTAACGAAACTTGCCGTTGAACCGGATGACTTGCGCGGCGTTATTACGACGAAATTCATCGTGGTTCTTCCGGGGTTGTGATCTATCCAGGTGCCTGAATTAGCGTATATGGTTTTTTGCGATTTATTGTTAACCGACGCGTTTATAAGCGGTACGTGCGAGTGGCCGAATACGACTATTCTCTTGCTCGATGCGTCGTTTTTGAAGTATTGAGTTTCAGATTTATCGTCCAGATAAGTGGAATAGGCGGCCTGAGTGATGGCGTCTTTTACGGGTATCGCGACCGGCGCGAGATTTTGAATGCGTCTCTGATCCCACGTGTCCTGTGCGCCTTTAAATAAATTTACGTCGATAGGGCCGCCTGTCGTAGTTTGATATGGAAATATGTCGCTGAGCGCATAAGCTGCGCTAAAACCGTCGATATTGGTTTTAATTATTTTATCGTTAAATCCTTCCTTGATGGGCAGGTCGCCTAAAATGCCTTTAAATGAAAGGTAATAGTAATATAACATCGACTGGCTCGCGTCGGTTGAATTTAATTTTACATCAGGCGGGGTTATCTTCGATACGGCTTCGCCTTTTAAGCGTTCAACGACCGATGTAGTGGCTACTCTGGTGAAAAAATATCCGGGAGGAAGTATTGAATCGGTTTTAGTTATATCTCTGTTTGAGATCGGATCGGGAGAGCAGAAATAATCGTATCTGTGGCCATGTTCAAAAGCTATTTCCGGGTGATCGGCCGGTGAATAAGTGCCGAGGCCTCTTACGTCGCGAGCCTGCGATATGCCGGGGAGAATGCTTTCGATGTCGGCGGCGGTTATTAATAGATCGTGGTTGCCGGGTACGTAAGTAACTTTTATTTTACCGTCCGTTATTATGTTTTTGAAAGCGTCTATTACGTTTTTATGCGCCGCGGCTATTCTTGCGACGAAGTCCGCCTGCGTTTTTCCCTGGAAAGTATCCACGTCTGAGGGCACGAACCATTCGTCGAGCAGATCGCCGGCGATAACGAGTTCTTTAACGTTTGGCGCCTGTCTGACTTTATTTAAAAAATCAGTGAGCGCGGCGCCATTACCTTTGCCGTCTCTGTCGAATTCGCTGTAAGTGAGATCCGCGCCGAGATGTATGTCGCTTATGCAGATTATTTGCGTTCTTTCGCCGTTCAACGCGGCGATGCCCTCGCTGTTAAGATTGAATGAATAGTTCACCGAGAAATATCCCGTAAAATTGCTTCCCATCGACATTCCGGTTTTTGATTTGATTTTATTGCTTACGGTTATTTTATACTGCTCGCCTTCAATTAATTTGGCGCCGTCCTGTCTGGAAATAATCATCTGCATGGGCATAGCTTTATCGAAAGCGGTAGTGCAGGCTATTTCTTCAGTCGCGCCGCCGGTTTTAACTCTATAAAGTTTTACCTCGCCGGAAATTGTGTCCATATCGATTTGTTCGCTGAAATTAACGGTTATTTTATCGGTAGGCTCGTTAACCGAAGGGTCGCCTGCCTTCATAGATACCGCTACGCCTGGATAAACCGTCATTGAAGTCGGGGCCGTAGATGAGGACGACGCCGAACAGCCGGTAGAAGTAAAAATTACCGCTAATAACATTAGATAGATGAAATTTTTCATTATGTCTCCTAGCGTGACTTTCCTACTTTAA
>DIVV01000207.1:0-8731 GCA_002423385.1 bacterium UBP16_UBA6123
CAAAACTGCGCGTGCAGCACGCGCAGTTTTATGTTCAGGGAGAGAATTGGGGGCCATGGGGGAAAAGAGAGGGCCATTGGTCCTTTCTTTTCCCCCGTCGCGTTCTTATGATAACATATGATTATTATAAAACATCTCTAAAAAAGCGGCGGTCAAATCCAGTCAAAAAGGCGGTTGATTTTCGGCGATAAAATTGTTATAATTGATACATAAAATTTAAAAATATAAAATTAAATCGTGATATTTTATGAATCAAACGGCTATGTAAATAAACATAAAAAAGAGTTTTATAAATTAATATTAAAGGGGCGTTTATGAAAAAGATTAAATTAAATTCACTGATGTCATTAATACTTTTTATATTTATCGCATTATTTACCGCCGGGCCAGCTTCAAACTCCGCCGCCGCGCAGAATGAAAATCTCACGCCGGCCGCTATTTTTGACGAATTAGCCCATCAGAGCGGCAATCCGACGGCATTAGTGCGCATGATCACCGATAATCAGGAAGCCTGGTACGCCCGCTGGTATGTAATTAACAGCGCCAAAAAATCGATCGATACCACCTATTTTATCGTTGATAAGGACGTATTCGGCATGTCGTTTCTGGGCCTATTGCTTAAAAAAGCGAAAGAAGGCGTAAAAGTCAGGCTTATGATGGACGCGCGCGGATCGAAGGACCTGTCGCATAAGCTGCTTGGCCAGGATTATTTGCAGGAGCTTTTAGAGGTCGCGGGCGTTGAAATCAAAGTTTATAATCCACTCAGCCCCAATTTCATAAAGATGTTCGGCAATCCGAGGCATGTGGTAAGTTCTAATCACGACAAAATAATAATCGTCGATAACGACTATGTAATGACGGGCGGGCGTAATATTGAAATGAATTATTTTGTTGACTTTGCCGATTTCGAGCGTGCCTATATGGACGCCGATATAATTTTAAAAGGCCCGGCCGCCGCTTATGAAATGCAGAAGGCATTCGATGAAGAGTTTAAGTCTCACGAAGTTTTCAAGGTAAAGCGCGATTTATTCGGCAACTGGAAGTCGCGCGCTCAGGAGCTCGAATTCGCCAGGCGCGCCATGGAAGCGCATATTTGCGGGATGCCTGCGTTAAACGGCGCCGCAATCGATAAAAATTGCGCCAGGCACGCCGAAGAATTGTCGCAATATAAAAAACTGCGTTCTTACAGCGGATATTCGCCATTCAACGGCGATCATAAATACCCTTTTATTATGCTCGACAAACATTCGATGAAAGGAAAGCGCGACGACATAACGCCCGGCCTCTGCGCTATGATCAGGGGCGCGAAATCTGAGATAATAATACAAAACCCTTATATAGTTCTCACCGATGAAGCCATGAATGCCCTTCGCGCGGCGAATGCGCGCGGCGTTAAAATAAATATATTTACCAACAGCCCTATGAGCACTGACAGCACGGCCACTCAGGTTTTTTTCTCGGACGAGTGGGCTAAAATGATGAAGGAGCTTCCGAATTTAAGGCTTTTCGTATGCCCCGGCCCGCAGCCGCTGCACGCTAAAGTATTCGTATTCGACCGCGAAGTGACGGTTATAGGTTCTTATAATATGGACCCTTTGAGCGAACAGATAAATTCGGAGATAGTAAGCGTCGTAAAAGCTAAAAACTTCGCGTTAAGAATGACGCTGCGCATTTTAGAAGCCGAAAAAAAATCGATAGAGTATAAAATCGAGGTATCGAAAAACGGCGGCATCAGAATTATTAACGGACCGATCAATCATTCAGATCCGCAAAAACTCGAAAAATTAAGAAAATTAAAAAAATTAGGATTTTTAAGACCGCTTATTTAAAGAGTTTATATTATTTATCGCCGGCGCCGCCGGAGCGAAAAAGCAGGCCGCCTATTAAAAGCGCCGGAAGCAGAACGGAAAAGCCGCCCACGAATCCAAGCAGGGCGGCTGTTCCGCTTTTAGAAAGAAACCATATTGATAGTATAAACAGGCAGATTTTAGCTATATACATTCCGGCCACCCCGAGTTTCTGGAAATTTCCGGCTTTTTTGCCGCCTGGTTCAGGAACGAGCAGATAAGAAGTTTTAATTATCGAATAAAATGAGATAAGCGCCAGGACGAATCCTATCAAAAAACCCGTCAGGCAGGCGCGGCCGAAGTAATAATAAAGCGCCGGCGCCGCGGCGGCGCCGGTTATAAAACATATGGAATATATAATTTTTTCTATCTTCATAATAAACCTGAAATGCTTTGTTTATATGTAAAATCCAGAGTTTTATTTATATTCACTTTACTTTTGTTTTACTTTAGTTTCGTTATCTTAAAAATTTCGAGCATACCGGCGATTATCCCGAGAAGCAGCATAAGCAGAGTAAATAAAGGAGCGGTTCCGAAAAATTTATCGGCCTGAAAACCTATAAAAAGACTTATCAGAAGGGATGCGCTTATATAATAACCAATATTAAAAACCAATCCGAAACTTCTGTTAAACTCAGCCCAACTTTTTCCGGTTTTATTTTTATCCGCGCCGTTTTCTTTTTTTTTATCGTCCATATTGATTATGCCTGCTTATTATACCATCCCATATTATCAAAATAAAATAAAAAAAGCAACAATTATTGATTTTTTAGTAAATATTTGTTAGAATTAGATGTTATGATAACTAAAATCTATAAACTCTTAAGCAAACGGCGGCATAATAATAATGATGGTACCGATGGCAAAAACGGCGGCGGCCTGCGTTCGGTCTTCAGCAGGCGGGCTTTTTCATTTTTAGAAATGATGATAGCCTTCGCGGTTATCCTCTCTGGAGTAATACCGGTATTTACGCTCATTTCAACCGGAAATAAAACCTTTATCAAAAGTGAAAATAACGCCATAGCCTATAATCTCGCCATCGAAGCGCTTGAATGGGCCCGTTCCGCGCCCTTCGAGCAGGTAATCGACGCTAATATCAACGCCGTTTCAAAACCGTTCTGTTTTCCGGTCTCGCTCACGCTTAATTATCAAACCAAAGCCAATCCGCCCTACAAGCTCGAATATCCTCAAAATTATTTCAAGTATTTTTCCAACTTTTCACGAGAGATGAAAATCGAGAGCTTCGGCGATAAAATGAAAAAAATAACCGTAACGGTCAGATGGCAGGAAGACGGCATACAACGCAATGAAGGAGCATCTGCTATAATAATTGACCAGAGGCTAAACAATTAATGAAAAGATTTAATTTTAAACACATTAATATCCGCTTTGCGCGCCGCGCCTTTACCGTAATGGAAGTGGTCATAGTGGCCATGATTTCGGTATTCGCATTCGGCGTTATTTATATGTTCTGGGCGCGGACGCAGGAAAATTTCATGCAGGGAAATTTTAAATATTTAATCCAGCACGAGGGGCAGAAATTAATCGAAATGATTCGTCAGGACCTCATGCAGTCGTGTAAAATAGTTAAGGACGAAACCGCGGCGTCGGTACCGGTCGTCAATAAAATCGGCGAGAGCTGGTCGTTTTTAAAATTCAACAGCGAATTGGTCAAGGGGCGGCCGCTTACGGAGCGCGTCACCTATGAATTCAATAAAAGCGAGGGCAAAATTTACCGGCTTATCGAAAGAGACTCGCAATCGGCGCTCGCCAAAAGCGAGAACAGGGCCATTGCTCAAAAGGTACTGGATTTTCAGATAAATCCCTATACTCTCAACGGCCTTAAATATTTTCAACTTAAAATAAAAGTCGGCGTCGGGGCCGCCGAAACTCATATCAGAAGCGAGGAGCTTACTTTAATAACCACGGTAGAAAGCCGTTTTGACAATAATTACCTGAACCAGAAGGGCTGGAACGATAACATCCAGACTAAAATATACACAAAGTGATTATCCGTGAACTATAATATAATAAACTTCAAATTAATTGAATCAATTGATTTAATTAATTCAAGTGATTTAAATAAAAATAAAATGTTAAAAACGTACCGCGGCGATAATATTAAAACCGTTTCGAGCGCTCGCGCCTTTCGGGCCGATTTTATTTTTTTTACCGTCGCTTTTCTTTTGGGTTGCGCGTTCTCGTTTTTATTGTATGTTCCAGCAGCCTTTTCCGCCGCCAATGATAACATAAATAAGCAAGGCGTCGAAGCCGCTGCCGCTGTGAAGTCTCAGCAGTCGCAGTCGGTCGACTCGTTTTTTTTAATTAAATCGGCCGGAGAACACGCAAAAAAAATAAGCCGGGCCGCCGAAGCGATCCAAAAATATCATTCAAGCCGGGATACGGAATTTTATTCAGAAATAAGCCATATAGGCGCTCCGCGCACAATCGAAATAAACGCTCAGCCGTCCGTCTACGAAATACCGCTTATATCCAGCGACTACACCGCCCGCTTTATTTATATCGACGCTTCGGGCCGGCTTTTATTTCCTCCAGCCGGCGATAGTTCGGGCGCCCGTTATTTTCTAACCGGACGTGAATGGAAAGAAATCGCGCGTTCAAATTATTTTCTGCCGCCGCAACATTTCGTAAACTATCCGTCCGATTACTCATGGCCGCATTTTCCTTTTCAAATAAGCGAGCGCCAGCAGGGGCTTTCGGAATTAAGCGGAATTCCAGTAGTTTACGAAGCGCTTTCCGACTTTAAAATGATCGATTATATAGGTGAAATGCCTTCTAAATCGATAAGTAAAAGAAAACTGACGGTTTTATCGCGTTCCGGCAATGAAATGATAGAATTGATGCCGCTTAAATCGTTTTCGTACGCGGCGGCTTACTGCGCCGACTGGTGGCATGTCGCGGCTTCGTGCTCGAGCGAGATAGTCTTTGAGCGTTATTACGATTTCATCAGTGGCAAGCCTGCTTTCGGCATTAATCCTCGCGCGCTCGAAATGGTATATCTAAAAAGGGCCAAAAACGAAGCCAAATTTTTCAAATTTTCCGATTTTATCAATGACGCTCTTTTTTTGAACGAAAAATTTCATTCCTCGCTCGAAGGTTATGCCTCAGCGCTTGTTTTACC
Source organism: bacterium UBP16_UBA6123 (assembly GCA_002423385.1). Lineage (GTDB taxonomy): Bacteria > Muiribacteriota > UBA9980 > UBA9980 > UBA9980 > UBA9980. The sequence goes on from DIVV01000207.1 coordinate 4,990, forward strand.
CGAGGTTTACGCCGCGCCGGAAATTTCGGATAAAAATATCGTTTACCCAATCGATAAAAATAATACATTTTACATGAACGATGAGTATATAGAGCTTTTTCGCGGCCACGGGCCCAACGCCGAAACTCTCGCCGCGGCGCTGGACATTCACGGAATCGTATTAGCGGGCATTCCTTTCTTTCTTAAAGGCATGCCGCTTTCTCACAGCGTAAAGGCCGTAGCCATTACCGGCTATAAAAAAAATGAAGGCTCGATTTTATTCGCCTACAAAGACTTCGAAGACCCGGCTAAAATATTTCGCATAGCGCCCGCGGAACTTTTCAGCGAAGCTTACTGCTTCGCCCACGAATTCAGGGCAAAAGCCCGTTATACAGTTAAAAACAGAAGACTCACGCTTGAAACTTTCAACCATAAAGGAATTAAAATCGACGTTGACTCGATTCTGGCCACATTTCCCGTCGATACCAGGCGCGTTAAATTTTTAAAGGAAGATCAGGGGGTTTACTTTCATCAGGTAAAAAAAGAAGACTTCGCCGGGATCGAACACGCCGTATTGATAGCTGAAATAAAAAAAAAATATTTTGTCAGCGGAGATAAAGATTCTTTTACCATTAAGTACGGAATTTACTAACGCAATTTCAGGTAAATAAACGGAGGCTCGAGATGAAAATATTAAATTTCAGGGCGTTAATTTTAATGTTTTTCTTTTGTTCGTCTTTACTTATGAACGGCTGTGGCTGCGGCAACGACAAGCATTATCTAAAAGCGCGTGAGCTTTACAAAAATAAAGATCTCGCGGGGGCCATCGAAGAAGTTAAAACTGCGCATAAACGGCAGCCTAAAAACGTTGAAATATTATCATTTGCGGGCAAAGTATATTTTGAAAATAAAAATTATGACGAAGCCGTCGAAATGTTTGAAAAAGAACTTAAAATAGTACCCAGCGATATCCAGGCGCATCTAAACATAGCCAGAGTCTATAAGGAAAAAGGTGAAGGCGCCCTTGCTATAGAACATTTCAACAAAGTGATAGAGATCAATCCAAAGGGCAAACTCGCCGCTGAAGCTCAAAAACTCATTAGCGAATGCTCGAATTTAAATTCGGGCGGCGCTGGAACCGGCAGTCAGAATACTTCAACCGAAAAGCAAGTGCCGCCGAGCGATTCGTCCGCATCAAATAATAAAAAACGGGCCTACTGATTCGGGCCTACTGATTTGTGAATAACTTATAGAATAGAAAGGAACTTGTAACGATATGTCGATTAAAATTTTTGATACCCTTACGGCTAAAACTTCGGAATTCACGCCGCTGAAAGAAAACGAGGTTAAAATGTATGTCTGCGGCGTAACGGTTTACGACGATTGCCATTTAGGACACGCGCGCGCGGCGATCTGCTTCGATATAATCCGTAAATATTTCGAATTCAAAGGCAATAAAGTCACTATGGTGGTTAATTTCACCGACGTCGACGACAAGATAATCAACCGCGCCAAACTCGAAAACGTTGCCGCGCTCGAAATATCAAGCCGTTACATCGATAAGTATTTCCGCGATATGGACGCGCTCAAAATTAAACGCGCCACCATTTATCCTAAAGCGACCGAACATATCGAGCATATAATTAAATTCGTCGAAAGCCTTATAGAAAAAGGTTTCGCTTATGAAGTAAACGGAGAAGTGTATTTCGAAGTTTCTAAATTCAGCGACTACGGCAAATTATCGAAACGCAATTTAGACGACATGCTCGCGGGAGCGCGCATCGCCATTGACGAGCGGCTTAAAAGCCCTCACGATTTCTGCCTCTGGAAAGCCGCAAAGCCCGGCGAAATAAGCTGGAAGAGCCCCTGGGCCGAAGGCCGCCCCGGCTGGCACATCGAATGTTCGGCCATGAGCGGGCACTATCTGGGAGACACGTTCGACATTCACGGCGGCGGGCTCGACCTTACTTTTCCGCACCACGAAAACGAAATAGCGCAGTCAGAGGCCAAAACCGGAAAACCGTTCGCCATGTACTGGATGCATAACGGACTCGTTAATATCAATTCCGAAAAAATGAGCAAGTCGCTCGGCAATTTTTTCACGATTTCCGCTTTACTGGAGAAGTTTTCGCCGTTCGTAATACGCTATTTCATATTATCGAACCATTACAGAAGCCCTATCAATTTCACCATCGAAAAAATGCAGGAACTCGAAAAAAGTCTGGGCACGCTCGTTAAATTTATGAAACGCATGAAAGGCTTTACCGGAGCGCTTCCCGCTGTCGGCGCGGCGGAATTAAAAAATAAACGCGGCGGAATTAAAAGTGAAGTGCTTGACGAAGCGGACGCCTTCGAAGCCAGGTTCAACGAATTCATGGAAAACGATTTCAACACCGCCGGAGCCATAGGCGCTATGTTTCAATATATTTCAATTTTTAACTCCCGTTTCGCCGGCGAATTCGATAATAAATCGGAAGCCGCCGCTTACGTTTACGGCGTATTCATGCGCTATATCGAACTGCTGGCTATCGCCGACAACGATTTTATAACGGCTGAAAACGAAGGAATCGCCGATACCGGCGGACTCGCGGAAGCCCTTATCGGTGTGCTTATAAAAGTCCGCTCGACGCTCAAAGCCGAAAAAAACTATAAAATGGCGGACTTTGTCAGAGACGAAATAAAATCCGCCGGCGTAGTTTTAGAAGACACAAAAGAAGGAACAAAATTTCATATTGAAAAAAAATAATATGCTATGTATATATCATCTAAAAATCAATAACTAACGCCGGCCGCTTTAAAAAATATAAAGCTGAAAGGAATATAAAAATTTTGGAATATATTTTCGGAAAAAACCCCGTCATAGAGTTAATTAAAAGCAATTACGAGATCAGCGAAATTTTCATGGAAAATTCGCCGGCTAAAAAACCTTTCTTCCGCGACGTTATCGCAAAAATGCGCGAGCTGAAAAAAATCGTGAAATATAGTTACGTAACGCGCGAAAAACTTACCACCCTTTGCGCGAGCCCCGACCACCAGGGAATAGCCGCGGGGTTCGCCGGATTTAAAACGGAGGGAATACAAAGTTATATAAAAGATATAGGTAAAAAAGAAGATATATTTTTATTTATTCTCGACTGCATACACGATCCGCACAACCTCGGGGCCATATTGCGCTCGTCTTATTCGCTCGGAGTGGACGGCTGCGTAATATTCGAAAAACGCTCGGCGAAAATAAACGCCACGGTAGCCAAAACTTCCGCCGGAGCGGTTTTTCATTCGAAATTAATAATGTCGGAAGGCATATTCGACGCTATAACCAATTTAAGAAACGCGGGTTTCACCGTTCTCGGCTGCCAGATGGACGCTGAAAAGAATATCTTCGATTATAACCTTAAAAAAGGCCGCTACGCGATAATTTTAAGCAACGAAGGCGAGGGGCTTTCAGGAAAAAGCGTCTCCAAGATCGACGGCGAAGTTAAAATACCCATGGCCGCAGGCTTCGACTCACTCAACGTATCCGTGACGGCGGGTATTATCGCATACGAATACGCGCGGCAGGGTTTCGCTAAATAAAGAAACCAACACACGATTAACGAGAAATTTCGTTTAAATTTCGTTAAAACGAAGAATAAAGAATTAAAAACGATATATATCAAAAAAATCAAGCTAAATCGTCGTATTTTAAAATTTACTTTTCTATTTAACTGTGATATAATTCTCTTACTTTTGTTTTTAATGCCGACATAGCTCAATTGGTAGAGCA
>DIVV01000207.1:8823-9031 GCA_002423385.1 bacterium UBP16_UBA6123
AGCGTATCCTTGGTAAGGATAAGGTGATCGGTTCAATACCGATGGTGGGCTTTTTTACATAGGTAATAGTTTAATATTCAAGGAAATTTCCGTAAACATTAAGGAGGGCAATTTAAAATGGCAAAGGAAAAATTTGAAAGAAATAAGCCGCATCTCAACATAGGCACGGTCGGTCACGTCGATCACGGTAAAACCACGCTTACATCGG
>DIVV01000226.1 GCA_002423385.1 bacterium UBP16_UBA6123
CTTTTCCCCCGTCGCGTTCCTGTAAAAGGAAAGCAAAACGTGAAACTCGAAACGCGAAAAGCCTATCATTACAATTTTATCATAGACTCAATGAAGGGGGTATTTTAATTGGATTTAAACCATGAGTTTATGTGGTTTCGTTTTTTGTGATAAGAAAATTTCTGAATTCGTCGTATCCGAAAAAAATAGAGTTGGGCCGGGGCGTTCCGAACATTCCGAGGCGCATCATCAGAGATTCTTTCTGGTCTTTAAGCGAGGCCGGAAAGATGTGGGCGGCGATATTTTTTTGAGGCCACTCGAAGAAATATGGTATGAAATCGTAGTAGGCGCGTTTGCAATTGGGGCAGAAGGCGGAGTTGAGTCTACGTTCGATTATCATTTGTGTGTAGTGCGGCGAGTTTTCGGCGTTGACGCTTAAAAAGACGTTTAATTCGAGTTTATTGGAGCAGGCGCAGGTTATAATTTCTTTTTCGGCGGGCGGATTTTTTTTAATATGCGCGCAGAATATATTAAAGCAGACTTCGGTCCCGCCGATAATTTCGGGTTTGACCGGTTTACTTTCTATTATGCTGCCGTAGCCGAAGGCATTGAATATAATTTCGCGGTATTGCCGCAGGGGAATAATAGTTGACGCGTAATAAACTCCGTCTTTTATCGGATGCGTTGTTGCGGGGTGTTTGCGGGTCGTTTCGCCGTTGAAAGCTATATCGGCGAGAAAAAAACTGCCGTCGTCTTTCAGGAGGCCGGCGGCGTCTTCAAGGGCTTTTTTTTTGTCGGGAATAAGATTGAAAGCGGCGTTGCTGATTATATAATCGAATTTAATATTACTGATGGCGCTTAATTCTGAAAGACTGGCGCAGATAAAGTAAACTTCTTCTTTATTAACTTCTATGCCGAGATGGTCTTTAAACTCACCGCGGCCTAATTTTAGTAAGTTATGTGATATATCGAGGTTAAAAACTTTAGCGTTGGCAAAGATCTGTTTTAATAAAAACAGATCAAAGCCTGCGCCTCCGCCTGCATCGAGAATATTTAAAGGTTCGTTGAATTTTTTATTTTTACTTTTGAAGTCGTTGACCAGATGAGAGACCGGATTGAGGCATCCGAAGGTCATTTTAGCCGTCGAATCTGGTGTTTTCAGATGCGGAAATTCGGATTTGAGTTCGTTATAAAATAATAATTTAGACGCGAGAGTATTTTTCGGTGAAAACGAATCGTAAAATTCGCGCACTTCAGCCGTTATTTCTTTACCGTTTTCGCCAGCGGAATTATGGCTGTTATTGCTCTTCAACGTCAATTATTTCACCGTCGAATTCCTGTAAAATTCTTTGTACCATCGGATCGTTCTTTTTTTCTTCGAGCATTTCTTTTTTGCGTTCCTCGACGCGTGCGGCTTTTTCGCGTGCGGGAAGGATTATTTTAAATTCGATCTCTTCGCTGTATGTCCGCTCGAAAGCCTGAGCCGCGAATTGCAGATGGGCGCCGGTGTTCATTCGCTCGCCGCAGAAAGCGTTTTTAGTGAAATCCAGCTCTAAAACTCCGCCGGCAAATTTAGAAGGAACGCCCGCGCTGATTATGGCGAGGGTTGGTATGGATATTTCTTTGAGACAGCCTAAAAAAGTTGAATTCCATATAAGTTTGATGCGCTCCAGAGTAAGTTTCGATTCGCCTTTATTGATTTGCGGCCGCTGTAGGGTATTTGCGCCGGCATCGCCGCCGCCCGTTTTTGAATGCGCTGGTTGTGAAGAGGCGGCCGCGTGTAACGGGAGTTTTTTTAATTTTTCGGTAAGTATCGAGTTTACGGCTTTATCGATCATTTTTTCAATCGTCGAATAATCGGGCGTCGTCTGTTCCGGAGCGGTTCCGGCGGAATCGGCGACGGCCGGGACGCCGACGTTTTTAAAGCTGGTCAAGGATTTTATGTAAACGTATTCAATATGCGAGCGCTGATCGGGAACGAAGCGTATTTGCGACAGGCATTCCGAAAAAGATTCTAATAACGATAGAAGTGATACTGCTTCGAATTTGTCGGCGGTTTCTCTGAGTGCGGAAAGGTCGTCTTCGTCGCAGTCGAGAAACGAGGCGCTTGAAACGCCTATTTTTATGAGCAGTAACGAGCTGATGTAGGAGTTGACGCTTTCTAAAAATGATAAAAGCTCGTTGCCGGCTTCGTAATTTTTTTTAATTATTTCAAGGCCGGTTTCGGCTTTTTTTGAGTAGATGCTTTCGATGAAGTTTTTTATCTGACCGGTCGAGTGCATGCCTAATATTCGTTCGACTAATTCGCTGCTTATTTTTTCGCCGTAGCTGAGGGCTATGACGTATTCAAGGAGTGAAAGCGCGTCACGCATGCCGCCGGCTGCTTTTTTTGCTATTAAAAAAAGGGCGGGGCGTTCGCATATAATTTTTTGCCCGTCGGCGCGCTCTTCGTTTTCTTCGTTAACGACGAATTCGAGACGCTTGACGATATCGGTCACGGCTATTCTTGAAAATTTGACGAGCTGGCAGCGTGAAAGGATAGTGGCCGGAATTTTATGATGTTCGGTGGTTGCGAGAATGAAAATTACGTATGGCGGAGGTTCTTCGAGCGTTTTTAAAAACGCGTTGGCCGCCTCGGTGGTGAGCATGTGTGCTTCATCGAGAATGAATATTTTATAGCGGCCGTTTATAGGCATGAAGGCCACGTCGTCGCGAAGAGCGCGGATGTCGTCGATTTTACGGTTGGACGCGGCGTCCATTTCGATTATATCGACAGCGGAGCCTCTTTCGAATTCGACGCAGTTATTGCATAGGCCGCAGGGTTCGTAAGAAGTTTTATCGGTGCAGTTAAGTATTTTGGCAAAAAGCCTTGCCATAGAGGTTTTTCCGGTGCCGCGCGGGCCGGAGAATAAGTAAGCGTGCGATATTTTATCGTATTTAATCGTGTTGATAAAAAAAGAAGCGACCTGCTGCTGGCCGCACATATTGCTGAAAGATGAAAATCTGTATTTACGGTAAAAAACTTCTTTAGTTTTGTTTTCGCCGCCCGCCGCTTCAGCCGGCGCGTCATTGTGCTGATTTAAGTTAACGGGCATTGTTATAAGCTCCTTAACCTGCTTTGCTGAAAAAAATATAGAGGGCAAGGGCTGAGTTCCCCCGTGGCACCCGAAATGCGCTACTTACCGTTGCTCCTGTCAAGGCCTGGCGGGGTTCGTAAGACTTCGCCGCACAGGACCCAACCCTCACCCAATATTTATTTTTCAGAAACAGCCGGCCCGGTGGCGACAAAAAAAATCACCTGACGGAAATCCGGCTGAAAATAAAACGGAGAGAGTGGGATTTGAACCCACGGTACCTGTTACAGCACACACGCTTTCCAGACGTGCTTCTTAAGCCACTCGAACATCTCTCCAGGCTTTTTTTGATATGTATTATTTTACCACAATGCGGCGATAAAGTCAAGATTTTTTTACATTGATTTTTATTTTTATCCCCTTATTCTCACTCAAGAAGGTAACCGGTACAGAAACTAAGAAAAATCGGTTGACATTCCGAAAAAACTTGACACAGATGAAAATATATAGTAAGATGAGAATAGGTAGCTTGCAGAATGCGTTATTCGCATTTTGTTTTCTATGAATAAACCGGTAAGGAAAGCGGGGTGTGTTATGGCTTCAGTAACTAATCTATCAGATATTTTTAAATATATCGCCAATAATTTCGGCGCCACTAATAGATGGCGGAATGGCGAGGCTTCACGGTCACAAGCCGTTAACACTACCGATGCCGTTGCCGTCGGCGCCAGTGAAGTTGCCGCGAGTACGAATGCAAGCGTTAGCGCTAACGGTAACAATAATGTGTCTGCGGCCGCGGTTAAATATGATTCGGCCGTCGTGAGTTCGGCCGCTCAAACCGCATCGTCGCTTCACGGCCAGATCAAATCAACCGGCTCAGAAAACGCCGCCATATTCAGAAGTGCATTAACGAGTCTTGTTTCTAACTTTAGTTCCAGCTCCAATTCCACTTCCGGCGCGTTGGGTAGTTTTCTAGGCTTCGGAGTCGCTATGGCTGAAACCGGCAATTTAAAAACATACACTGATATGAGTTTGATGGTAACCAGCCTCAGCCAGTTAACTTCGTCGTCAGGTGCGGCTCTTACTTCTAAATCCATAAATCAGGCGCAGGCGTCGCTTCAGTCTTTCGGCGTTGAAACGGCAGGCAGTTTTATTAATTCCGCTCAGAAAATCATGTCGGCGGGAGTATCTGACGGCGCTAGTAAAGGTTCTCAGACCAGCGCCCTGAATAATTTAAATAAATTATGGGAAACTACTTCTAATTTGAGCGGATTTGGTGTCGAACAAAAGGCCGGCATGCTGGCTGATATAGCTGAAAACATCGAATCCAAAGGTAGTTTGGGTGAAATTAACGATTATTTAAAACAGCGGCTTGAAGCCGTGGACGAAGCGGCTGAAGAAGAATCCATGGCGGCGGCTTCGGAAGAAGAAGTCACGGTTTCTTACAATACAAATATTTTTAGTTCTACCAATGGCGCTTATTCGAGGAGCACTTTCGCCAGCCTTGCTCCCGCGGATGGTTTTCAAAGCGCATTACAGGCAAATCCTTTAACTTCAGGAATTAATTTAATTAATTCTCCTCAAAATATAAATGCTTATAAAAATAATATGAACCTGTCTGCCGCTTCTACGCTTTTAGATACGGGCGTTTAGTTCAGGCGCTCTAAATATAAAATTTAGTTTAACTTTAATTATTAATATAAAAACCGCCAGATCACGGCGGTTTTTATTTTTGCTTACTTATTTTTACTTTATTTTTTGCATGGCATTCGTGGCCTGAGTTTATCAGGGCTTGTACTGTGTAGCGAAACGGCCTTTGTACACGGCGCTTCCGATGCATCGTTGAAATATGAACTGGCAGATGAAGGTGCCGGGAAATAAAGCCATGGCGATCGGCGACGAGTTGTTTATTTCGAGCACCTGTTGATTGGATATGCCGGGCTGCATGAAGCCTGCTGTAACGTGTACGGCCAGGCCTATGCGCGCAAAGCGTGAACGGCCTTCGAGCCAGCCGCATATATCAGGGGCGAGCGATATTTTTTCGGTAGTGATGCCGAGCACCGATTCGCCCGGCAGCAGAAGAAACTTATCGTCAACTTCGAGGTAATCGGTCACTTCTTCGTAATTGGCCTCTTCTACAACGTTATAAACTTTGTGCAGTTTTTTAAACACCCTGAATTTACGGTCTAATCTTAAATCTACGGAAGCCGGGCCTATGGCTTCAGGCGTAAAAGGTTCGATTTTAATTTCGCCCCTGTCTATGGCCTTTAATATTTCGTCCCGGGTTAATATACTCAAAAATATCACCTGCTTATAAATTATAACTTGATGCCGCCGGGATGCGGATTTTATTTATGAGTCCATTCCAAATAGTCGATTTTTTGAATTTAGGCAACGATTTTTCAATAGTTTTCAGGCATATTTTTGCCATTTTTTGACTTTCTGGAGCGGACTCATTTATTTTAGCGCCGTCCTGATTTTTTAACTTTCAAATATTCTTTTTTTAAATCGCCGACGAATGTATCGAGGCTGTCATAGAGTCTTTTTAATTTTTTAGGCTTAACGGTCGTAAGCGCGTAAGAGCATATAAGCGGAAGCGCCACGGTAGAATCGAGATAAGCTACTACCGTGTTCGGCAGTTGTTCGGGATCGACTTTTCCCCACGAAACGGCTTCTGAAGGAGTGGCGCCGGAAAGTCCGCCGGTATCGGGACGCGCGTCGGTTACCTGAAGGAAATAGTCATGTCCTTTTTCATCGATGCCCAGGACTTCCTGTATTTGCGGTTCCGTCTGCAGGGCGAAGTTTTTAGGCGAGCCTCCTCCGAGGATAAAGATCGCGCTTTTGCCCACCCGGCGTTTGGCGTTGAGAACTATCGCCGCGGTTTCGTTGATATCGGCCGCTATATCGAATTTCATCTTATTGCCTTCGAGGGCGAGCGCGGCAAAATTCATGCCTATCGAAGAATCGCCGGGCGATGAAGTGTATATGGGCACGCCGCATTTATAGGCCACCGATAGTATCGAAGAATCGGGTATTTTTAATAAGGTTTCGCGCGCCGCTAAATATTTGCCGATCTTGTTATGGAAAACGGCGGTTGACATTTCGCGCTGGAATTCCTTTTCGCCGATCACCTGCCTGAAAAACGAGTCTGTGTCTAAAAGGACGGTATAATCGAAAAGAATATCATAAATGCGTACTACCTGTTCGTTTCTTAATCTCGTGTCATCGACGAAGGGCGAGCCCTGATGCAGTTTTAAGCCCAGGCCGAAGTGAGCGTCATGATAAAGGTTTGCGCCGGTAGATATAATAAAATCGACGAAACCCGCTTTAATTAAAGGGATAATGGCCGATTTGCCGAGGCCGGCTGGAGTAAGCGCGCCAGTTAATGTCATGCCGACCACTACGTCGTCTTTAAGCATTTTTTTTGTGAACAGATGACAGGCTTCTCTAACGCGGCCGGCGTTATAAGCTAAAAAATGTTCGTCGATCAATTCACGGACTGTGATATCGGCCTGTATGGGTGAAGGGTTTATTACTTTACCCGATAAATATTTTTTAACGGCTTTTTTTTCGGCCGTAACTTTGACTGTCGTTTTATTTTTGACTGTCGTTTTATTTTTGACTGTTGTTTTTAAAGTTGAACCGCTTTTATTAATTGACATATTTTCTCCTTTAAAATTATTGTGCGGTTTAATTTTACCAGAATAAAACCATAAAATCAATACTTTTCTATTTATTTTCAATTCTTCCGCTTCTTTATCGTTAAGGTATCTCCCTTATTTCTTTTTTACATTTTTCGCTAAATTTTCTTCTTCGCGTATTTTTAGCGGAAATAATTAATGACAGGATTGACAGGATTGTATTTGACACTAGCAGTTTGATTGTGATATAATCATAACGAATTTACATTATGATTCAGGGGAGATGGTATAAGTGATTAAAAATATAAAAGCAGCCCGCGGAAATTCGATATCGTGCAAGGGCTGGCAGCAGGAAGCTATATTAAGGATGCTTTCTAATAATTTAGATTATGAAGTAGCCGAAGATCCGGATAATTTAATAGTTTATGGCGGTCTCGGAAAAGCCGCTCGTAACTGGGCTGCATACGAAAATATAGTTAACACCATAAAAAAACTCGAAGGCGATGAAACAATGCTTATACAATCAGGCAAGCCGGTCGCCGTTTTTAAAAGCCACGCAGGCGCGCCTCGAGCTATTTTGGTTAATTCGATGCTCGTTCCTAAATGGGCCGACTGGCAAAATTTCAGGGAGCTCGACGCTAAAGGCCTTATGATGTATGGTCAGATGACCGCGGGTTCCTGGATTTATATCGGCACGCAGGGAATATTGCAGGGCACCTACGAAACGTTCGTCGCGCTCGCTAAAAAACATTTCGGCGGCGACCTTTCAGGCAAAATCGTCGTCACGGCCGGTCTCGGCGGCATGGGCGGCGCTCAGCCTTTAGCGGCCACTATGGCTGGCGCCGCATTTTTAGGTATCGACGTCGATAGATCGCGTATAGAAAAACGCCTTAAAACCGGATATTGCGACGAAATGACCGACAACCTCGAAGAAGCGGTTAAGCGTGTTACCGAGTATAAAAACAATAAAATAGCTAAATCAGTAGCGCTTCTCGGAAACGCGGCCGATATTCTTCCACGATTTATTAAAATGGGGTTCATTCCAGATGTTTTGACCGATCAGACTTCGGCGCACGATGAATTGAACGGTTATGTTCCTTTTCAGCTTAGTTATGCCGAAGCTCTCGAATTAAGAAAAAACGATCCCGATAAATATATCGATTTGTCGATGGAGTCGATGGCGGTTCACGTTCGCGCCATGCTCGAACTTCAAAAAATGGGTTCAATAACTTTTGATTACGGCAATAATATCCGCGCCCAGGCGCAAAAACGCGGCGTGAGTAATGCTTTCGATTTCCCGGGTTTCGTTCCGGCCTATATCAGGCCGCTGTTTTGTGAAGGCAAGGGCCCTTTCAGATGGGTCGCGCTCTCGGGCGATCCGCAGGACATATATAAAACCGACGAAGTTATACTCCGGGAATTTTCCTATAACAAGCATCTATGCAACTGGATTGAAATGGCCCGTAAAAGAGTTCAATTTCAGGGGCTGCCGGCGCGTATTTGCTGGCTCGGTTATGGCGAACGCGCCCGCTTCGGCGGAATCATAAATGAAATGGTTAAAACGGGCGAACTTTCGGCGCCCATAGTTATCGGCCGTGATCATCTCGATTCCGGTTCAGTCGCTTCGCCGAACCGTGAGACCGAAGCCATGAAAGACGGTTCGGACGCGGTTGCCGACTGGCCGATATTAAACGCGTTAATCAACGCCGTTAACGGCGCTTCGTGGGTATCGGTACACCATGGCGGCGGCGTTGGAATGGGCTATTCAATTCACGCCGGAATGGTAATAGTAGCCGACGGCAGCGATATGATGGCCGAACGACTTCAACGCGTGCTCACCTCCGATCCCGGCATGGGCGTGGTTCGGCACGCTGATGCAGGTTATGAAGAAGCGGTCGAATTCGCTAAAAAAAGCGGAGTAAAAATACCCGGCCTTACTTACTAAAACTCTATAAGATAACCAACAGGCTTTCTAATAAAAAGTTTTCATAGATTAGACAGGGTTGATTTATTATGAACATAAGAGTTAAACTTCTTTCGATAGTGCTCGTAACGCTTGTTTTTACGATCACAGTGCTTTATTTAGCGGTTTCAGGAGTTATGATTAAAAGTTATCTTGAAATTGAAAATCATAACACGGAAACTAAAATCAACGGCGTTATCCGTTCGTTCGTTCAAATATGCGAAGATTATTCAAATAAAATGAATGATTGGGCGGTATGGGATGACACCTACGATTTTATGCTCGATAAAAATCAACGCTATGTCGATTCGAATATAAGTTACGAATCGATGTACTTATTGAAATTAGATTTTTTATTTTTCGTAAATTCTTCAAATGAAATACTTCTGGATTGTTTTTTCGATCACGGAGAAAAAAAAATTAAACAGGCGCCCGGTTCGTTTAGAAAAAGAATATTGGAAATAGCTGATATTCTTTCTTCTAAAAATAAAAAAACCGAAACGGCGGTACTGTTTTCTGTCGATTCACAGCCGGTTATGGTGGCTTCGAATCTGGTTCTTACAAGCAAAGGCGCTGGCCCGGCCCGCGGTTTTTTGATATACGGCCATTTTATCGATGACGGCGATATTGAAAAAATAAATAAATTAACGGCTCTTAATCTATCGTACAGTAAAATAAAAGACGATTTACTAACTTCTGAAGTTTCAACCGAACCGATTGGCTCGGGCGTGAAATATTCCCTTCATAAAACATTAACTTTTGATTTATTGATTTGTAATATTTTGTTTAATGATGCGAATGATAAACCTTTGTTTATGATTAAATTTGAAGAGATGCGAAAAATATATCAGCAGTCTACCATAGCTCTTAAATATTTCTCGGCGGCTCTTTTGATAACAAGCACGGTTTTTTTTATTATAACCTCTTTTCTTATAAACAGGTTTTTCGCCGACCGCATAGTTAAATTAAGCCGGGAGGTAGGCGGCGTTAAACTCGATAATAAAGATAAGCAGCGCGTTACGGCTGAAGGCAAAGATGAAATTTCCATGCTTGCCGGAGAAATAAATCTCATGCTCGATAATATCGAGGCTTCAGGCGCGAAAATGACCAAACTTATTAAAGATTTAGACACGGCCGCCAGAGCTAAGAGCGATTTTATCGGAAATATCGGTCACGAATTAAGAACGCCGATAACATGTATTATAGGCTATACGGACATGCTTTCAGAAATGCTCGCTGAAGGCGAGCCGCGCGAGTTCGTTAACAGGATCAAGCTCAGCGGCCATATATTAGTTTCGACCGTCAATGATATCATCGATTACGTAAGCATCGAAGAAAACGATCTGCTGTTGAAGAATTCAGAATTCAAAGTGGCCGCGGCTTTTAATGAAGTTATCGGTTATGCCGGCTTTATAGCGAATGAAAAAAAACTTGAATTCAGCTCCCGGATAGACCAGTCTCTTGTAGATTTAAAGGTTATCGGCGATGAAACCCGTTTGAAACAAATCGTTTTGAATTTGACGGGAAACGCCATTAAATTTACTTCGAGCGGTTTTATTGAAATCGGCGCGGAGATTGTAAGCGAAACGCCGCAAGATATCTGCGTTAAAATATATGTTAAAGATTCCGGCACGGGTATTAGCGAGGATAAGCAGGAAGAAATATTTATGCCCTTCGTTCAGGGCGATAATTCGACTACCAGAAAATATGGCGGAACCGGCCTCGGTCTTTCAATAGCCAATCATCTGGTTAAATTAATGGGCGGCGTACGAATTAATCTTGAAAGCCGGCCCGGTTCCGGGAGCAATTTTTACTTTACTATTAAATTAATTAAAGCTTAATTCAAAGCTGAAATCAAAAGAAAGGTGTGTTTATCGATGAACAAGATTATTGAAACCGTGCCGAATTTTTCAGAAGGCCGCGACGAAGCGCTTATCGCTAAGATAGCGGATTGTTTCAAAAACGTTAATGAAGTAAAACTTTTAGACGTGAAACCAGATAAAGATCACAACCGTACCGTCGTAACGGCCATAGGCGAGCCCGAACCGCTCAAGGAATGCCTTTACAGGGCGTTTGAAATAGCGGTTGATAAAATAGATCTCAGAAAGCATAAAGGCGAGCATCCACGCATGGGAGCGGTTGACGTCGTGCCGTTTATACCGGTAAGAAACGCGACTATGAACGAATGTATCGAGCTGGCTAAAGAAACCGCTAAAACCATATCTGCGAAGTATAATCTTCCTATTTTCTTATATGAGGCGGCCGCGGCTTCGCCTGACAGGCAGAACCTCGCTAATATCAGAAAAGGCGAATATGAAGGAATGTTTGAAAAAATTAAAGATCCTAAATGGAAGCCGGATTTCGGTCCCGTAGAAGTTCATCCTTCAGCGGGCGCCTCGGTTTTCGGCGCGCGTGAGTATTTGATCGCTTTTAATGTAAACTTAGCCACGAGCGATATTAAAATAGCCGATAAGATAGCGCGGGCCGTCAGGGGCTCTTCCGGCGGGTTCGTAAACGTTAAAGGCATGGGCGTCGAGCTTAGCGGCCGCGGAATAGTTCAGGTATCCATGAATTTAGTCAATTACAAAAAAACTCCTATATTCAGAGTTTTTGAAGCCGTCCGTGTCGAAGCCGCACGCTACGGCGTAAACGTGGTCGGTTCGGAATTGATAGGAATGGCGCCTATGGAAGCGCTTCTTCAATGCGCCGATTATTACCTGCGCATCGAAGATTTCAATATGAAACAGGTTATCGAAAATAACTTATAGAAAATACCGCGTGATCGCTTTGATAAAATAAATGGCAGGGGGGGCTTTCTATAAAAAGTACCCCCCTGCCATTTTATTTATTTTTTATAATCAACTAATCAACTAATCAACCAACCAACCAACTAACTAACTAACTTATCAATCAATCAATCAATTATTTATTCGGATTTAAGCGCTGAGATTTATTACCATTCCTCTTAAAGATTCTTCTATGATACTTATCATATTTTCGATGGCCGATTTGCGGTTGACCGGTCCTCCCGCGTAAGATACCGCCGAATTTAAAGACTGCCGGGTTCCATCGGCGGATGCGGTTGAGCTTATATCGGCTGCCGTGGCGCTCGCGCCGGCTACTGCCTGAAGAATATTATCGAGCATTTTAACGCTTCTGGCTATTTTTAAAGAGGCGATGATATTATCTATTTTGGCGATTTGTTCTCTTATGCGCACGAGCTTTTCGGTCGCCTGGCGGCGCTGGGCGTTTTCGGGAACGGCCGTGGTAGGCTCTTGCGAGCCGCCGTTTGGCGAAAAAGTTTCTTCCGGCGAGTCCGAACCGTCGTTTTTATCGGAAACAGCGGATAATTGCAACGGCGCCGGCGCTTCTATGTTTGAATTAAAGCCCGCTGCCTGTGAAACGCTGAGCTGCTGAATTTTACTTTCTAATTTTTGTTTTTGTTGAGAGAGGATGGAGGATAATTCGACAGCTTTAAAGTCGGCCGCCTCTTCGGTGGAGCCGGATGAGTGTTGCGATGCGGAGTCCGGCTGCTTTAATTGTGAAATGTTTTTAATGGGCTGCCCGGCCGATGCGCTTAAGCTCTTTTCAAGCTCGTAGTTAGTCATGGTGTTTTTATAGCTTGACGCGGCGTCGACACGCGCGGTGATCGTCGTGGCCCGTCCCGAAGTGGCTACCAGACGCGAACCGTCAAATTCGACGTTAATCTGTATGTTTTGAGATATTACTTCGCCTCCGCCGGCAAGCGCGAGATTTTTAGCTTCGTTTACATGGCCGAGTTCGTGGCCCATAACTCCGGCAATAGTCAAACCAGCAGGATGTTTTTCAATCATGCCGTGCCCGGAATATGAACGCATAACGCCGTCGTTTTTATTTTCGACGCTTAACATAACGACCACTGCCTTTAAACCTTAACGGTCCGTTAATGACATTAATTTTAAAAACAATAAACCCATTCTATTGTCCATTCTACCACAATAATTGGAAATTTGCAATATTTTCTCTTTAATTTTCTCTAATTTTCTTTAATTTATTTTAGTATTTATATTTTAAACCATATTTATCGAGTTCTTTTTTTATATCTTCGAATTCGATTATTAGTTCTGAAATAATTCGATGAAATAGCTTATCTTCGATAAATGAGCTTTTTTCAATTTTTTTGGCTATTGTCGCGAGACGGTCGAGGCATAAATTCAGCGCCGCGCCCTTTAGAGAATGCGCCGCCGCTTTGCAGGCCGTCAAATTTTTATTTTTGAAAGTATTTTGGATAGCGGTAATATTTTCATCGATATTTGTGACGGCCGTTTGCATAATGCTTTTTATGAGCGCTTTGTCGCCGGAAAGTCTTGCTAAAAGCTCGTTGTAGTTAAAATGGCTCGAGCCGGAAATCAAGTTTTTGTCATCGTTACTTGTAGATGACTCTTTTGCGCTTACGCTCAGCCATTTATTGAATAACGCCGATATTTTATCAGCCACGACGGGTTTGGCTATATAATCATCGAGCCCGGCGGCGAGGCATCGTTGTTTTTCACCGAGAACCGTGCCGCCGGTCAATGCTATTAATATCGAGCGTTTGGGGCTGCGCGCGGCTTCCTCCAGCCTGCGTATTTCTCTGGCGGCTTCATAGCCGTCTTTTTCGGGCATTTGTATATCCATTAAAACAAGTTCAGGGTTGAATTTTTTAAAAAGCGCTACAGCCTGGTTGCCGTCGCGCGCTTCTATAACCGAAATTCCCGGAAGTACCGTCGATATAATGGCTCTGGCGAGCATAATATTTATTTCGTTGTCTTCGGCTATTAAAATCGAATATCCGGCCGCCGGTAAATGTATTTTTCCGCTCGTTTTTTTATCCGTGGCGATTTCTGAGATTAAATCATCTGACACGCCGGTTTCCAACTTGTTTAATAATGCGAACAGTTCAAGCATTTTTACGGGTTTGACAAGTTTGGCGGTTATATTTATTTTGGGGTACCCGGCGATTATTTCGCCGCTTTCAGATGAGCTGTGTAATAAAATTACAGGCAGTTGAGCGTGTCTGGATTTTAAAATATCGCTGATTTTTTCTATTACTTCGACTCCATTCATGTAAGGCATGTTATAATCGGAGATTATGAGGTCGAAATCATTGATTTTATCCACTAACTGAAGGGCTTTTATTCCGTTTGAGGCGGTTTTGGCCTCGACGCCCCTGAATTTGAGCATATCTTTTAGAATTAAAATGTTGTTTTCATTATCATCGATTATGAGCGCTTTTTTAATTTTTACCAGTTTATCCGGCGGGTAAATATTTACAGATTCGGGATCGTATTCCATTTCGAGCTTGAATGAAAATTCGCTTCCCTTTTGAGGTTCGCTTTTTAATTTAAGTTTCTCGCCCATTTTTTCAAGGATTTTATTAGCTATAACAAGGCCTAATCCGCTGCCGCCATATTTTCGGGTAGTCGAGGCATCAGCCTGTGAAAACGATTTGAATAGGTTTTTACTTTGTTCTTCGGAGATGCCTATACCGGTGTCGCGAACTATGAATTCGACTGTCGTTTTTTTATTTTCGCGCTTAAAGTCCAGTGGCCTTACTATCAGCTCCACTTCGCCGGTTTCGGTGAATTTGACGGCGTTGCCGAGTAGATTAGCTAAAACCTGCCTTAATCGAATCTCGTCGGTTAAAACGATTCGCGGAAGCTGAGGCGAAATATTTAATAACAATTCCAGCCTTTTGTGGTCGGCCTGGTATTTTACTATATCCATGGCGGTTTCGCACAGGTTTAATATGCCGGTATTTTTATATTCCAGTTCTAATTTTCCGGCTTCTATTTTGGAAAAATCGAGTATATCGTTTATGAGGTCTAAGAGTGAATTGGCCGAGCTGTAAACGTTTTTCATGTACTGGCTTTGCGTTTCGTCAAGCCTGGTTTTAATAAGCAGGTCGCTGAAGCCTATGACGCCGTTAAGCGGAGTTCTTATTTCATGGCTCATATTGGCTAAAAATTGGCTTTTGGCGATATTGGCCGCTTCAGCCATCTCTTTTGATTTTTTGAGTTCTTCTTCAATGGCTTTTCTTTCTATAGCTTTTGCCGCGGATGCGCAAAAAGCCGATAAAATCGAATGTTCGGTGCCGGAAAATTCGCGCTCATATTTTTTTTCTCCGAATTCAATAAAACCCCAGAATTTTTCGCCGACAAATACTGGCAGCATTAAAACCGATTTAATTCCGTTATTTTCTAAACTACTTCTAAATGAGCTGTTTTCAATTAAACGTGTGTGTGAATTGTAAACGCCCATTTTTTCGATATCTTCGATAATATCGCCGAGTGAATCGAAGCAAATATTTTTGGATTGAATGGCGGAGTCGCGTAAAACTCCGCTTTCTGGCCGCCATTCGATTATACGGCAGCATGATGTGGAGACGCCGTTTTCGTTGAAATTATTTTTATAGACGGAAATTCTGCCGGCATTAGCGGCAGAGCCTATGTAGTCTATGCCTTTTGAAATAGCGGAAAGGGAGTCGGTGTTTGTGAGTAATTCTGCCGTAGCCTCTGCTATGGCAGATAACATTTTTTCTTTCGACTTTAGCTCGTTTACTAACTTTTTACTTTCACTGATATCCGAGTGAGTGCCGTACATTAAAAGCGGTTTTTTATCGGCGGTCCATTCGAAGACGCGGCCGCGGTCTAAAACCCAGATCCATTCGCCGTTTTTATGCTTCATGCGGCATTCGCATGAGTAATGATCGGTTTCGCCGGTAAAATGCAGGTTAAGAGCATTTTCCGATTTTTTTAAGTCGTCGGGATGACTGTATTTAAGCCATGTGTCGATACTCAACGGCGATAATTCTTCGAGCGTGTAGCCGATAATATTAGCCCAGCGCTCGTTGAACTTAACCGCCCCGCTCTGTATATTCCATTCCCATGTGCCGACGTTGGTGCCTTCTATGACGTTATTCAAGCGCTTGCCCTGTTCTTCGATAAAACTTCGGGTTTGCCTGGCCGCGGTTATATCAGATACATAGCCGTGCCAGATTACGCTTTCGTCGGCGAGCCTTTCCGGCCGCGCGGCGGTTTTGATCCATTTTATATTGCCTGAAAGGCTTATGCGAAATTCAACATCCAATAAATTAAGGTTTTTAAAGGAGTTTATTATAGATTCCATAAGTTTGAGATAGTCGTCTTTGTGTACTAAGGCGAATAATTTTGAGGCGTCTTCCGATACTTCATCGGGGCGCACTCCGAATATATCGAATAAAGTTTTGCTTGCGAATGACATAAAATACCGACCGTCGTTAAACCGCCTGAATTGATAGATGGCGCCCGGAATCTGTTCGGATAATTTGTTTAAAAGAGAATCGCGTTTTACTAATTCGTCTTCATTGTTTTTGCGCAGAGTAATATCGGTTATAAAAGCTAATATAACCTGTTTTATGGGTTCATACATCGCGCTGACTTCGACGTTAAATCTGAATCCTTTTTTATCGCGGTGAATAGTTTCGAAACGGTCATAACCGTCGGCGATGATTTTTTCGATGTGCTCTCTAGTTTCTCTGGCCTGCTCGGACGATTCGATATCGCTGATTTTTAGAGACAGCATTTCTTCGCGTGAATAGCCGCACAGTTTGCAGGCGGCGTCGTTGACTTCGAGAAACCGTCCCTGCAGATCGACCGTCCAGAAGCCGCTGGCGGAGGTTTCGATAACGGTTTTATATCTGTTTTCGTGTTCTTTGAGCTCTTCTATGGCTTTTATTTTGTCGGTAATATCGCTCGCTGCGGCGTAGATGAGTTTGCCCGACGGATGAGAGCGCCATTCGATAAATTTGTATGAGCCGTCTTTACAGCGGTAACGGTTTATGAAATTGACGACTCTTTTCTGGGAGGACAACTGAGAAACGGCATGCAGAGTGGCTTCAATGTCGTCTGGGTGAACAAGGTCTAAAAATTTCCGGGTTTCAAGCTCTTCGATTTTATAACCCAGGGCGTCTTCCCAGGATTTATTTACTTTGATGAAATTTCCGTCGGTGTCGGCTATACATAACAGGTCTAAATTGAGAGAAAAGAAGTTGCTCAGCCGGAATAATTCGTTTTTTTCAGATGAAATATCGGTGAATTGAGTTATAAAGTAATATTTTTCTGGCGAATATACGCTGACGTTATACCATTTTTTAAAAGGTTCGCTGTACTGCTCGAATTTTTTATTGCCGCCATTGACGGCGATTTCGCCGTAACAGCCGATCCAGTCGAAGCTGTCATTTTTGATTTCCGGCAGTATTTCAAGAACCGTTTTTCCTTTGATCGCGCTATGATCGAGTCCCGTCATTTTTTCGAAAGCTTCGTTGGCGTCGATAAATTCATAATCAACGGCCGCTCCGGAGCTATCGAGAATTATTCTGTGGAAGGCGTAGGCGATCGGAGATTTTTTAAATATATTTTCGTATGAAATTTCCAGCATAGCCATATTTTAACAAGTTAAGGGCATATTGTCAATATATAAGTTAACGATATAAGTTGACATATATAAGTTAACATATGTGTAAGCTGACATGTATTAAGCTAAGCTAAGCTAAGTTAACTCAACTCAACTCAACTCAACTCAACTCAAGTTAAGTTATATTGTCTAATTTTCATATTCTTTTATCGGGTGTGCGACATAAAAGTAGGTC
>DIVV01000199.1 GCA_002423385.1 bacterium UBP16_UBA6123
TTTCGGCCACTCAGCCATCTCTCCGAATGTAGAAGTTATTATATCAGAATCGGTTTAAAATGTCAATTTTAAATTTGATGTTTTTTTGCCGGCCGGCTACCGCCTTAGAACACTCGATTTTAAAATATAAGTACCAGCCATGTCTATTCGGATTCAGTAACAATTCCGCCCTGCATAAGCGTGAAAGCGGCCATATCCTTCAAAACATCATCCTATTGACTGTATTGTAATATATATAAACTTTAATAAAACGAAATAAAATTACTTCGTAAAAAATTCTCTGTAACCATCGAGCCGATTCAGCGATTCCTTAAAAGTTATCTTGCCAAAACTGTCATCAGGCGCAGACATATGAATTATAGTCGGTATGCTGATAGCCGAATATGACTGGTGTTTGGGACCATCGATGATATGCTTTCTGCCAGTTATCTTTTCAATACCGGATTCGTGTTTTTTTCTTATTTTGACCGCTACGGAATATATGTATTTAAGAATATAATCCCCATATTCATGCGTTTCGGCTTTTTTAGGTATGTATCCCTTGTGTATAACGTTGTTGCGAAATTCAACGTGCTTTTTTTCCGGCGGCTCAGGCGCCGCGCCGAATTCATTCAGATATAAAAAATAGAAAGCGCCCACCTGCCGCTCCGATTGGGAGGCTACCATTTTCCAGGTTTTTATATACTGCCCATAATCGATGTTTTTGGACGAAAGAATAGCGTCAACGCAAAATTCATAAAATCTCTCCAGCGAAGCAGCAAAACTTGACACCGCTTCGCGGTAATAACCGTCCATGAAAGCCATCGCGCCAAGATCAAAAAGTATTTCAAACTTCTGTTCCTGAATAAAAATAGTGCTTTCATGGCCCTTATCGCATTTCATTTTATATATTCCTTCGTCGCACATTTCGACCTCTACCAGATTGAGGTCGTTTATTTTATCTTCAGTGAGGCACTTCTGACATGAAATAAGAAGTTTCATAGTGGTACCGCCTTTTAAAATATACTTATGCAGTAAATACTAAGACCAAATTGATCATTTAATCATCGACAATTGTTAATATGCACGCAAGTATAAAACAAAGAACTTTATAAGTCAAGTGCATCTTGAAGGAGTATCAAGTTTAAGTTAAAATGTTCGCATCTTGAAGAAGTGCATCTTGAAGTGCATCTTGAAAGAGTGCAACTTAAAAAAGGAATTGAATAATGCTGAGATTTGACATTGTCCGTTTTATTCAATAAAAAGCGCGAAATAAAACTTGACATAGCGGCGCGTTTAATTTAAAATAGGAACGTCTAAAAATAAAAATTACGGAGGTTTTAAAATGACGGAAGTATGCGCTTATATTTTAATGGAAGTTGAAACTGGATACGTTAAAGACGTATTAAAAGCTATGCAGAAAATTAAAGAACTCGAATCGGTATGCGTGGTAACGGGCCCGTTCGATATTATCGCTCACGCAAGCGCAAAATCGCTTAAAGAATTAGGCGACTTAGTAACGACCAAACTTCAGGGCATCGAAGGCATCGTTCACACGACCACCTGCGTTTGCACCGAATGTGCATGCGGCTGCACCTGCGAAACTAAAAAATAACTACTAACGCCAAAAAACGCGTATAAATAAAAAAGGCCGTCTGAACTATCAGGCAGCCTTTTTTATTATACATAATATCTTTATATCGATACTCTGAACATAGTGCAGAGTGGAAAACGAAAACGGAGATTTGAGAATTGATAGTTGTTGATTTTTGACTATTTTAAACGCCGCTTTGTAATCATCGCTTTATTTTAATATCAAAAATCCTTTAACTCTCCACTCTCCACTCTCCACTCTTAACTCTCCACTGTTTTATTAATCCTTCCAATCAGGCACGTCAACCGAAGGCACGTTCCATATTTCTTTAGCATATTGCTCTATGGTGCGGTCGCTCGAAAATTTGCCAATGCGCGCAACGTTCAAAATCGACATTTCAATCCATTTATCCTGATCGCGGTAGGTTTTAGCGACGCGCTCCTGGCACTTGATATAACTGTCGAAATCAGCCAATACCATGTAATTATCGCTGTTTAAGAACATATCATATATCGGCCTGAAAAGATTAGGGTTTTCAGGCGAGAAGAAACCTATATCGATTAAATGGAATATATCACGAAGTTCCTTTGAATGCTCGATATAAACGCGCGGGTTGTAGCCATGCCGTAATTCATTGACTTCGTGTTCTTTTAAACCGAATATAAAAATATTTTCGTCGCCGACTTCTTCTTTTATCTCTATATTGGCGCCGTCGAGAGTGCCTATGGTAAGCGCTCCGTTAAGGGCGAACTTCATATTTCCGGTACCGGAAGCCTCCGTGCCCGCCGTCGATATCTGTTCGGAAAGGTCGCAGGCTGGCATTATACGCTCGGCAAGCGATACGTTGTAGTTTTCGAGGAAAATTACTTTAAGTTTATCGCCTACTATGGGATCATTGTTAATAACGCTGGCTATCGAATTTATAAATTTAATTATTAATTTAGCGGTATAATATCCTGGCGCCGCCTTTCCGCCGAATATAACGGTGCGCGGTACAAAATCGCCTTCGGGATTCTGCTTGATAGTGTTATACAGGTGTATGCAGTAAAGCGCGAGCATCGTCTGACGCTTATATTCATGAATACGCTTTACCTGTATATCGAAGAATGAATTTAAATTGATTTTAACACCGTTTTTAGCCTCTATTACTTCGGCTAATTTCTTTTTATTATGCAGTTTCACTTCGGCCCAGGCTTTTTTGAATTTTTCATCTTTAATATATTTTTCGAGTTTTTTAAGCTCAAATAAATCGCAAATCCAGCCTTCGCCAATTTTCGAGCTTATTAATCTTGAAAGATGAGAGTTAGCTTTTCTAAGCCAGCGACGCTGAGTAATACCGTTAGTCTTATTATTGAAGCGCTCCGGATAGAATTCATAAAAATCTTTGAATATACTCTTTTTGAGTATTTCAGTATGAAGCGCCGCTACGCCGTTTATCGAATGACTGCCTACTATGGCGAGATTCGGCATTTTAACGTGTTTTTCACCGTCTTCGCCGATTATGGACATAGATTTTAATTTATCGGTATTTCCGGTATAACGAAACGATACCTGGCGAAGAAATTTAAAATTAATATCGTAGATAATTTGCATGTGGCGCGGTAAAAGCTTTTCGATCATATCAACCGGCCATTTTTCGAGGGCTTCAGGAAGCACCGTATGATTGGTATAGGCGAAAGTGCGCACGCATATATCCCAGGCTTCGTTCCAGCTAAGATTTTCTTCATCGATTAAAATACGCATTAATTCGGGTATCGCAAGCGAAGGATGAGTGTCGTTAAGTTGTATCGCTATTTTATTGGGGAATTCTTTGAAATCTATGTTATGCGCCTTGAAACGCCTTATAATATCCTGAATAGAGGCCGCCACAAAGAAATATTGCTGTTTTAAACGCAGCTCCTTGCCTTCATAATTATTATCGTTCGGATAAAGCACTTTTGATATATTTTCGGCTTTAAATTTATCTTCGACGGCAAGCAGATAACTGCCGTGATTGAAATAATCCAGATCGATATCTTCCGAGGCTTTAGCCGCCCACAGGCGAAGAGTGTTTACGGTATTGTTGCCGTAACCCGGTATCGGCACATCATAAGGCCAGGCGAGTATTTCTTCGCCTGGAATCCATCTGGCGTGTGATTTTCCATCGTGGCCGGGCGCGTTTTCAACATGGCCGAAAAAGTTTATTTTCATAGCGAACTCGGGGCGAGCTATTTCCCAGGGATTACCGCTTATCAGCCATTCATCGGGCTTTTCAATCTGATAACCTTCAATGATATTCTGGTTGAATATTCCATACTCGTATCTGATGCCGTAGCCGTGCGCCGGTATTTTAAGCGTCGCCATAGAATCTAAAAAGCAAGCCGCGAGTCTTCCAAGGCCGCCGTTGCCGAGGCCCGCGTCGCGTTCCATATCGCGAAGACTGCTTATTTCATAGCCTAATTCTTTGATGGCTTTTTCACAATCATCATAAATGCCAAGATTGATCAAACTGTTGCCGAGAGTGCGGCCCATAAGGAATTCAAGTGAAAGATAATAAACCCTTTTTACGTTTTTTAAATGATAGGTTTGCTGGGTTTTGATCCAGCCGTCGATAAGACGCGAACGCACGCTGTACGCTAAACTGTGGTAGCGGTCGAGATCGGTAGCGGTATATTCGTCTTTAGCAAGAAAGTATAAAAGATTATATAAAAAAGATTTTTTAATTGATTCCACGTCGTTTTCATTATTAAAGCAATCCACATATTTTTCTTTGGACAGATTACTGCTTTCATTCATTTTATTAAGGTGCTCCTCTTTATATAGATTTTAGACAGGCCCAATTTATCGGTTTTAACCATTTAAAAACCGTTCGCAATTTTGCAATGATTAAAGAATAGAAGCTAAAACTAAGTTAAAAATTAAATTTTTAATATTATACCAGATTTCAATTAAATTATCAAGAAAAAGAATGGAAAAAGAATAGAAGTAATTT
>DIVV01000223.1 GCA_002423385.1 bacterium UBP16_UBA6123
GGACGGCTCACGGTAAAAATCGTTGCCCATCGACTCTTATTGGTCTGATCAGATAATAAGATCAATGTGGTAATTAATTCGGTAATATAATAAAAATAGATGTGCTGCAGAGCATTTCCGTGAGCCGAAATATTAAGTTCCGGTGGCGCGCAAAAGCTACGCCGTCGCGCACGCCGTGCGCGACGGCAAAACTGAAAACCAGCATGAAAGAAGTTTCAAGGCAATGAATAACAAAGAACAGAGAACAGTGAGAGAATAGAAAAGGAAAAAGATAAAGATAAAGATAATAAGATCAATGTGGTAATTAATTCGGTAATATAATAAAGATAGATGTGCTGCAGAGCATTTCCGTGAGCCGAAATATTAAGTTCCGGTGGCGCGCAAAAGCTACGCCGTCGCGCACGCCGTGCGCGACGGCAAAACTGAAAAACGGCATGAAAGAAGTTTTCGGGCATAACAGAGCGAATGACGATTACCAAAAAAATATTCCGGGAGAGAATAGGGGGCCATGGGGGAAAAGAGAGGGCCATTGGTCCTTTCTTTTCCCCCATCGCGTTCTTATCGGTCTTTCGGTCTTATCGGTCTTGTGTGGTCTTGTAAAAGTCTTAAGAAAATCTTATAGCTGTAGTGCTGTGAAATACGGCGCTATAAGTTATACAGATTGAATTTCTTCATTTTATATATAAGCGAACCGCGGTTGATGCCGAGTATTTCGGCGGCCTGTGTCTGCTGGCCGTTAGTTATTTTGAGGGCTTCTTCGATCATTTTATGTTCGATATAATCGACGACTTCGGTCATTTTATTCTTACCGACCGACGGAACGCTCAACTGTTCGAGTTGATTTTCTTTAGGCACTAAATGCGGCGGGAGATCGGCAACGGTAAGGGTATTTTCTTTACTGAGTATAACTATTCTTTCGATTATATTTTCGAGCTCGCGGACGTTTCCGGGCCAATTATATTTAATAAAGGCGTCCATAGCTTCTTTCGATATTTTAAGAACGGGCCGCCCGTTTTCTT
Source organism: bacterium UBP16_UBA6123 (assembly GCA_002423385.1). Classification (GTDB taxonomy): domain Bacteria; phylum Muiribacteriota; class UBA9980; order UBA9980; family UBA9980; genus UBA9980. The sequence goes on from DIVV01000223.1 coordinate 1,020, forward strand.
CGCTGAATTTCTTGACGAAATGTTCGACGAGGATGGATATATCGGTGATTCTCTCCCGCAGGGGCGGAACGGCTATGGGCACGACATTGAGTCTGTAATACAGATCGGTACGGAAGCGACCCTCAGCGATCGCCTGTGTAAGATCGCGATTAGTAGCGGCTATAATGCGTATATCGACTTTAATGGTTTGATTACCGCCGACTCTTTCGAATTCGCGGCTTTGAAGCACGCGCAGCAGCTTAACCTGAATACTGACCGGTACTTCGCCGATCTCGTCTAAAAATATAGTGCCGCCGTCGGCTATTTCGAATTTGCCTTCTTTTTTACTTATCGCGCCGGTGAAAGAGCCTTTTTCGTGGCCGAGCAGTTCGGATTCAAGCAGTCCTTCGGGGATGGCGGCGCAGTTAACTTTAATAAACGGCCCGTTAGCGCGCGGCCCGTTATAGTGTATGGCGCGGGCAATTAATTCTTTACCGGTGCCGGTTTCGCCGGTTATCATAACGGTGGCGCGGTTATCGAGCACGCGTGAAATAAGTTCGTACATCTCCTTCATCTTACCCGACTGACCGATAAGGTTATCGAAGCGGTATATGGTTTGGAGCTGGGATTTTAAATATTTATTTTCTTTGATCAGCGATATTTTCTCGCCGACCTTATTCATTATTATTTTAATCTGGTCGATCGAAAAAGGCTTTATTATATAATCGTAAGCGCCTTCGCGCATGGCTTCTATGGCCGATTCGATGGTAGCAAAAGCGGTCATGGTTATAACTATCGCCTCGGCGTTATGCGCCTTTATTTTTTTAAGAAGCTCGATGCCGGTGATTTTCGGCATTTTCATATCGGTAATAACCGCGTCGGGCTGAATTTCGAGGTATTTATTATAGCCTTCCTCGCCGTCGGCGGCCGTAGTAACGCAATGTCCCTCGCTCTCTAAAAATTCCCGAAGGAATTTAACCATAACTAATTTATCATCGCATACTAAGATATTCATTTATGCCTCACCGCCGTCGGCAGGGCCTTTTTTAGTTTTAATTATAACGGCGCGGTGGGTCTGGATGAGTTGATAAGCGTCGAAAGCCTCTTTACGCACGCGCAGCGAAGCGTCGTTAAGCGACAGAGTGAGCATCATTTCGACCTGATTAAAATTTTCGTGCGGCAATCCGATGCTCAGATAGCGCTGTATGGCTAAAATTGCGTTCAGGCGAACTTTTTCATCCGGATGATTAAATTCGAACAGATGCGCCTCGGCGCTCTTTAAGTGTACGCGCGTACCGTCTGCTTTTTCGTAGTAATGTTGAGAGGTCGGTGACGCTTCTTCGCGCGCGGCGGCCTCTTTTTTTAAATCAAGTGCGGACAGCGGACGGCGTTCAGTTTTGGCTTCGACGCGCGGCTGGCGGGCGACGTATTCTTCGAACTGCGCGTCGAAATCATTCATTTCGTGGGCCTTTTCGCGCGCCGCCTCATGCGTGTTAAAATCTTTAAGGCTGTCTATTTTCTGTTTGATCTTATCGACGATCGTCTGTATATAAGGAATCTTAAGCGCCGAAGCGTTCGGAAGCATCTTTTGCATGTCTTGAAGTATATGCTCATCGCCGAGGATTGAAAGCCCCTGCGTTAATTTTAAAATAATATCGGTAGTAGTCTCTCTGATGAAGAGTTCGAACATCAGATTAATTATTTTACGGTCGTGCGATTTAAGCATTAAAAGGCAGTAAGCCGCCGAATCGCGCATAGCTACATTGGTGGATTTTATCATATCGGAAATAGCGTTAAAGGTGAGTTCGGAATTTCTTTTCCAGGCGGCGATAACGGCGTTAGCTTTAATGCGGTTATCGGAATGTTTCAAAAACGGTATTATGATATCGAACACTTCGGGCGCTTCTATAAAACCGAGGCCTTCGAGAGCGTTAGCGCGTATTCTATAATCGAGGGTATCGTCTTCGGCGTATTTTTTAAGAATGGCGATATCCGATTTAGCTCCCAGCGTGCCGATAACCCTTAAAATTTGCGATTTAACCTGCGGTTCGCTTTCAACGTGCAGGCGTTCGACAAGATACTTAACCGCTTCTTTAACGCCTTTAGTCTCGCGCGTGGCGTAAAGCAATTTTGAAACGGCCTCGGCCCTTAAAGACGCGCTACTATTGCTCAAATCGAGCACCAGGAAAGCCATATCTATTTCTTCGAGAGCGCGCGTTTCGTCGCCAGGCTTAGAAACCGGCGCTGGATCGCTTTTTTCGACGATATCCAGAACGTCGGAAAAATCGAGCGTATCACTTTTAGCGGCAGGCAGGCGAGTCGAGCGTATGTCGTGCGCTTTAGGCGGTGCGGCGGAAGACGCTCCGGGGCCGGGCTTTTGAACTGACGGCTGGACGAATAATGGCGCCCTGTTTTTTTGCGATATTTTGCAAAAAATGTTATTAATAGCCTTTTTAGCGGCGTAGCGAATGGAGTTATCTTCGTCGTTGGTGGCGCGTTTTAAAAGCGGCAGCGCGCTTTCATCGCCTATATCGAAAAGGCGGAGGCAGACCTGTTCTTTTTCTTTATTAGAGCCGTTATTGTATATTTCAGTAAGTTTAACCAGATCGCTTATTTTATTGATATTTTGAACGTTATCGCGCTGCGCTTTAAGCCGCTGGCCTATCGATTCTATTATTTCTTTAAAAATTTTAAGTTTAGGATGATCGGCGTACTGCTGATTGATTTTATTGATTTTATCGATAGTGGTTTCGTCGCCTTTATTGCACAGGGTTGATATGGATTTTTTAAGCACTTCCATATCGCTTTCGTTCACAATAAGCTCTATAAGCATTTCCTGACAGGGCGGATCGGCTATGGAAGCCAGTATATAAGCCGCCGAATCGCGGAAAAAAACTTCGTCGGAGTTGATCATTTCGCTGAGCTTATTAAGCGCCATCGACGGGTTCAGGCCGTACAGCGCGCGCGCGGCGTTAGCTTTCACTCTGTTATCGGAGGAATTGAGAAACGGCAGCACGATCGGAATAACGTCGAGCGAGTATATATGGCCGAGTCCTTCGAGGGTATTTGCCACCACGCGGGTGTCGGGGTGCCATAAATATTTTTTGAGCAGAGTGAGAACGGTCGAATCGCCGAGCTTTCCGATTAATTTAGTGAGCCGCGATATTATCTGAGCATCGGGCTCCGTATCGAGCGCCGAGATGAGCATGCTCAATATTTCTTTAGCTTTAATCGACTTTCTCGAAAGGTCGCGAACGCTTTCAATAGTTTCTATGCGCTCTTTAGCATCTGGCGATGATATACGCTTTGCGAACTGCCCGAGATCGACTTCTAAAATCAGTTCGTCCAAAAATTCCTCCAACAAGTATTACGGTAATAATTACGGGCTATAATTTGCCGCGTAACATTATACAGCATTATAGCAAAATACCGACGCGAATTCAAGCCTTTATTTTGAGTATTATTGCCTGAGTCACCCCGGTCGGCCTTCCGATATCGAAATTAACTGAAAACCTCGATAAACTGCCTGGTACTTTTATAACGATGACTTTTTGACCCAATTAACCATATTTAAAATACTGTCGTCAGCATTTTCTAACATCAAGTTAACTTCGGGGTGGGCCGCTTTAAAAACTCTGAATATTTCATCGGCGAAAGCCTGCCCTATCGTTTTAACGCCGTCGAAATTCAGCACTACTTCGCGAAATCGTTCAAATCGCATTATCAGTCTTTTCGCCTGCGACCGCGACATCAGCGCTTCGCCTTCATATTGCATTAATTTTACAGGTATTACGGTTCGCACAAAGGCATAATCGTCTTTAGCGTCACTCGTGTATTCATCAAACACACTTTTTATGGTAGTTTTCGAATCGCGATGAATTGTCATGGTAACAGCGGTCCCTTTGATTTCGGATTTATCGTCAATGATGAGGTCTTTATCACGATGTCCGAAAAAAATGAGCGATCCGGAGGTTATATAAAAAGAGTCAAATACGCGCGATGTAAAAAATATGCCTTCGCCGCTGTGTTTGTCCGGCGCAGTGGTCAATTTACCCTTGGCCAGCTCTAAAATCGCGAATTTCGGGTCTTCCAGATCGAGCGCTTTTTGGATTTTGTTGAATATACCGACGCCGTCATCCAAGACATACAACTTGATATTTCTGGCATTATAGCCGGCTATGACACTTATTTTTTGTGATTCTGAATGGTCGAGCGCATTGTTGAAGATCTCTGTAAACCCATAATTGCATATTTGAAGAATGTTTTCGGAAATATCACCGGGAAGGGCCGGCCTGACGAATTTGCTGAAAACGATATCTTCCGCGGGGCAGTCAATTATGTTATAAGTAAAATGTTTTTCGTAGTTTTTTAAACTGTACCGCGCATTTTTTTTAACGCCGTGCATTTCGAGGATGCCGGCATTTATTAACGGGCGTATTCGGTTATGAACAGCCTGTCTCGATACTTTAAAATGTTGCGCGGCGATAGTAACGATGTCAGCCGGATAGCACTCGAGGTTACTAACGATAAAATTTTGAAATTCACCTGAATTGATTTTTGTCAAGTAAAATCACCACAACTTAAATTTTTATCAATTTATATCACATTCATTATAAACTTATTAGACGCTTTTGTCAAGTTTTTTTCTGTTGTTATCAATTTTTTTCAGATTTTTATCAACTTATTCAAAGTTATTATCAACTTAACTCGAACTTTTATCAACTTATTTCAAGTCTTTATCAACTTTATTATTTTTTTTATCAATTTTACTTTGTGCAGGGCTATCAATACTCATTTTATCTCAACTGATGTTTACGCTTGAAACATCTGCCGGTAATGCGGGACGGCAGATATTTATTACAAAGAGTACGATAGTCAATAGTTTTGTTTTGTATGCCATTTTGTCGCCATTCTTGCAAAACACGGCGGGTTATGATATAATAAATCGCGTAATAAAAGAGGCTGTATGAAATTCGTATATACGAGCACAGGGTATATACAAGCCGAAGTACAAGAAATCGCGCAACAGCCGACAAATAAGCGGCATAGTTACGTCCGGAAACACACAAACATGCGGCGGTCTCACGGATAAAAAAGCGAGCGCAGGCTACGCGGCGGGAGGGAAGTTTTGATTCACGGCATCGGAAGCGATATAGTCAAAATATCGCGCATCGAAAACAGCATATCCAGAAGCGAAGGATTCGCCGCCAAATTATTTACGAGCGGCGAGAACGGGTATTGCGAGTCAAAAGCCTATCCGGCGCAGCATTTCGCGGCTAACTTCGCGGTCAAGGAAGCCTTCATAAAAGCCTTTGGCGTATCGATGGCGGCGGGGATGAGGTTTCACGACTTCGTTTTATGCCACCATGAAGACGGGCGGCCATATATCGAGCTGCACGGCGAAACAAAAAGATTATTCGACGAAAAACAACTTAAATCGGTGCATGTGAGCATATCGCACGATACTGATTACGCCGTGGCGTTTATAGTTATAGAATCCTGACTTCAAATGATATGAAAAAAATCAAACTGATAATTAACGCCGATGATTTCGGCCTTACTAAAAGCGTCTCTGACGCTATCATAACCGCGCACCGGAAAGGCGCGCTCACTTCAACCACGCTGCTTGCGGGCGCCGAATACGCCGGCTACGCGGCAGAATTGGCGCGCGGCTGTCCGAGGCTTAGCGTCGGCATTCATTTTCAATTAGTGGCGGGCCGACCGGTTACGCGCGATTTATCGCGCATAAAGACGCTTGTTGACGAAAACGGAATGTTTCCGGATAATTTTATCAGTTTTTTCAAAAAACTGCACACCGGCCGCATTAATTACGGTCATATAAAAATCGAGCTGCTCAATCAGGTCAAAAAAGCGCTGGCGCTCGGCGTGAAAATATCGCATGCCGACTCGCACCAGCATTTGCACATGCACCCTTTCGTTCTCGGTACGGTCCTCGAGGTTATGCGCGAGGCGGGCATTTGCAAACTGAGAAACCCTGTCGAAGTATTTAATTATAAGCTGCACCGGCCGTTAAAGTTATCGGCGGGCAATATCATCAAAATAATATATATGAATCCGTTATATAAAAAATGGTACGGCCGCAGACTGTCATCAAGTAATGTTTTATATCCCGATATTTTTTTCGGCCAGTTTTTTTCTGGCGCGATGACGCTCGATAAATTCCTCAAATTTCTGGCGCACGCGCGCGCGGCGATAGACTCCGGGTACGCGTGCGGCGCAAACGGGCCGGTGTGCGAAATAATGACTCATCCGGGCGCGGCCGATGAATACAATAATATCGCCGGCTGCGACGCCGAATTCCAAAAATATCTGTGGCACGAAGAATTTTTAGCGCTCACCTCGGCGGAATTAACCAAAAAAATAAATGAACACGGATTTACTTTATGCGGCTACGATTCGCTTCAGGCGGGCGCGAAAGTTTTTGCGCCGCCTTTACCCGATGAAAATAAACGATCGGCAATATAAAAATTTTATAGAAAAGGCGTGATTATATGTTTTACCCGGTGCTTCGTTTAAGAAGGCTCAGAAACAATCAGACGATACGCGACATGGTTCGCGAGACCACTTTCGGTCTGGAAAATCTCATAATGCCATACTTCGTGGTTCCGGGCGAAAATATTAAAAAAGCGATCACATCGATGCCTGGCATATATCAGTTTTCGATAGACCGGCTTATTGAAGAGGTAAAAGCCGCTTACGCCAGCGGGATTAAATCTATTTTATTATTCGGCGTCGGCTGCGAAAAAGACGAAGTAGCCTCGGCGGCCTACGACGAAAACGGCCTCATCCCGAAAGCCATTATGGCGCTTAAAGACGGCGTGCCCGGCATTTTCGTAATAACCGACGTCTGCTTTTGCGAATACACGTCGCACGGCCACTGCGGCATCATCTTAAACGACGAAGTCGATAACGACAGGACCATAGAGCTTTTAGGCCAGACGGCTCTGGCGCACGCACGCGCGGGGGCCGATATGGTCGCCCCGTCGGATATGATGGACGGCCGGGTTGGATATATAAGGCAGTCGCTCGACGAAGAAAGTTTCACCAACATTCCGATACTCGCATATTCGGCCAAATACGCCTCTAATTTTTACGGCCCGTTCCGCGACGCGGCCGACTGCGCGCCTAAATTCGGCGACCGCAAGACCTATCAGATGGATTACCACAACGCGGCCGAAGCGTTGCGCGAGGTATCGCAGGATGTCGAGGAAGGCGCGGACATAGTGATGGTAAAACCGGCGCTGGCATATCTTGACATTATATACCGCGTCAAATCCGAAGCGAAAATGCCGGTATGCGCCTACAACGTATCGGGCGAATACGCCATGCTGAAGGCGGCCGCGCAAAACGGCTGGCTCGACGAAAAAAAGACGGTTATGGAAACACTCACATCGATAAAGCGCGCTGGCGCGGATCTTATAATCACATACCACGCCAATGAATTAGCGCGCTGGATAAAAGACGGGAGCGTAACTTTATGAAATCGATTAAATTATCCGAAAGATACCACCAGAAGGCAAAACAGGTAATCCCGGGCGGCGTCAACTCGCCCGCGCGCGCGTTTTTATCGGTAGGCGGCGCGCCGCGCTACATTAAAAGCGCAAAAGGTCCGTTCATAAAAGATATCGACGGCAATAAATATATCGATTTCGTCATGTCGTGGGGCCCGATGATCCTCGGCCACACGCATAAAAACGTCCGGCTTGCCGTGCAGAAGGCGCTTAAATCGGGCGCCTCGTTCGGCGCGCCTACGGTGGCCGAATTCGAGCTGGCGACGCTCGTGTCAAAAATATATCCGGCGATGCAGAAGATACGCCTCGTCAATTCCGGCACTGAAGCCGTAATGAGCGCTATACGCCTCGCGCGCGGCCGCACGGGCCGCGATATGATATTAAAATTCGACGGCTGCTACCACGGCCATTGCGACTCGCTGTTAGTAGCGGCCGGCTCGGGCGCGCAGACTCTCGGCGTGCCCAACTCGCAGGGCGTGCCGGCGGAATTGGCGAAACTCACTCTCACGGCCCGTTATAACGATAAAAGCGACACTGAGCGGCTCTTTAAAAAGCACGGCGCCGATATCGCGGCGGTCATCCTGGAGCCGGTTATCGGCAATATGGGCCTAATCAAGCCGCAGGACGGGTTTTTAGAATTTTTAAGGGAGATAACCCTTAAACACGGCGCGCTATTGATATTCGACGAGGTCATGACCGGATTCAGGCTCGCCTTAGGCGGCGCCTGCGAGGTTTATAAAGTAACGCCTGATATAGTAACGCTCGGAAAGATAATCGGCGGCGGCCTGCCGATCGGCGCCTACGGCGGCCCGCTCGATATAATGAGCAGCGTCGCGCCGGAAGGCGGAGTTTATCAGGCCGGAACGCTCTCGGGGAATCCGCTCGCCGTGGCGGCGGGTCTTGCCATGTTAAGAACGCTCGCGCGCGGCCGCTCGAAAATTTATGCGGCGCTCGAGGAAAAAGGCGAGTTTTTAGAATCGGAAATGAATAAAATAATTAAAAAGCGCGGCGAGAAAATAACGATCAGCCGCAAGGGCTCTATGTTCACTATATTTTTTAATGAAACCGCGCCGCGCGACGCCGACAGCGCAAAAAAATGCGACACCGCGCGTTTTTCAAAATTCTACCATGCGATGCTCGACCGCGGGGTTTATATGGCGCCGTCGCAATTCGAGGCCAATTTTATTTCATACGCGCATGACGAAATGTGCCTTAAAAAAACGGTGAAAGCCTTCGACGAAGCGTTAAAGGCGATTGAATAGGTAAATTAAAAGCTAAAATAAGGATAAAGTAACGGTGAAAGAAAAACCGATAATCAAAACGGCCGTTATATTAGCGGCCGGGCTCGGCAGCAGGCTCAGCGGCAGTTACAACGAAAAGCCGAAGGGATTCCTTCCGCTTGGCGGCACGCCGCTGATTGAGCGTTCGCTAAAACTGCTTATCGAAGCGGGAATAACTTCGATAATTATCGGCACCGGCCATCTGCATGAATTTTACGACGAACTCGCGGCCTCATTCAAGACCGGCGGCAACGGCGATAGAGGCAGCAACGACGCCGGCGGCGGTGCTGCCAACGAAATCTCAGTCAGCGGCACGAATAGCGACGCCGGCAGTTGCATCACTAACAGCGGCGGCGGCGATAACATTAACTGCTCGATTAAATGCGTTATCAACCCCGATTACGCCGTTACCGGCAGTATGGCGACGCTTTACAACCTTAAAGGCCACATCGCCGAAGACTTTTTACTGTTAGAATCCGACCTGTTATATGAAAAACGCGGGCTTTACGAGCTAGTTGGCGACGCGCGCGAAAATATCATCCTGGCAAGCGGCCGCACAGGCTCGGGCGACGAAGTATATATTGAAACCGGATGCGAAGACAGGTTGGTCAATATGTCGAAGCGGGCGGGCGAATTAAATAAAATAGACGCCGAGCTTGTCGGCATAACTAAAGTATCTCTTTACGCGTATCGTTTAATGTGCGCCTGTTACGAAAAAGAATCCGCCGCCCGTCCGAAACTCGACTACGAAAGCGCCTTAGTGAGCGTTTCGGCGGAAAGTGATATCGCGGTTAAAAAAATCGACGACTACGCGTGGTGCGAAATCGACGACGAAAACCATCTACAGCGGGCCACAAACAAGGTTTATCCTGAAATTTCAAGGCGCGACGGCGTTTATTTTAGAAGCGAAATAAAACCGCGTACTATAAAGGTTAAGAGGAATATTTTACTCAACCCCGGGCCGGCGACCACCAGCGACACCGTCAAAATGGCGATGGTCGTGCCCGATATATGCCCGCGCGAAGAGGAATTCGACCGGCTGATCAAATCCGTATGCCGCGACCTCTTAAAGGTGGTTAACGCGCCAGAAGCGCAATACGCGGCGGTGCTTTTCGCCGGCTCCGGCACTGCGGCCATGGACGCGGCGATCAATTCGGCGGTTCCGCCCGGCGGCAGGATCGCGATAATCGTAAACGGCGCCTATGGCGAGCGAATGTTAAAAATAGCCGCGGCGTATAAAATCCCTTATATCGAAATAAACTTCGGCGCCGGCGGCCGGCTCGACTTAGACCGCATCGAAAAAATACTGAGTGAAAACGCGGGCGCGCTTTCTACCGTGGCGATGGTTCATCACGAAACCACCACCGGCATATTAAATCCGGCGCGCGAGGTAGGCCGGCTGTGTCAAAAGCATAATCTGACCTTCATTCTCGATTCAATCTCGAGTTTTGCCGGCGTCCCGATCGACGCTAAAGAATTCAATATCGACTTTATGATGTCAACTTCGAATAAATGCATACAGGGCATGGCGGGCGCTGCGTTTATAATATGCAGAAAGGCAGCGCTCGAAGCGCTCAAAAACTATGAAAAGCGCTCATTTTATCTTGATTTATACGACCAGTACGCCTATTTCGAGCAAAAAGGCGAGACGCGCTTCACTCCGCCGGTACAGGTCATTTACGCCCTCAGGCAGGCGCTCGACGAGTATTTTATCGAAGGCGGTCCCGCCCGTTTCGCCCGCTACGAATCCAACTGGCGCACGCTGCGCGCCGGCCTGCTAAGGCTCGGCTTCAAACTCTTCCATGAAGAAACCGACGAATCGCGAATTCTTTTAACCGTTTACGAGCCGCACTGCCCGAATTACGATTTCAAAAAAATGCACGACTATCTTTACTCGCGCGGCTTCACCATCTATCCCGGAAAGATAAGCCTGTCAAAAACCTTCAGGCTCGCCAATATGGGCGATATAAACGCGGCCGACATCGATAATTTCATTTCGGCGCTCGCTGATTATGTGGAGCAAAATAACATATAGTTTATTATTACCAGGGGAGGAATTCATATTTTTACTTTCTTATTTTCATTAGCGGCTTTGATCACAGGTTATTTATTTTATTCTAAATTCTGCGCCCGCGTTTTCGGCGTCGAGCCTTCAGCGAAAATGCCTTCTGAAAGGCTTTTGGATGGCGTTGATTACGTTCCGCTTCCCGGCTGGAAGCTTTTTATGATACAGCTTTTAAATATAGCGGGCCTCGGCCCGATATTCGGGGCAATAATGGGGGCGCTATTCGGCCCGGTAGTTTTTATATGGATAGTTCTCGGCTCTATTTTTATAGGCGGCGCGCACGATTACATATCGGGCATGCTTTCGCTGCGGCACGACGGGCGGAGCATTACCGAAGTGATAGGTTTTTATCTCGGCGATAAAATAAAAACTATGTCCATGATTTTTATTTTAATTCTATCAATCCTTGTGGGAGTGGTTTTCGTGAAAGGACCGGCCGCGCTTTTAACTAATATGACCGGCATTGAAAACATTTTCTGGTTTTACATGATATTTACTTATTACGTTATCGCGACGGTATTTCCAATCGATAAAATAATCGGAAAAATTTATCCGCTTTTCGCGGTGGCGCTTTTATTGATGGCATCCGGCCTGGTGTTTCACATAGTATGGAGCGCCGTGCCTGTGCCGGAACTTAGCGCGTCCAACTTACACAACATGCACGCTCATAATTCGGCCGTTTTTATTTTTCCGATGCTGTTTATAACGGTCGCCTGCGGGGCGATCTCAGGCTTCCACGCCACTCAGTCGCCGATGATGGCCCGCTGCATTACTTCTGAAACACAGGGCCGCCCGGTCTTTTATGGCGCCATGACGGCCGAAGGCGCCATCGCGCTGGTATGGGCCGCGGCCGCCATGGCTTTTTTCGGCGGCGTGCCGCAGTTGAACGCCGAAATGATAGCCCATAAAATGGATCCGGCCTGGCTCGTAAACCTTATATGCGTTTCCTGGCTCGGAAAAGCGGGGGGCGTGCTTGCCGTTCTCGGCGTCGTAGCCTGTCCGATCACGACCGGCGACACGGCGTTTCGCTCCGCCCGTCTGATCTTGGCCGATTACTTTAAATTCGACCAGAGACCCGTTAAAAACAGATTAATGATAAGCATACCGATTTTTATAATAGCTTTTTTTGTCACTAAAATCAATTTCGACATAATATGGCGCTACTTCGCGTGGTGCAACCAGGCGCTTTCAGTCATAGTCCTGTGGACCTGCGCGATTTACTTAGCCGGCCGCGGCCGGTTCCACTGGATAATGAGCGTGCCGGCGGTTTTTATGACGGCCGTATGTTCGACTTACATTCTAATCGCGCCCGAAGGTTTTAAATTACCGCCGAACTATTCAATCGCGGCAGGCATTTTGACAGCCGCGGTTTTTCTGATATTGTTTTTAACGCGCGTTAAAAGACCGGCTGTAAGCAGTATATAAAAGAATATTTATCGAACCAAAGCGCCCCAACGTCAACAAATTATGGTTAAATCAGGTAACGAGGCGAATGAAAAAAAACAAAAAAAAGATAAAAGACAAAAAGAAACATAAGCAAAATCAAAAGCAGGACCATAAAAATAAAAATATTATTTCAAATACGCCGGATGCGGCCGGACATAAAACCGGTATTAAAGAAGCAATAAATCGTTTCTTTAATATCATGGAAACGCGGCGCCCCGAAAAAACCGTAAGTAAGCAGCAAAATTATACGACCAGCGAACCAAAGAGCGCCAAAAATGCTTTCACCGCTAACTTTCCTGAAAATTCCGCCAGGCCTTCCGCCGCGATACCTCTTGCCGACGAAATCCTGCTCGCATCGGCGTTAAAAAGAAAAACGCCTTCGGCGCAAGAATCTAAATGTCCGAATTACTTCGATTATTCGTCGATTCCCGATTTGACGGCCGGCGCCGCGCTTATGTTCCCCGATAAACTAAAACTTTATCCAGGTTTCGATTTAAAAAGCTGGTTTTCAAATTTTTACGCGCTTATCCGTCGCGAAGCCAATATTTACGCCGGGAATTTAAAAGTAATAATGGCGAAAGGGTATAGAGCGATTCCTGATGGAATATATGACATAAATGCGGGCATGGATTATTCTCCGTCGGGCGATATTTTAATCGATGGAAAAGTTTATGGTTTCGATTATCACAATTCCGAGGCTTTAGTTAACTCGGTCGGGATCGTTCCGGTTGGCGTGTTGAGCACTCTTGCGCCGCGGGTTAAAGCCGTATGTCATTATTTTCGCTTTGCGCTCAGACTTCTGATTCACGGCGCCTTTTATCCGCAAATCATTAGTACGCGCAATGAAAAAGGGTATTTTTATACCGTACGCTGGCTCGCATCGACTTACGCGAATGAAGTCGAAAAAATAACGAAGGCAATGAACGAATCCATACCGGACGGGCTGGTGGAGTTTAACGGAGCTGTGCTATGCAGCGCCGAACAGTTGAAATGCTTCGTTTCTTTTTTTATTTCGACATTCATCCGCGACGCGCTCGGCCGCAATCACCTTCCGGCCGATAATCCAGTAGTGAAAATAATGCTGTCGCCTCCTTCTTCGGCGGCCTGCGCCTGCGTGCCGCCTGAAGCCATAGTGGAATTTAATTTAAAAGACGACAATTCCGGCGCCGCGTTAAAAATAAGGCCTGCGTTTATTATAAGCGAAGGCGTCGAAAACTTTGGAATTAAACTTTTAGCCGATATTTTAGACGAGGACAGCCGCAAATTGCTGAAACCGGACGAGCTGGACGCATCGACAGCAAGAAATTTCCGTTCAATATGCGCGCCGCTATTCGCCGGCGCTCCCATGCTAACAAGGTTTATCACCGAAGATTCGACCGGCCCGATCACGCTCACGCCGGCGGAATATTTTAAATTTTGCCGCGGCGAGCTTACTAAATTAAAAAAATTCGGCGTGCATATCGAAATGCCTGAAATGGCTGAGCCTGAAGAACCAACCATTCACCTGGCGTTAATCGAAAAAAAATACACGAACAAAACGAAAAAGCAGTCGCTACTGACTTTACCGACTCCACTGACGTCTTTGTCATCGCCGTCGCTATCGTCACCGTCATCGTCGGCCTCGGCAACAACAACAACAGCAGCGGCAGAAGAAGCGTTGTCGTCGAATAAAAGTCAACCGCAAACAGCCGACGGCGGCGCCTCTTATCTTTCTCTCGGCGAACTGGTTAAATTCGACTGGCGAATAGTTTTGGGTGATTCTGACATATCGGTCGCCGAATTTGAAAAACTATCACAAAAATACGGCGGCATAATCAAATATAATGGAAAATATTTTAAATGCGATATCGATGAAATAAATAAACGGCTTAAAACAAGCGGCGTAAAACCTTCCGGCGATTTCAAAAAAATAATGCGCGCCTCGCTTACCGGCGAATTCGAAGGGGTTCCGTTAAAACTTGCCGGCGGCGCGGCGAAGATAATCGAAAGGCTGACTTCCGACGGCGGCCCCGTTAAACTTCCCGCCGGCTTGACGGCGCGGCTGCGTCCATACCAGAAACGCGGCTACGAATGGCTTTATAAAAACGCCAGACTATCGATGGGCTCGCTCTTAGCCGATGACATGGGGCTCGGTAAAACGGTACAGACCATAGCGCTCATGCTCAAACTGAAAGAAGAGGGCGTTATCGGCAAAAATAAAGCGCTGGTCATCGTTCCGACGACGCTGGCCACTAACTGGGCAAAAGAAATCGAAAAATTCGCGCCTTCATTAAAATATGATATTTATCACGGCCAGGCGCGCGAACTGAAACGCAAAAACATAGACCTGCTGATTACGACTTATGGCATTTTAAGAAACGATATAAACGATTTTCTCGATATAAAATGGTCGCTCGCCATCGCCGACGAGGCACAGAATATCAAAAATCCGGCTGCGGTTCAGACGCAGGCGTTAAAAAAAATCGACGCCGGCATAAAAATCGCCATGACAGGCACTCCCATAGAAAACCGGCTGCTGGATATATGGAGCATATTCGATTTTCTAAATACAGGATATCTTGGCGGCCGCGGCCCTTTCATCAATCATATCGCCCGGCCCGTCGAAAAAAACGGCTGCGCCGCCACTGTTGAAAAATTCAAAAAAATGACGCGGCCTTTTATTTTGCGCCGCCTCAAGACCGACAAAAATATAATAACGGACCTGCCCGAAAAAATTGAAATCGACGAGTTTTGTTCTATGACGCCCCGGCAGGCGATCCTTTATCAACAACTCATCGACGCCGCCATGACGCCGATCAAAACGGCGGACGGCCAGTTCGCGCGTAAAGGGCTGATTTTAAAACTGCTGCTGGAATTAAAACAGGTATGCAACCATCCGGCGCAATATGATAAATCGACGGCAACGGCCGCGCCTGAAGAATCGGGTAAAATGATGACCTGCATGGAAATTCTGGCCGAAATAATCAACGCCGGCGAAAAATGTCTCATTTTTACTCAGTTTGTCGCGACGGGCAAAATGCTCGAAACCGCCGCCAATAAGATAGAAGGCGCATCAGCGATTTTCCTGCACGGCCAATGCGGCAGAAATGAACGGGCCGCCATGATCGAAAAATTTCAAAAAGATCCGGCCGTAAATGTTTTCATCCTATCGCTTCGCGCGGGCGGAACCGGCATCAACCTCACCGCGGCGGGCAAAATCATCCATTACGATCTGTGGTGGAACCCCGCCGTCGAAGACCAGGCAACCGGCCGGGCGCACCGCATAGGACAGATAAATAAAGTTATTGTTTACCGCATGATAACGGCCGGCACGCTCGAGGAAAAAATAGGCCTGATGCTGGCATCTAAAAAGAAACTCGCCGAAGGCGCTTTAGAAGCCGGTGAGTCCTGGCTTGCGAACCTTTCAGACGACGAACTATCGGAATTAGTGAAACTCGAAATCGGTAAAAATTAGATTCGATGTTAAATTCGGTTGATAAACCCTTACCGTTATGGTATAATGTATCATGAATAGATTAATATGTATCACAAACGATCTCACCATTTCTGAACAACTATATTGTCACTATTTTTTATCTTTTTTGTCTTATTTTTCTTATTTCAAGTCTTTTTATCAATTCATCGCCGGAAATATCGCGAGGCATTTTAGGCATATTTTATTACCTCTTCCCTGACTATGTGAAGTTTGATTATTTTGGGCCGTTCCGCCGGATCGTCAAAATGGCAATCGACCGCATCGAGAATGTTCTGTTTTAATTCACCGATGCTGTCGGCTTGCGTAATAATGCTTTGATTTATGGCTTTTGCTACAAAACCGCCTTCTATGTCTTCTTCGACCATAAAAATCATTTCAATCATTTCAGTTCCTCCCGATACTTCAACTTCCGCCGCCGATCCAAAATCCATTTTGCCGACCGGAAGCAAGTGCCATCATTAGCATTATAACATAACGACGGAGGTTGCGCAAGCATTTGGCATAAAAATTAAATTCGGTTGATAAACCCTTACCATTATGGTATAATATAACGTGAACAGGTTAATATAACCGGCATCAGGCACTTATAAAAGCGAGGTAAAATCGAAATGGCTGTGACCGCATACCGCAAAGCGCTCTTGCTTAGACCGGAGGCTCTGATTACAGGTTCGGGATACTGTTGATGTTATATTTTAATTTCTATTCCGTTATTAATAATTTCGTTTACAATGCCGGAAGGATGCGCATTTTTTCTTTATAGTCCGGATATCTGGCGCAAATGTAAAATGCTACACTATTAATGTTTTAAAGAGGGGCGGAAGCGATTAAGCGGCTTCTTTTTCTGTCATTCTAATAGCTTGTAACTTTTAGTGTTTTATACGGGATTATGGTTTCTTATATGCGGGGTATGTTTCATGAGCGCGGGAATAAAGGGTGGAGAAATTACTTATGAATTTTTGTTTTTAATGTATGTAAACAGCGTTTCAACAAAACTTTTGCCAGTATTTAAAGTATTTATAGCCGTATCAAAAGTGATTTCAAAATCAAAATTGTAATCGCTGGATTGCCTCATTTCAAAAATTTTATTGATCTGTTTTCCTATTTCACCTGAAAATATACCGGTTTTAACAAACTGTTTTGAAAAAATCGTTATCATTCCATGGTGCGATGATGTGACTAATATTTTCTTCTATAAATAAAACTTGAACTGCATAAAACATAGCATAGTAAGTTCTCGAAACTGCCGCATTAAATAAGTCGTTTTGTATTAATAATTCAGCGGTTTGAAGTTCTTTTAATGATTTTTTAATAAGTACTTCTATCTTAAATTCTTCGTTTATGCCGCTATTCCTTCATTTTTAACGTTTATAAAAAGCGGATTGGGCGAGTTTAAGTATTGATATTCTGACACCGGTATTACCGAGATCGCTATATCATACTTTAATACCATTTCGTATATAGCATCATTCATTAAATCGATTTCTTTGCCCGGATCAAAAGGAACGTTTTTTGAGTCTATAATTGCTAGAAAATCAATATCAGAGTTTTTATGTGCGTCACCTCGAGCATAAGAACCAAATAATATTAAATTTTTCAGTTTTTCGCCATATATTAATTTTAAAGATTGTTTAAGCTCACTGGTTATGTTCCTAATATTTTCAATATTCATAGGTTTATTGCCGCCTTTCGTTTTATATGTAATATTAACCCCGGGCCTATATTAATAATTATTTTTGAGTTTGGGCTAATTCAATAAAACCGGCATCTAATAAGGATTTTTCATAAACTCTGACTGCTGTACGTTTTTTATCTTTAACATATTGCGGGATTGCTTTATTCGCCTGCTGGTGTTTTTGGGAAGCCATCTCGCCGAAAGTTTTTC
This sequence comes from bacterium UBP16_UBA6123, assembly GCA_002423385.1. Classification (GTDB taxonomy): domain Bacteria; phylum Muiribacteriota; class UBA9980; order UBA9980; family UBA9980; genus UBA9980. The sequence goes on from DIVV01000223.1 coordinate 18,679, forward strand.
GTTATAAGACTATAGCTGAAACTTTTCGAGTTTAATAAACATCGTCATGAGGGCCAATATCGCCTAAAATATAAGTATCGGTTTCTTCATCGTAAGTAAACAAAAGACGGTAATCGTATGTGAGCGTTATAGACATGACGCTTTTCATGTTGCCCGTTAATTTATGTTTGCGCAGGCTTAATGCGCAGGGATTTTGTTCAAGCAGCTCTATTTTATCGCGAAATTTTTTTTCAAGTTCAGGATGTCGAGCTAATATTTTTTTTAATTGCCGGGCGAACGCTTTATTCCAATCAATGTTGGGCATTTCATATATCACCTTTTATCGCCTTAAATAAATTATCAACGCCTCTGAATGTTTTGCCAGCCTTGAAATCTTTAACGGCGCGTTCGCAATTTTTAACCATTTTTTCACGGCGTTTTTCGCGGGCACGCTTTTGAAGCATGTCAAGTATTGAAAACTGCTCTTTTTCGCTTAATTTATCGAACTCATCAATAAACACTGAATAATTCATAATGCTCACCTCGATTATATTTTACCACATTTTGAAAAATAAAGCAAATATGGAAGGAGCATTTTTTTCCGATTGATTAAACCGCTTGAAATATAGTATATCGAATTCAGGCATAAAGCGCTCAAAGACGAAGCGACTAAAATCGACAACGCAAGGCGTGAAAGTAAAGCGGAAGGTATTGCAGAAGGTGAGGCCAGAGGTGAGGCCAGAGGTGAGGCTAAAGGCCTTATCAAATCAGCCAAAATAATGCTCGAACTCGGTCATTCAAAAGCGGAAATAGCCTCAAAGCTCGGTTTAAACGAATCGGATTTTTGACAGCGCATCGCCGCGCCGTTATTTTATTATCCGCCAGTTACCGCCGCGGTCAGAGCCGGCTCTTTCGATAATCCCGGCCCCCTTTCCATCGCCGATCTAAAATCCATTTTACCGACTGGAAGCAAGTGCCATCTTTAGCATTACAACGTAACGACGGAGGTTGCGCAAGCATTTGGCATAAAAATTAAATTCCAAAAATTACTTTACTTGAAAAAGGCGGCGGGTTGTGGTATAATATAAATATCATCGAAAGGAAAGCCGACGATTAATAATCGAAGTGAGGAAAAGCCGGTGACATACAGCATAATCAATGACATCATATTCAAGATAGTATTCGCTAAGGACGAGAATAAGCGTATCCTGATGTCGCTGTTGAACGCGATACTCGGCTACGGCGGCCGGGACGCGATAGTCGATATAACGATACTTAATCCGGGCATAGATAAAGAAACTGTAAGAGAAAAATATTCGATACTGGATATAAAAGCGATTGACGGTCAGGGGCGGCATTATAATATTGAGGTCCAGCTTAAGCCGGCGAAGGATTATATAGTCCGCACGGTTTATTATCTGTCAAGGTTATTCGGCGATCAGCTCGAAGCTGGCGGCAGGTATCAGGATCTGGCGACGACCATAGGCATATCGATAACTGATTTTAAATTATTTGACTATACGCCCGATCTGCACAATACATTCCGCCTGCTGAACGTTAAAAGCAGCGTTGAACTTACGAATAAGCTGGAACTGCATTATATTGAACTCATCAAATACGATAAAGATAAGCCGTACAAAGAGATGACGAAGTTCGAGAAGTGGCTTTACCTGCTGAAATTCAGCGAGCTATATCAGGACCGTCTCGCTCCGATACCTGAGGCGCTAAAAAATGAGGAGGAAATTGTTATGGCCATAGAAGCATACAGACACGCTGTCGCCGATAATTACGTTAAAGAGCTTATTGATTTTCGCCGGAAAGCATCGATAGATGAGGCGTCAAGGATTGAAGAGGCTAAAAGAGACGGTAAGATTGAAGGCAAGATTGAAGGCANNGGCAAGATTGAAGGCAAGATTGAAGCAGCCAGAATAATGCTGGAAATTGGGCTTTCCAAATCAGAAATAGCGGCCAAACTTAGACTGAAAGAAACTGATTTTTAATAAATCCATAATAAAAAAAGCAAATATAACGGACATTCGATTGATACTTTTAAGCTAAAAAACACT
>DIVV01000183.1 GCA_002423385.1 bacterium UBP16_UBA6123
GATGCCGGTAATGGACGGTATAGAAGCCACAAAAACGCTTAGAATCGCGGGTTATCAAGGATTAGTCGTGGCTCTTACGGCTTACTTCGAAAAAGAAAAATGCCTCGCGGCCGGAATGAACGATTACATTCAAAAACCTTTTTCCATAAAAGATTTTATCAGAAAAATGAATGAGCTCAACTATAAAAAAGGAGCAAGCGAAGAGCTGAGTCCCGTCTCGGAAATTAAAAATAACCAGGCAATCGATCTGGAAAATTTTTTGAATAAAATCGATAACTAATATTAACATATAACCATAATTGAATAACCGAAACGAAAAAATTTGAAAAACGACAAATAAACTGATGCGGCGGCTGTTATCGCAATCGTGTTGTTTTGTCGCAGGTTGTTTATGGACAAATTAAAAAACAAACTTGTCAATTCAATATTAAACGATTCGCCCGGCGGCGTTATAATCCTCAAACCGGACACGGTAAAAGGATTTAACATCTTATTCCATAACAGGGCGGCGACTGAAATATTAGATAAAACTAATATAGTCGTCGGCGTACGATATTCAAACGAGCTTATCGAACATATTATTTTCACCGATGAAATCAACGAAAAACTTATCAACGCCCTTAACGGCGGTTCTTCAATTAATATCGAAATAAACGGCGCTCTCGAAGGAAAGGAAACCTGGTTCTGGATAGGGGTTTCAACCTCCGCTGACGAGGACTTTTTAACCATGCGCCTCTCTGATGTCACATACCGCAAAGAAAGCGAAAAAGAGCTTCAGACCGAAATTTATTTCAACGAACTTATTTTAGAAAGCCTGCCCTATCCGGTAGCGCTTATTTCGCCCGGCCGTAAAATTACGCGGTCTAATTCCTGTTTTATTAACTCGGGCCGAACGCTTCTTGAAATCGGAAACTCGATGATGAATATAATCAAACTGTTCGAACGCGGCATAAAAACCGAAGAGTTATTCGAATTCCAGCAGGAGGGCGTACGCTATATATTTGAATACGATCTGCCAGGGGGAATCGCGCGCGTAAAAAAAGCGAAAATTTCCGATAAAATTTTTAATATATTCATTAAAAATATCTATGAAGAAATTTATCTGCTCTACGCTATCGATGAAACCGACCGTTATTTAATGGAAGATAATCTCAAAGACGCCCGGGAATCGGCCGAAAAATCCAATTTAGCCAAAAGCCACTTCATAGCCAATATGAGCCATGAAATTAGAACGCCGCTTAACGGAATAATAGGATTTTCCGAATTACTGTCCACCGCTGCCGCAGTTCAGTCGCAAAAAAGCGGATATTTAAATAATATTAGAACGTGCGCTGACACGCTGCTTAATTTAATCAACGATATACTCGATTTTTCCAAGATAGAAGCGAATAAAATCGAAATAGAAGAAACCGAATTCAATTTAAAATTAGCTATTCTTGAGGTTTTAGCCATTATCAAATTCGAGGCTGAAAAAAAATCGCAGACTATAACCGCCGATTTTGACGAAATTTGTAAAACCCCTCTCATCGGCGATATCACAAGAATCAAACAGGTAATTTTAAATTTAGTCAATAACGCCGTTAAATTCACGCCTATCGGTAAATCCATAAAAATAATCGCGGCTGCCGTAAAAAACAACGATAAAAACTGTGAAATTAAAATATCGATAATCGACGAAGGAATAGGAATTTGCGAAGAAAATCAGAAAAAATTATTTTCGCCCTTCGTTCAGGCCGCGACCTCGCATAACCGTAAATTCGGCGGCACAGGTCTGGGGCTCGCAATATCCAATAAACTCGTTAAGCTCATGGGCTCATTTGAAGACATAAATATCATAAGCCGGGAAAATGAAGGAAGTTGTTTTTGCTTCACGCTGCCTTTCAAAAAAGCCGCGGCCGGATCGGCTCATCTAAACCCCGAAGACAGCATTGACTGGAAAGCCGAAATGAAAAAGCTGAAATTAAAAACACTGATAGTCGATGACAGCGAAATGAACTTAACTCTCGGAGTTAAAATGTTGAAAATATTAGGATGCGAAGTCACCGAAGCCACCGACGGAGTCGAAGCCGTAGAAAAAGCCGCGGCCGAAAAATTCGATTTAATACTAATGGACGTATGTATGCCGGTTATGGACGGCTATGAGGCTACCGGCATTTTAAGAAAAAAAAATATAGATACGCCCATCATAGCGCTTACCGCAAGCGCGCTTAAATCGGATATCGAACAATGCTACACAACCGGAATGAACGCTTATCTGGCCAAACCTATAGTCCTGCCAGAACTTACAAAAACTATCTGCGCGGTTATAAATAACTATAAAAAACAAAAATCCGTTCACGATAGCGACAGTAAAGAAAATAACAAAGAGTTAAGCGGTGAAAATAAACAAAGAGAGCTTCCCGCCTCGTTAGACAAAACAAAAAATCAAGATAATGCCGTAAAAGTTTCATACGAAGGCCAAAGCATTCAAATATTTGACCGCGAAAGTTTTATAGCTAAATTCTCAGCTTTAGATAAAAAAGCTTTCAATCAACTCCATTATTTTATAAATAACGCCAGAGGATATATTAATGTAATCGAAGAAGCAGCCCACGAAAACGATGTTAATTTCATGAAATTAATAATAGGTAAATTCAAGGAAGAAGCTTTAAGCCTGTCAGCTTTAAAAATAAGCAAAACAGTCGCGGAGCTCGAAACTATGCTGAAAAAAGGAATCAGAGACAATTTCTCCGTTATAGATAAAATAAAAACGGAAATAAATATTTTTGACAAACAAATAGATAAAATATATAAGTTAAGCTGCCGTTAATTAAATAAAACAATTAATCTTGAAAAGCCGCCTGATTCAGTATTTATGAATTGCCGGCAAAACTTTGTCGCATGATGGTTGTAAATAGCGTAACGTGATTGCCTGGATTAATTGTTGTGACCGATAAGTTTTTCGATTCGTAAAAACGGGAGCTTGATATTATGGGCGATAATTTTTGTTTTGATAATTACGTTGACAGAGCCTATATAGTAGGTAATATACTCTTAGAATCCGGCGAGCTCGATAAGGCTGTCGCATGTTATAATCACGCGCTCGCATTAGACGAAAACTTCACCTGTGCAATGTTTCATAAAGGCATAGCGCTTGTCAGCCTTAAGCGCTACGATGAAGCTATATGCTGTTACAACATGGCTCTGGACATCGACCCTCAAGATACCGGAGTTCTCGAATATAAAGGAATAGCCTTAATCGAAATAAACCGTTACGAAGAAGCCGTCAAATGTTATAAAAAAGTCCTCGACATCGACCCAAAAAACAGCCTCGCCTTCCTTAAAATGGGACATATTTACCAGATATACGGCAACTTCAAAGAAGCCACTTATTACTTCGACAAATCTCTCGAATTCAATCCCGACGATAAGCGCGCCTGGTACTTAAAAGGAGTCGTGCTCGCCGAGCAGGGGCTGATATCCTCGATAAAAAATAAATTCCTCGAAGCCCTTAAATGCTTTGAAAAAGCACTGGAATTAGCTCCCGACGATATCGACGTTCTTAAAGACAAAGCCAAGGTATTGCTGCATTTAAGCGATAACGAACGCGCCATCTTCTGCTACCGTAAAGCCCTCGAAATCGATGAATACGACGTCACATCCATCGCCGCGCTGGCTAAAATTTTTAAAAATTTAAATAAACTCGACGATTCTGTATATTATTACAAAAGACTTCTCGATGTCAAGGCAGATAATACGATACTGGCCGAAATAGAATATCTGAATAACAGAATAAAGAATAAGCATTAAACATTAAACAAAAAAATCGATATACTTCCAATAATTTTTAAGAAAGACTTTATTGTACGCCTCTAATATTAAAATACCAATAAATATTTTAACATAAACATTTTAACATAATTTTTTCATTGACAAAAAAGGATTAATTATCTATAATACTTTATGATTATTATACAGGAGGGCAATATGTATTCATTAATTTCAAAAAATCATAAGACCGGTCTGGCTGCGTTAATAATATTCATTTTCACGCTCGTATCAATCGGGGGCGCTTTTGCCGCGGAAAAAGTAAGCCTCGAATACAAATATAAAATGGGCGATAAATTTAAATACGACATAAGCATGAACGGCAAAACCATCATGGAAACAGCGGGAAATAAGGGCGAAGCTCCGGTCGACGTTAAAATGCAGGTCGAACAGAACGTTTTATTCGTAAACAATAAATCGGGCAATATCGATATTCAAACCAAGATATTATCAGGCAAAGCAAAAAATGCCGACGGCGCTTTTGAAGACCTTAAAAATGTCGGAAATACGGTTTATATGACAATTACCAAACGCGGCGAACTGCTCGGAGCGACATCCTACGATTCAAATTACGACCCAATATCAGTTTCAATCAGTTTTCCCGAAGGCATGATCGAAGTAGGCAAAAAATGGTCAACCGAAGTCAAACAACCGATACCAATGAAAATTAACTATCTGCTCAAAGAAATCAGACAATTCAAAGGCCGCAAATGCGCGGTTATCGAACAAAAAATAAGCGTCGGTCCCGAAATAAAAAACATCAACGCCACCGGCAGCGGAAAAATATATTTCGACGTTGAAAAAGGCCAGATGGTAATGGTAGAAACTGAAAACGACATGAAAATGGATCAGGAAATAGAAAACGACTCGCCGAACCTCGGCCCCGCCGTTAAGAAAGTAAAAACAACCGTTAACCTCAAAACTAAAATGGAACTCATTAAATAATTTAAAATAATTTAAAACAAAAACCGCGTAAAGGCATCTTATCGCCGAATCGCCGATAGCGGACGATAGCGCGGTTTTTTATTTAAATAAATGGATTAAAATGTCAATCGATTTCGATAAAATAGAAAAATCTCTCGCACAGGGCCCGACCGAAACTTTAAAGCGCGCCGCGCTTGCTGAGTTGGCCGAATCCGCGGAGCCGCGCGCAAAAAAAATTCTCGAAACGCTCGCGCGCGATAAAAGCATGGCCATAAAACTTCTCGCATCTTCATATCTAAAAAAAAACTTTCCGGACGGCGCGGCTGTTTCAACCACGGCTTCGCCGGCTGAAAATTCCACGCCCGCTCAAAGCCCTTCAGCGATTAAAACTCAGGCGGCCTCCGCCACGGCATCTTCTGCCGCAAGCCAGTCGGGCGGCGATATATTTCAAAAAATTTTCGACGCCGATTTTATTAAATACGCCGTAACGCCGCTTATAATTATAGCCGTCCTCGGCCTTTTTTCGCCGTTCATACCGGCTTTTTTCTTTTTTTCGGCCTATCTGCTGCTTATAATAACCATCTCACTTTTTTACGATAAGCAGATCGCAATTCCCTCCGTATTGGCAGTCTGCCTTATTGCGATGTTATTTTACGCGATGGGATTAGTTATAAACTTCAGGCCGACGTTTTTATTGATGGCGGTTTTTACTCTCGTCGGCTCTTATATTTCAATAGTGGCGACCGAACTGCGGGAAAAAAACATCAATTCACGCTCGGTAGTCGAAGATTTAAAATCGCAGTTAATGCAGATGAAAAAATTGATCGATAAACGCAAAGATTTTGACGAAGCGCAAAAAGATATGGACTTAGTCACTAAAATGAAAAACGACCTTAACGTCAAGTCACGGCGGTTAGGCGAAACGCTCATCCAGATACATGAACTTATTTCCAGCCAGAAAACCGACGAAATTATAGATCGCGTCACAAAATTATTAGCCAGGCAGATAGGCGCAAAATCCGTTTCAGTATGGATTTCCAACTCGAAGTTCCACTCGATCTATCCGCTCGGCTGTTCCGAAAAACATATAGACCCGCAAAGATATATGAATATGAATATATCGCTCGACGAGGAGACTATCGTAACCAAAGTATCGCGTGAGGGCGGTTTTTATACGGGCGGCGAGCTGAAAAAAATAGCCGAGTACGAACCGTTTTCGGCCGAATTCGACATCAAGAGCGAATTTTGCGCGTCAATGGACGCCGGAAATAAAATAGTAGGCGTTATTAACTGCGAAGAAGTGTCCGATACTTTCGAATTAAACGATGAAAGTAAAAAATTAATTAAACTTATAGCCGACGTGGCCGCATGGGCGTTAAAAAACGCGGGCGACCTGGAACTGTCAAAACGCGATCTGCAGAATATAAAACAACTCTCCGACAAAGAACGCGAAGAGAAAAAGAAGATCAGGAGCATATTCGATAAATTCGTTTCGCCTAAGGTTATCGAAGAAATTATGAACAATCCTTCGGGATTGTCGCTCGGAGGCAAACGCAGGGCTATTACGATGTTTTTCGCCGATATACGCGGCTTCACCTCGATGAGCGAAACTCTGGCGGGTAATCCCGAAGTGGTTTTAGACGTAGTCAACAGATTCCACTCGTCGATGACCGATATCATTCTGGCAAACGGCGGAACCATCGATAAATATATAGGCGATGCGCTGATGGCTCTTTTCGGAGCCCCCATGAGCTCTAAAATCGAGGACGACGCCTATAACACGATAGCCGCCGCCATGGCTATTAAAACCGAATGCTTAAAAATACGCGAAAAACTTATACACGAAGGTAAAACCCCCGTGAATGTCGGCATCGGCATAAATACGGGCGAAGTGGTCGTCGGCATGGTCGGCTCGACTAAAATGATGAACTATACGGCCATAGGCGACGCGGTTAATACCGCCGCTCGAATAGAGGCTAACGCCGCGGGCGGACAGGTGCTCATATCGCGGGCGACCTATGAGCTGGTTAAAGACCGCATTATGGTCAATACGCTCGATGCGATAATGGTCAAAGGCAAGCGCGAACCCGTAGAAATTTTCGAAGTAACCGGCCTTAAACAATGAAAAATAATGTAAACCCGAGCACAGTTGAGAGTGAATATGAAATTTAACTACGGAAACGATAAAGGGTTTTTCATCGGCGGCGCCGAAATAGCTTGCTTTATAATAATAAATCTTATGATGCTCGCTTCTTTCGGCCTTGGAAGCTCTATCAGAAAAACTCAGGACACTAAATACCTCGCCAGGCAACTCGAAGAGCAGCAGAAACACGAAGAAGCCGAAGCCGCCAGAAAAAAAGCCCAGCAGGAACGCGAAAAAAGCGAAAAAAAACTTCAGGCCGCTAAAAGAGAAACGCCAAAAGTCGGCGTCATCAACGTCGCTCCCGATAACTCCCGCCAGCGCAATTTAAACACATCCATCACCACCATAGCGCCCGAAGAATCTAAAAAACTCCTGATCGCAAAACAACAGCCGCCTGAAATTAAAAAACAGCCCGGCGACGGTAAAACGGCCGGCACAACCGATAAACCGCCGGCTACCCCTGATAAAACTGACGAGGTTCGCGCCGCGGCCGCCAAAAAAGATTCGAGCGAAACCGAAATCGGGCCTGCGGAAATCGAAAGTAATTTCACAAATAGAATGTCGTCGCTTTTTTTCAGCGATGTAGATTCTTTAGGCGTCGAACTATACGATTACAGATTAACGCAAAATACGGCGGGCCGTGAAATAGTATTTTTAAATCTTTTAAACGCCCTCAAACTCGGCTCATCCGAAGATAGCCGGGCCGCCCCGAAATACCATCTGGCCGTTTCGACATCAGAAGCCGTTTTAAATTATAAAACCCAGGCCGGCGCGGAAGTTACAAAAACCGCCGGCGAGCCGGATGAAAACGAGCGGATGAAAACGGGCGAAGCCGCTTTAAAACAAAAAAAAATCGTCGCGAAATTTTTATATAATTATAAAAATCAAGCTTATGTCGCCACTAACGGCGGATTATTTCATATACCGCTCGAAAAGGTCCCTGAAATCAAAGAAAACGAAAAAACAAAAAAATCGAACATAGAAAGATATTTACACGAAAAACTGCCGCCCGACGATATAATAGCCATAGCCGGCGGCGGCGACCGCTTATTCGCGGGAACTCCCACGACCGTTTATTTAATTAATCTCGCCGACGGTCAGGTTACGGATATCGGAATCGACGAGCTTTTTGAAAACAGCTTATGGTATTCTATGTGCTATCATGAAGATAAATTGTATCTGGCCAACTATGAGGCTATTTTTTATTACGATATAAAAGCGGCTAAATGGTTTACCGTCGCCTACGAAAAATTCGCCGGATTCAATAAATGCGCGCTGCACAGCCTTGTAGTTTATCAACAACCGGCGGCGCTTCATACCAATTATATGCTCGTAACTAAAGATCATGGCATAATAACCGATAAATTGCCGTCATTCGATCCGGCCGCGTTTAAATACGACAGCGCTCAGATAAAACCGAAAATACTCAAAAAACTTTTTAACCGCGATTTGTTAAAAGCAGGGCCGGCTTTCATATATAACGAATCGGACAGCGTCTGGTTTTCATTCGAATCTCAGGAAAAAGAACCTTACGAACTCATCCGCTATGACAAAAAAACCGAAAAATACGAGCGCTATAACTCATCGAATAAAATTAAGTGCGTTTATGCCATAGACATGGTGCAATATAACGAAAACCTGTTTTTTGCCGTTAACGGCGAAGACGTTTTCGCGATTATAAGAATGTGGGGCGATAATAACACTAAAATATACGGATTTTACCCGATAGCCTCTATCGGCGGCTGCTTTTCAATCACATGCGCCGATAAATTCGTTATCTGCGGAACGCTGGACGGGCAAATATATAAAATAGACGCTTCCGATGTTATCGAAAGCGCCGGAAAGCTATAATCAAGATGAAAATTAACGAAATAAAAGAAGAATCACTCAGGGAATCGATACCGTCGGTTTCCGCTTCAACTGGTATTTTTTTAGAAATGCTCGCCGTTTTAAACGGCGCTAGAAATATAGTAGAAGTCGGCTGCGCAAACGGCTACGCTACGAGTTATTTAATCAAAGCCGCCATCAAAAATAACGGCCGCGTGACCGCTTTTGAAAAAGACGCACCACGGCGTAAAATGGCCGAAAATAATTTGTCGGGCCATATAAAAAGCGGCATACTTACCTTAATAGAGGCCGACGCGCTCGAAGTCGCCGACCGAATACCTCAAAATATCGACTTTCTGTTTATAGATGCCATGAAAAGACAATACCGCGCCATACTCGAAACTTTTCTGCCGCGTCTTCGCAATGGCGCGATTGTTTTTTCCGACGATATTTACTTTCAGGGCGTTTTAGATCCGTCAAAAACCCTCGACCGCCACAAAAGCATCGTAAAAGGATTGAGAGAATATCTGGTATATCTGGACGAACTCGAAAAAAACGGCACGGTTAAAAATTACTTTTACGACTACGAAGACGGAATGGCGGCTACGATCATATTATAAAATATAACATCGTAAAATATAATAAAGGTTGATTAAAATAGCCAAAAATTAGAAACAAAACAATCATTAATTAATTAATTAATTAATTAACTAAATTAAATGTTTAAAAAATGGGAAAATAAAAGATAATTAGAAAAGGTGGAACAATGACTAAAAAATACTCTACACTAAATAAAATTACGACTGCCTTAATTATGGCCGTTTACGCATCCTGCGCGGCAGCCGTTATCGCGGGCGCTTTATACGCGCCATGCGCCGCCCTCGCCGAAAATGGCGGCCAGACTGCATCATTACCGCAAACTGCCGGAAGCAGGGATGGTTTTGAAACCGTTCCCGTCACGATCGTATCTACTTCACCGGCAATAACCGAAATTTTATTTTATATCGGCGCCGGCGATAAACTCAAAGGCGTCACCACGCTCTGCGACTATCCGCCACAGGCGGGCGAAATCGAAAAAATAGGCGATCTTAACATCAATTACGAAAAACTTCTCGAATTAAAGCCCGACGCGGTGTTTATAATGAAAGGCCTCAGAGCCAACGAAATCGAAGTATTGAATTCATTCGGCATTAAATCGATTGAATTAGATTTAAGCTCGATCGGCGCGATACTCGATTCAATCGACGCGGCGGCCGCGGCGCTCAAAACTACTAATAACGCTTCCGAGCTAAGAAAACAACTCAAAAATTTATCTTCGCTGATAAATAAAAAACAAAAAAATATTATGCGCTCGGTTTATTTTGAAATTTGGGGCGATCCGCCTATGACTATAGGCGGCCCATCTTTTATCAACGAGATAATCACGCTCGCACACGGCATTAATATATTCAACGACGTTAATATTGAAAATTTGTCGGTAAGCCTTGAAAAAGTGATTGAAAATAATCCCGAAGTAATAATAGCGGCCTATAACGTCAAAACTTCCGAAATTGCTTTAAGGCCGGGGTTTTCAACTTTGATAGCGGTTAAAGAAACCAATATAATTAAAATAGATTACAATATCTACGTCAGGCCCGGTCCGAGAATCTTAGACGCGGTTTTAGACCTTTATAATAAACTTTTCCCGGAGGCGGCGATTAGTTCCGAAGACGTTTTAACCGATAATTAACAAATGCTGTAATTAATATAAATTCTTTAAATTCTATGAATTCTTTAAATTTTAAACCATATTTATTCTTTGCCACAGCGGCGCTGCTGTGCGCCGGCGGCGTTTTTTTATCGTTTTCGCTCGGCCAGGCTTCGGTGCCGCCGGGCGAGATATTTAATTACATACTTTTTAAACAGGCCGCCGATCCGCGCTATCACGTTATACTTAAAATGCGCCTGGTGCGTACCGCGGCGGCGTTTATAACGGGCGCCGGCCTCGCTTTTTCGGGCGTGGTTTATCAGTCGTCGCTTAAAAATTATCTGGCCGACCCGTTCATGCTCGGTATTTCGGCCGGAGCGGCCCTGTTTTCAGCATTAGCCATAACGCTTAAATTCCAGTCTTCTTTTATGATATCGACCTTCGCATTCTGCGGGGCTATTTTTGCCGTAAGTGCCGTGATGGCCGTTTCCATCGTTAAAAAATTCAGCAGTTATAATCTTATTCTTACCGGCATAGCTTTAAACAGCTTTTTTTCGAGTTTTTTAACTATCGTCATGTATCTTTCAAAGGATATGCAAAATATCTTCTTCTGGCTCATGGGCTCGCTCGACGTCAAATTCGCCGGACAGATCTTTTACACATATATTTTTGTAATTGCCGCCGCCGCTTATATATTAAGATATTCTTATATACTAGATCTGCTTAAATTAAATGAAAAAACTATATTTTCAATAGGAATCGACCAGAATTACTATAAGATAAAATTTTTGATAATAGCATCGCTCATATCGGCTTTGATAGTTTCTCAAACCGGAATTATCGGATTTATAGGGCTTATAGTTCCGCACGCCGCGCGCCTTATTATAGGCGATCTCCACCGGCTCCTGCTTCCCTTTTCATTTCTTCTGGGCGGCACGATGCTTATCTACTGCGATTTAATATCGCGTACCGCGGCGGATTCCATTAATTTTCCCATCGGAATAATAACCAGTCTCGTTGGCGCCCCTTTTTTTATAGCGCTTCTGGCGGGACGCCGAAACCCGAAGGGGGCCGGCTCGAATGGATAAAATTTTTAACGCGGACGCGGCGGCGGACCTAAAAGTTCGGCAAAACGGCGCTCCCGCTTTTTACGCCGCCGGGCTTTCATACCGTTTTGACGGCGAAAAAGACGATATAGTCAATGGTATGAATTTTGAAATCGAAGCAGGTTCTTTCGTTTCGATCGTCGGCCCTAACGGCGCCGGAAAATCGACAGTTTTAAATATAATGCTCGGCTATAATAAAAACTACGGCGGACGCCTTGAATTTTTCGGCAAAGAATTAAGCTCGTGCCGCCCGGACGAACTGGCGCTTAAAAGAGCTTATATTCCGCAGCAGAGCGAAGAAGGCCTCCGGCTTAACGCTTACGAGTATTTAAAACTCGCAAACGCCAGCCCGTTAAACACAAAAGACCGCGATATCGACGAAATACTCGAAAAATTCAATATATCGCATTTAAAAAATCATGACATCAGCCTTATGTCCGGCGGCGAAGCGCGCCTGACGCAGCTTGCCTTCGCCCTGCTCAGAAAACCGGAGGCGCTCTTACTCGACGAACCCGTTTCATACCTGGATTATAAAAATCAGCAGGTATTTTTCAATATATTAAAAAAGGAACACGAAAGCCGTAAAATTACCGTGGTAAGCATTCTTCACGACCTCGACCTGGCCGCTTACTACTCGGATAAAATAATGCTTGTTAACGACGGGCGCCTTCTTAAATTCGCTCCGCCGGTCGAGGTTTTAAATTATAAAACCCTCGGCTCGGTCTTTTTCGCAGGCGCATCTTCGCTTGCCGCGGCGCAAAGTGAAATGCAGCGCGAATCCGGCCGGGGCAATATTCACGTTATATGCGGCGGAGGCTCGGGTGAAAAAATAATTTTAAAACTGCTCGAATTAAATTTTAACGTCACCTGCGGAGTTTTAAACGCCGGCGATTCCGACTGGCGTTTCTGCCGGGCTAACGGCGCGGCTATGGTCGAAGAAGAGCCTTACAGGCCGATTACGCCTGAAAATTATATCAAAAATATCGAATATATTAAAAAAAGCCGCGCCGTGGTAGTGTGCGCCTTTCCTTTAGGCGGCGGAAATCTGGCTAATTTAAAATTCATCGACGAAATAAACGAAACCGGGCCGCCTGAAATTATATGCGCGGGCGGAAATTTTAACGAACTCGATTTTACCGGCGGCGCGGCCCTTGAATACCTCGATAAAATCAAAAAACGCGCAGCCGTTTTTAACTCTATGGATGAGTTCGCGGCATTAATTCAAAAAATTAATTGACTCTTTATAATTTTTAATTTAAAATGATGCGTTATGAAAACTATTGAAAATAAGCTCGTTAATTTTTTAATATCGGAATCGACCGTAATCGCTGTAATTACGCTTAACGCTATAGTAATGTTTTTCGATGCGTTTCCGACCATATCGCAGCTTACTTCGGGAAAACTTTTCTGGATAGATTACACATGCGTTGTTTATTTTATAATCGAAGCTTTTCTGAAGATAATGTATTTAGACTGCGAAGAATACTGGGACAATAACTGGAATAAATTCGATTTTTTCGTGGTTATTTCAAGCGCTCCGACCCTGCTGGAGCCTTTTTTCGAAGTTAAAATATTCACGGCCGTTTTGATTTTAAGGCTCGGGCGCCTCGCGCGCTTTTTCAAGCTGCTGCGCTTCGTGCCTGACGGCCCGAAAATATGGCTCGGCGTCAAGCGGGCGTTAAGAGCCTCCGTAGCGGTTTTTCTGGCGCTGCTTCTCCTTAATATAATATTCGGCATGGGAGCTACTATTTTATTTTCGTCGGTGGCCCCCGAGCATTTCGAAAATCCCATAATATCGTGCTATACGATATTTAAAGTATTTACCGTCGAAGGCTGGCACGAAATTCCCGATGCCGTATCGGCACGCTCCGACATTGCATCCGGCGTGTCAATAATTATCAAGTTGTATTTCATCGCTGCCGTAGTAATAGGCGGCATCCTCGGACTATCTCTGGCTAACGCCGTGTTCGTAGATGAAATGACCGCCGATAACACTCTGCCTCTTGAACTTATGATAGATAAACTTCAAGCTGAAATTAATATCTTCAGAACCGAAAATATCAACAACCGAAAAATGGCGAATGAACAGCTTAATACCGCTATCGAAAATTTAAGAAAAGAAAATCTTGATAACCGCGAAAAATCAAATGAAATAATTATTAAAGAAATAGAATCCATTAAAAAAATGCTCGAAGCTAAACTTTGACGATATGCTGATTTTATAAATTAACAGCCAATCCGGTTCGATATGACATTCAAGGCGTT
>DIVV01000005.1 GCA_002423385.1 bacterium UBP16_UBA6123
CTTTTCTCCCTCCCCTTCAAAAAAACATTAAAATATGTTTTTATCCGTAAGATTTAAGGAAGAGTCTATATTTTATTTTTAATATTTCAAAAATTTTATTAAAGACGTGCGGGCAATGTCGTGATAGACCTGTTACAGGGCTTCGATAATTTTTCTCATCCAGCCGTCGTAGATGAATATAGCCATGGCATTGTATAATTTTTCAAGCGAGCCGTTAGCGTTTTTTTTGTAATCGCTCATCATATTTTCGTCGGCGCCGTCGCTTACGCTTCTTATTGAAAGGCAGTGAACGCCGCAAAGGTTGGCGGTTTTTAAGACGGCGGAGGTTTCCCAGTTGCAGATGATGCTGTTAAATTTTGTTTTAAGCGTTTCTTTCATTATTTTTGAATTCACGTTTTTTTCTCCGCTGGCGCAGTCGCCGATGAAAATATCGCAGCCGTTTTTTTCGCGTACATGCAGTTTGAAATCGTTAAATAAAGACAGTTTTTTTTCATTTACCAGAACGCTTTTCATGATAGTAGAGCTGCTCAGTTCTTTTTTCAGATTGTTAAAGCCCGGTTCGTGTAAAATGTCGTGCTCATAAGAATTGACGGCAAAAACTATATCGCCGCAGGAGCATTTTTCGTCTAAGGCGCCCGCCGAGCCGCTGTCGATAAGAATGTCGCATCTTAACTCGCTGATCATTCGCTGGGCGGCCGCCGCGCAGTTTATTTTGCCGATTCCCGCCGAAACCGCTGTGACAAGTATTTTATTTTTAGTTAACCGGGCGATTTTTTTATTATTTATTATAGTTTCATTGATAAGGCCCAGCCTGCTTTTGCAAATTTGATATTCGCGGGGTACGGGGCAGATAATTGCGGCCCTGTATTCGATGATTTCTTCGTTCATTTAATTCCTTTCAGTTTTTATGGATTAAATTATAAATTAAAATAATAAAGAAAAAAAATAAAAATTATTATTTAAAATTAAAAAATATTGTTGTATAATATAAAATAATATAAAAAAAGTCAAACATCAATATTAAATATTAAATATTAATTTTTAAACATTAGAAAACCAAAATATTTTAAGATATTGATATTGAATAAACCAATACTGATAGGAGATGTTGTTTAAATGAAAAAAAGCGTTACAGAAGATGTTCGTTGGGATCTTTCCAACATTTACCGCGGCCTCGATTCCGCTGAGATGAAAAAAGACTGGCAGTTTCTGCAAAAACTTATCGAAAGCGCCGGTAAATATTTCGACGACAACCAGATAACTAAGGGCGATTCTAAAAAAATAAAACCCGGCAAGGCTCTTGCCGATAAATTGGCCCACGCGGTTGAATTGATGAATAAAGCCTACACTATGTACGTGACTCTCGATGCTTTCGTTTTTTCATTTTATTCGACGGATTCATATAATAAATTAGCCGCGCAGAAAACTTCCGAACTTGAAAAAATCGGCGTCGCGCTTAAAAACCTCGACGTTATGCTTCAGGGATTTATAGGCACGATCGGCGCGAACCTCGAAAAACTTTATGAATTAAACGAAACGCTTGATCAGCACAGATTTTACCTTCAGGAATCTTATCAACAGAGCGTATATTTAATGAGCGAAGATAAAGAGCGCCTCGCGGCCGAGCTCGCCTTGAGCGGCGGGCAGGCTTTTTCAAAACTCCAGGGAGTCGTTTCCTCGCAGCTTTCAGCGCCGGTGGCCGTAAAGGGCAAGGCTGAAACCATGCCTATGGCCCAGATTCGCAATCTCGCCTATTCCGCCGATGAAAAAACCAGAAAAGCCGGCTACGAAGCCGAGATAAAAGCATGGGAAACCGTCCGTGAGCCTATCGCCGCGGCGCTTAACGGCGTTAAAGGTCACAACATAACGCTCAACAAACAGCGCGGGCGCAAATCATGTATTCATCATTCATTAGACGTCAACCGTATCGACGAAAAGACGTTGAAGGCGTTGCTTTCTGCTATGGGCGGTTCTTTTGAAATGTTTAGAAAATATTTTAAAAAGAAAGCGTCGCGTCTCGGAGAAAAATCGCTTTCGTGGTGGAATCTTTTCGCGCCGGTTGGTAAATCCGAACGCCGTTTCACCTATAAAGAAGCCTGCGAATTCGTCGTCGATAATTTCAACGCGTTTTCAAAAGATTTAGGCGGCCTTGCCGCGTGCGCCTTTAAAAATAAATGGATCGACGTTTATCCGCGCGACGGAAAACGCGGCGGCGCCTTCTGCATGCCGGTTCCAAAAACCGAAGAGTCGCGCATATTATGTAATTTCGACGGTTCTTTCGAACAGGTGCTGACTATCGCTCACGAATTGGGGCACGCTTATCACAACGAATGTCAGAAAGGACTCACGATGGCTCAGCGTTCGACGCCTATGACGCTCGCTGAAACCGCGTCGATATTTTGTGAAACTATTATCTTAAACGCCGCGCTTAAGCAGGCCGGCAAAAACGAAAAGTTAGCGCTGCTTGAAACTCAGCTTATAGGTGCGAGCCAGTTAATCGTCGATATATATTCGCGTTATTTATTCGAAAAAGAAGTATTCGACGGCCGCGAAAAGAATGAATTATCGGCCGGGGATTTTTGCGAGATAATGCTCAAAGCTCAAAAAGCCACTTATGGCAGCGGCGTCGAAACAAAAACATTCCACAAATATATGTGGGCGGTCAAGCTGCATTATTATATGCCTGAGCTCGCTTTTTATAATTATCCTTACGCTTTCGGCTTTCTATTCGGTCTCGGCCTTTATAAAATATTCGATCGCGACGGGCAGAAATTCGTACCGAAATATAATCAACTGCTTCGTTCAACCGGATTATACACGGCCTCCGATTTAACTAAAAATTTCTCGATAGATATCACAAAAGAAAAATTCTGGCTCGACAGTCTTAATGTTGTAAAAGGCCATGTAGATGAGTATTTGAAACTCTGATAAAATACGGCATTAATTTAGCGTATAACAATAATAAAAAATAAAAGAATAAGAAAATAACAATAAAAACGGCCGCGGTTATCACGGCCGTTTTATATTTATGTCTTTAATTGAGTTATGAGCTGATAAGTTAACCAGCCATTACTTTTTTCATGACCGGGAATAATTCTTCGAATTCATCATAAATTTTAGTGGTCGGCGATATTTGATATTGTTTTAATTTATTAAGCTCGCCCGCCTCGAAAATGATCGAAAGGCATTTGTCGCACAGCTTAAAATGGATATTTGAATTCTGAATATATTCTTCGTCTCTTAGTTCGACTTCACAGCGCGGGCATTTTTCGCTGACTATATGGGTGGCTTTCGTGGTTTCGTAGCCGCTGGAGCCGCCAGGGTCTTTGTTATAAGCGTTATGGCCTTCGCGAAGCCTTGTGACCTCGATTCCGTCTATAAATACGAGCCTGCATTTAGTGCACATTTTAACCGTCACGCCGGAAATGGTTTCCGTAACGAAGTGCGTATTGCACTTCTGGCATTTTAAATCTTGCATTGAAAAAAGCGTCGCCTCCTTTCTTCTTTTTTTTAATTATCGGATTTTAAAATGAAAGATTAAGGTTATAAGTTAAAAATAACTTTAAAATGTAATTAGACGATAAATTGTAAATAGGCGACAAAATGTTAATTAGACGATTCGACGGCATAAGTGTTAACGATAGGAAGAACCATAGACTCTGCGGATTTCAGGCCGCCGATAAAAATTGGAGTTACCATCGATTCATAAGAAGCGCTCTGATTGCCGCAGAACGCGTTTACCGTTATTAAAATCGCCGGTATATCGGCTCGGCCGCGTTTTATGGTGAAAATTTTGAAGTAAATCGATTTGACAGAGTCAAAAACTTTTACCGGCTGGCGGTTGGTTTCGCTTTTTAACATGATTTTTCCGCCGGAAAGATAATAAGTTTCGCTGAACGTTTTATATAATAAATCGGTTTCATTTAACCTGGAAGTATCATCGGGAGCAAAAACGCTTAATTCGATTCCGCTCGAAAGGCCCGTCGGCGCTTTGTCGCCGGCGTCGGAAGCCTTTATTCCGACGGCCGAGCTGATTTTTTTGCGCATGAATGCTATGATCCGCCGCCCGTTTCGTTGAGCTTCGAGCTGGTTAATTCCGTCGGTGAACTGTCTTATGCTCGAAGAAAAAATCGCGTAGGCGGCCATCATAATTATTCCGGCTATGGATATGGCGACTAAAAGCTCAGTGAGGGTTATAGCGCGCTTCGATAAAAAAAACTGGCGGCGGCGGCCGAATCCGACGATGCCGCTGTTTTTAATGTCAATATTTTTATTTTCATTTGTTATTAATTTTTTCTTAGTCATCATAAATTCTCTTTTTCAGTTATAAACTATCATCGATAAACTCAATTTTACCTCGCGGCCGGCCTGTTTGTATTTGACGGTAACCTCGGCCTGGGAAAAGATTTTTGATAGTTTTGATATGAGCGTTTCTATATTAAAAACGTTGCGGTCGGTTTTTACGATAGATACATTTTGCGCGCTGAATTTAGAGGCGCCCGCGGCTTCTATCTGTTCGAGCGTGGTGCGGGCGAGATTGAGCGCTACCGAATTATTATATATGGCGGCGGTGCTTCGCGTGGTGAAGGTAAAAAGCTGAAACACCGAAATAGAGCCCATTGCAAGAATCGAGGCCGCAATCATCACTTCCACGAGCGAAAAACCGTAAATATTTTTTTTAATAAATTGCCGATAATCTAACATTTTCAACCCCGGTTATTCCTGTATTGTATTGTATTGCATTGCATCGTACTGTACTGTACTGTACTGTACTGTACTGTACTGTACTGTACAGTATTATATTATATCGTATTATTTTTTAATTTTATGCCTACTTAATCATAGGCGGGCCAAACGTAAGGCAGTAGCCGTTATACGTAAGCGCCCGGTCGCATATTACCGAGCCGTTGGGCGTCACGAGCAGCGCCTTGAATTCGTCGTTGGCCTCCGCGGCTTTTTTTGCGGCTTTCGGGTCCCGGCCGTTATAAACGCAAATGCCGTAAAATTTTCCGTCTTCAATGTGTTCGTCTTTATTGATAACTGCAAAAACTCTTTCAGGCGAGAGTTTCAAATAAGATGCGCCCCCGCGATTTTCGTAAGTTATTTTAGCGAGCCGCGCTATTACTTCGTATTCTAATTTCGCCGTAATTATGCCGGCGTTAAACTGGCCGTGTAATTTAAAACGCGCGAATTTTTCGCCGGCTTCGGCGCCCGTTTTAAAATCGAGCGGTTCGATTAGTTCGAACCATACGTTCAGCGAAGGGTTTTCATATTTTTCAAATATTTTTTTCATAAGTTTTTTTGAAGCTTCCGTTTTAGCGTTATAAAAATTAAAAGGCTTTGAGAAACCTTCTGAAGCGGTATTTTGAAGGCGACCGATAAAATCACGGTTATCGTAGTTGATAAGATATAAAGATTCAATGAAGGCGGATTTGATTATAAGCCTCGCCGCTTCGTAATCTTTTTCGCGCTCTAAAAAATAAACCTGCCCGTTGAGGTAATTGGCATAGCCGAAACCGAATATGAAAATAACGAAAAGGAGTCCCAGCACGACCAGCAGAGATGACCCTTTTTTTGTTCTTTTATTAAATTCGTTATTAACTAATAGTTTAATCATAGTTTTTAAGCCTGCTCATGGCGTCTTCGTCTTCGTTAAGCGTTTCGGTTATAAGAGTTTTGTACTTATCCGCCATTTTATCGTCCGCTTTAAGGCCGGCAAGAGATAAAAGGTTGAAAAGAGCTTCTTTCGAGTTTTTATTAATTTTAAGCGCGGCGCTGAAATTTTTTTCGGCATCGGAGTAATCCGGCGGGCTTTTGCTTAAAGCCAGGGTGCCGAGGCTTATGTAGGCGTCGTGATATTTTTCGTCTATGTCAAGGCATTTTTTATAATTATTGTAAGCATCGTCGATGAATTTATTCCACGATATGGAGTGAGCCTCTATTTTTTCCGCCATGGCGGAAAGCGAGCGTCCTAAATTATAGTAGGCGGCGGCCGTTTCGGGATTGATTTCAAGGGCCGTTTTAAAAGCCTTTATGGCCTCTTCGTATTCGCCCATTTTCATTTTAGCCACGCCGAAGCTGTAATGTATCATAAGTTCGTCCTTGAAATTTGTCCGCGCTTCGCCGTATACGGCGTTAAGGCCGCCGATATCTCCGAGTTCACCGTAAGTTTCGATAAGGCCGATATAAGTGATGGCATCCGGCGCGCCCAGAGCGCGTAATTTTAAAAAATAATCGAGCGCGGGCTTGTATTTTTTAGTCATAAGCGCTATTCTGCCGGCGCAGGCTGCCGCGTAACGGATAATCGATTCAGGAGAGTTTTTTTCTTTCGAGGCTCTGTCAAAAAGATCGAGCGCCTGCTCGTAGTTTTTTGAACTTTCAGCGAAATAGGCGCAGGCTAACTGCGTTTTAAAATCGACTGCGCCGCGTGTTTTTAACGCTTCTAAATAATGGGGACGGGCGCGTTCGAAAAGCCCGCCCGCGGCCGCGACGGTGATCATAAGATTTATTATATAAGGCTTATATCCGTTTGTATTTTTTTTAAGAAGCGCTTCAAGGGCGCCGTAAACCGGTTCGTAACCCGATGCGTCCGCGCCGGCCGAAATCATTTGCGTAGTGTAATCGTAGCGTGCTTTTAAAAAAATTGCGTCTTCATTCGACGAGTATTCTTGCCATGATTTGGAAAAGAAGGTGGAAGCCTGTTTTAATTCGCTTGAAAATAAAGCGTTTCTGATTTCGGCAAAGAGGGTTAATTCGGATTTTGAATCTATGGAAAGCATTTCGGCGAGTATCTGGTTGGCTTCTATGATATCGTAGTTTTCACAGTATATCCGGTGAAGGTGGAAACGGGCGGTTAATTCGCCAGGATAGCCGCTGCAAAACTGCGCGAGTAGATTTTCGGCATCGTTTTCTTTGTATTCGTCGATTAAAGCCATGGCCTGCGATAAGGTTCGCGAAGCCGAAACCGACTGAAAAATTTTAAGAGCGGCGGTAAGTATTACCAGAGATATTAAAGCGGCAACGGCGTATTTTGCAAAGAGCGGGTTTTTAATTTTTTCGCTTAACGCGCCGGTAAGCGTAACGCCTTCGTCGGAAGTGTTTTTATCGTATTTTTCTATCCTTTTTTTACGTTCCTGCTCGCGTATTGAATGAGCGTTTCCGAGCATTCTTCCGTAGTCTATATTCAGCGCGGCGCACTCGTTTTTTAAAAAATCGAGAATGATATCATTTTTTTTGCTGGTTTTAGCGGTTACGCCGTTGAAAATTGCCTGTAATTCAGAGCGGTCAATGGTGCCCGTCGCGATCTTAAGGCAGAGCTTTAAATTTTCAAGATCGTCTTCGAGTAATATTATATTTTTGACATATGCTTTAAGACCAGAAAGCGGGTGTAGTAAATAAAAATCCAGGGCGAAACGTCTTACCGTGACCAGATCGCTGTGAAGCATCTGATAGTAAATGCTTTCGCCGCAGTCGCTTTCGGCGGAGAGAATCTCTTTGAGTTCGCCCGTTAGAGAAGCGCGGTCACGGGAAAGTTTTATTTTCTTTAAAAACTGTAAAACTTTTATCTGCTTTTCTTCTTCGCCGGCAGGGCCTGTTATATTTAATTTTTCACTTATTTTATCTACGCTCATTTACTGCTTATTATACAGCATTTATATGGCGTCTGTCAATTCGTTTTTAATAAGTTTGTTTAAAGTCGGTCTTGCGGGCGTATGGTTAAAACTTGCAGGTGGTATTGATTTTTAAATTTTGAGTCAGCGGAAAGCCGTCGGATTGCGAAATCGAAAAGCCGTATCGCGCATCGAAGCGAATGAATCGGTTGAATGAGTGGCTGATTTTAGTCATGGCTGAAGCCGTATAGTATTGAGTCGGTTCTTCATTGTAAGTGTATTCTTCGCGGTCAAGGCTTAAACTCAGGCCGCACGAAGTTTTTTTCCTGAATTTAACCTGATAGTTCGCTGAAATTCCAATGCCCGTGTTGCTTTCCGGCGTAAAGTAAACGAAAGATTTATTATCTTCGCCATTTTTTTTGAACTTCATCGTCCTGTGGTAAATATCGAAACTTACATTTGGAAAGTAATTTGGATAATATAAAAGGCTTGTTATAATTTCTGTTTTTTTATTTTTGTCTTCGTAATAATCTTCGAATGCCGGAGACAGTTGCAGGTAAAATTCATCGGCGATAATATAACCGGCGTTTAAATAATAACGGCGGTAATGGGCCGGCGCTAAAAAAGAAGAAAGCCCGCTTGCGTAAACATTTTTAGAAATGCCGCCGCCCCAGTCGAATGTGCTGGCCGGAGAACCGAAATCGACGCCAAATTCGTTTAATCTGTCGCTCACATCAGATGAGAGTTGATTGAAATTCGCTGAAATTTTATAATCTTTTAGTAAAGGAGTGGAGGTCGATAAGCAAAGTTTTTGATAGCCAAATTCATCCTGCGAATCTTCCGTCGTTCGGCGGCTGGAATAATCAGCGCCTATCGAAGGGCCGGCATTGAATTTATATAAAAAGCCGCTTGAGTATCCGGCCGATTCGTAATCGTAACCGTAATCTTCGCTGCTTGAGTCCTCAGATTTTAAAAGAAGGTAGCCCGGTTTTTTATTCGTGGAATAATATTCGCCAAAAATTTTGAAAATGCCGGCTGACGGCGTTTTAGCGGCCATTATTTTTTCTTCGCTCATCTTGATTTCATAGAGCAGATTTTCATTTTCAGTTTCCGATACCAGATTCATAAATTCAAAAAATTCATCGTCAGATATTTTTTCGTTGATTCCCGTGGAAACTTCCTGTGAGGTAGAATACTTAGAAACAGTTTTGATGCGAGCCGGTTTATTCAAACTGCCGTTTTGCATAATATGAACGTATTCATCGAGGAGTTTTGTGGCCGCCTCGACGCCGACTGGAAATAAAACCCCGGCTGTTTCTAAAATGATCATTATGAAAAGAAAAGCGAAGGCTTTCAAGCCCGTATTATTGTTTTTAAACGGTCTTAAAGCCTCCGCCTGATTTAATTTTAAGGATTTGTAGTTATAGTTGAATTTCATTTACTAAATAGCGGCGCGCGCCGTCCTTACCACTTCGTATTGATTGTACCGCCGGTCCTTCGGCGCGTTGGCGACAATAAAATATCGCTAACGCGCCGAAACGAGGGTAATATTACTCTGATGACCTAACATTTTTATTTTACTGCTTAAAAATTATTTTCCGCCCTTTGGTCCCCTGCCGCCGCGCTGGCCGCCGCCCATCGGTCCGCCCTGGCCTCTGCCGCGAGGCGGTCCCTGCGATTCCATCGTTTTAAGTTCGGTGTCGTTTAAAGAGCCGTCTTTGTCCGCGTCGAATTTTTCGAGAAGTTTAGCTTTCATTTCAGGATTTTTTTCCATATCTTCTTTTAAACGAGTTGTAAAAGCGGCTTTAGCGGTTTCTTTTTCAGTGTCGCTGAGCGCTCCGTCGCCGTCTGCGTCAAATTTTTTCATAACTTCATCGCGGCCGCCCATGCCTTCGCCGTTCATTCCTTCGCCACGTTTGCCGCGTTGCGGTCCCTGCGATTCCATAGTCGTAAGTTCGGTGTCGCTTAAGGTGCCGTCTTTGTCCGCGTCGAATTTTTCGAGGAGTTTAGCTTTCATTTCAGGATTTTTTTCCATATCTTCTTTTAAACGCGTAATGAAAGCCGTCTTGGCGGTTTCTTTTTCAGTGTCGCTGAGCGTTCCGTCGCCGTCCGCGTCGAATTTTTTCATAATTTCATCGCGGCCGCCCATTCCTTCGCCACGTTTGCCATGAGGCCTTTGCGCAGCCGCGGTTTTTAGTTCATCGTCGCTCAGCGCTCCGTCTTGATCCGCGTCGAATTTTTCGAGCAGGCGCGCTTTTAAATCCGCATTTTTTTCGAGCTGTTCTTTGAGTCTTTCTCTAGCTTTAGCCATAGCAGCTTCTTTTTCAGCGTCGCTGAGTTTTCCGTCGCCGTCTGTATCAAAATTTTTGAACATATTGCGGATGCCGCCTTTTTTAGCCTCCTGTGAAACGGTGGTCGTTTCATCCTGCGCAATTGCAGCCGAACAAATTAAGCATCCCGCGGCTAATCCGATACCCATACTTTTGAATAGTTTCATATTTCCCTCCGTATTTTATTGGTGATATAATGTTTTTGTCGCATCAGCGAACATCATAAATTTCGTCTTAATTTTTAATGACGACACACTTTTTTTGTTAAGTTTTGTTAAGTTGAGTTAAATTAAGTTAAACTTTAAATCTTCGACTCTGGAAATGAGTAAAAATATAGCATCAGAGCTGTTTTTAAGTTGTAAAAGAACCCGCGGACATACTATAATTTCATCTCGCCGCGATTAGTTCAATTTTATTTTTCAATTTTAATTTTCGTATTTTGATTTCGATTTTTATTGACAAAACTTCAGACTTTCTGATAAAATCTAGTTCATATTAAATAAAATTTTGGGGGGAAGGCATGAAAAAAGAAACAGGCGACTTAATTTTAAAGAAAGACAACGGCTATAAGGGGCTTAAAGCGGATAAGAATAAAAAAATATTCGATTTTGCCGTCGGTTATAAAAAATTTTTAGATGTAGCGCGCACCGATCGTGAAACGATAGAACAATTAATTAAAATGGCTGAAAAACAGGGCTATGTCGATATCAAAAAAGTAAAGCGGTCGTCGAAGGGCGTTATTAACGATAAGTTTTATATAGTCAACAGAAACAAAAGCATGGCGATAGTCAATATAGGCAAACGCCCCCTTACCGACGGCGCTCACGTATTGCTTTCACATGTCGATAGTCCGCGTATCGATATAAAGGCCATGCCGCTTTATGAAGAAGGCGGCCTCGGTTTTTTCAAAACTCACTATTACGGAGGAATTAAAAAATTCCAGTGGATTTCCTGCCCGATGTCGCTGCACGGCGTTGTAATATTAAAGGGCGGCAAAAAGGTGAATATAACTTTGGGCGATTCGATAGACGAACCCGCGTTCATGCTTCCCGATCTTGCCATTCACGTAAGCGGCAAATTGCAGGGCGAAAGAAAATACAATGAAGTAATAAAAGGCGAAGAGCTGAATTTGCTTGTGGGCTCTATTCCAGCCGAAGCGGACGAAAAAGCCAAGGATAAAGTAAAACTTAATATACTTCAAATTCTCAATAAAAAATACGGCATAGTCGAAAAAGATTTAATTTCCGCTGAATTGTCGGCCGTGCCGGCAATGCGGACTCAGGATATCGGTTTTGACGCTTCGATGATAGCGGGTTACGGACATGACGACCGCGCCTGCGTTTATACGACCGCTCTCGCCGCATTCGAGGCTAAAAAGCCCGAATATACGACTATAGCTTATTTTTTAGACCGCGAAGAGATTAATTCTGCCGGTAATACCTCGGCTACCTCGCTTTTTGTTTCCGACGTATATGAAAACATTCTCGCATTCGAAGACGAGAATGGCCTTTACCACCGTCTCAGAAAGGCCCAGTCAAATTCGAAAGCCATTTCCGCGGATACCACCGAGGCTTACAATCCCACCTGGAAAGCGGTATTCGACACGCATAACGTGCCGCATATCAACTGCGGCGTAACGATTTGTAAATTCACAGGCGCGGGCGGTAAGCGCGAATCCAGCGAAGCGTCCTCGGAATTTATGGCGGCCCTCATCGAATTATTCGATAAATCTTGCATTAAATGGCAGGCCGGCGAGCTCGGAAAAGTCGATGAAGGCGGCGGCAATACGGTCGCAAGGTATCTGGCTTCGTACAATATGGATGTAATCGATATAGGCCCCGCCTGCATGTCGCTGCATTCGCCGACGGAACTTATATCCAAATTCGACCTTTATTCATCTTACGAAGCCTATCTCGCTTTTTTAAATTTTAAAGGCGAATTTAATTTATAAAAATTCCACCAGTAATACGGGCGGGGCGGTTTTAAATATCGTCTCGTCCGTGTTGCTTTAAGTTTAAATAGAGCGAGGGGTAATAAAGTGAAAAAATTCCACGATTTATTTAGCTCTGATAAGGCTGTAATAGCCATGATCCACGTTGCAGCCCTTCCTGGAACGCCCGGCCATTCGCTTGGCGCGGCGCAGATAATTAAAAGCGCCGTCGAAGAGGCTAAACTATATAAAAAAGCCGGAGTTCATTCCATAATGATTGAAAATATGCACGATGTGCCTTATATGAAAGGCCCGTGCGGTCCCGAAATAACTTCGTTGATGGCTTTGATCGGATATGAAGTTAAAAAAGCCTCGAAATTACCCTGCGGCATCCAGATTTTAGCCGGCGCCAACCGCGAAGCCATGGCGGCCGCGCATTCCGCGGGCCTCGATTTCATACGCGCGGAAGGCTTTGTTTTCGGCCATCTCGCGGACGAGGGAATGTTCGATTCGTGCGCCGGCGATTTGATGCGCTATCGTAAAGCTATCGGCGCCGAACGAGTTCAGGTCTTTACCGATATCAAGAAAAAACATAGTTCTCACGCTATAACCGGCGATATAACCATCGAAGAAACGGCACACGCCGCCGAGTTTTTTTTAAGCGACGGGGTTATAGTCACCGGCGCGGCTACGGGCCATCAGGCCGATCCCGACGAGATCAGGCGGGTGAAAAAGCACGTTAAGATACCGGTAATGGCAGGTTCCGGCGTTGATTTCAAAAATCTCGATATCTTTTTAAAAGCGGCGGACGCCCTTATAACAGGTTCATATTTCAAGTACGAGGGTGATTGGCGTAATGGCGTCTGTTACGAGCGCGTGAAAACTTTTATGGATAAAGTAAATAAAAGCTCCCGCTAAAAATTATAAACCAAAAAATAAACTTATTGACAATATATCGCTTTTGTTGATATAATCATTAGATTGTCGAGTTAACGGATTGATTTTATAAATTAAATTCAGGGCAGGCCATGTACGACGAAGAAAAAGACGAATATATCGATCAGGAAGAACAAAAACCCGAGGGATTGTCGGCCGAGCAGATTCTGAAGAATCTGAAGAGCGCGGACGCGAAAGTGCGATTAGAAGCTATAACCGCTTTAGCGCAGGTTAAAAATAAGCGCGTCGTAAATCTGCTGATTAATTGTCTCAAAGATTCCGTCTGGAATAACCGCGCAGCCGCGGCAAATTCGTTAATATCCATAGGCGAGCTTTCCATCGAGCCGCTCATGTCTTTTGTTAACAGCGATAACGAAGATATACAGTTCTGGAGCATTAAAATATTGGGCACGCTCTGCGGGGCCGGCATACCTTCGCTGACTCAGCTTTTAGACGATCCAGACCGTGATTTAAGGCTCCACGTAATAAGAAGTCTTTGCATAAATCCGTCTCCCGATACTATCGATCCTCTGATAATCGCGCTCGGCGACGCAGACTGGTCGGTACGCAAACACGCCGCTGAAGGGCTTGAAAAAGTCGGCGGAGCGGCCGTGCCTAAACTTCAGAAAGCCTTTCAGGACAATCTGAACGCTATGGGAAACGATGATATATGCTTCTGGGCCATCAAGGTGCTCGGCTTTATACTTAAAAGAGACGCCCTTCCGGCGTTTATATCCTTGCTAAAACACGAAGACAAAAATATAAGGTTTTATGCCGTCGGCGGCATAGGTGAAACGCGCTGTGAAGAAGCCGTCGATTCGCTTATCGGCGCGCTTTCCGATTCTTCCTGGCTCGTGCGCCGCCATGCGTTCGAAATGCTCGAAGTAATAGGCGAATCGGCCGTTGAAAAACTCAAAACGGCTTTTTTCCAGGCTAACGACGACGTTAAATACTGGACCGTAAGGCTTATTGCAAAAATTATGAAGGGCAACGCCGTAGGCATTCTTAAAAAAATGTTAAATACTCCGCAGAAAGAAATTCGCTTTTTCATAGTTACCGCTCTCGGCGAAACGGACGATATACGCGCCATCCCTACCTTAATCGAAACTTTTAAAGATAACTTCTGGCAGATAAGAAGTCAGGCGGCCGAAATGGTCGCGCACATGAAATTTCGCGCTATTCCCGCGCTTACGGCCGCTATCGGCAACGAGTCGGAAGACGTTCGCTACTGGTCGGTACAGGCGCTCGGCATGATCGGCGGTGAAGCCATGAATTCGCTTTTAACGCTTTTAGACCATCCGGATAAGCGCATGAGGCTTTTTACGGTCAAAGCCCTCGGCAGTCTTCAAAACGCCGAAATTATAGAGCCGCTTATTAAGGCCATGGGCGATACTTCCTGGCCGGTTCGCGTGGCGGCGTCCGAAATACTCGAACGAGTCGGCGAAATGGCTATCAGGCCGCTTATAAAAGCTATCGGCTCCGATAATGCCAACGTTAGTTTCTGGTCGCAGAAAGTTCTTCAAAACTTCGGTGACCAGGCGGTGCAGACGCTTATTAACAGTCTGCTCGATAAAGAAGATAAGTATCGTTCTCATACCATTAAGGCCCTTGGCCGCATCGGAACGAGTAACTCCATAAAACCGCTGCTTGAAATTCTGTCGGCGGGTATAATCGAAGAGTGTGAAGTGGTTTTAGAATCGATGAGCGATCTGAAAAATTCTTCGCTTATAGCTTTTCTTCTCGAAACGCTGGCCACCTCCGAAGACGCCAATATCATCACCTGGGTTTCTAATATACTTGGCACCGTTAAAGACGCCGGCAAACCCGTTTATTTCAAGTCGCTTAAAAATCCGAATACCGAAGTGCGCATGTGGGCATGTAAAATGCTCGCCACTTATGAAGGCGACGATATTTTAAAGGCTCTCTGGTTCGCCATGCAGGATCGCGAGCCCTGCGTGCGCGTGCAGGCTATTAAATCGCTCGGCGAAATCGGACAGGGCTTAAGCGTTATTCCATACACGATAAAGCTGATCGTCGATCCCGAATCGATGGTGCGTTTCGAAGTTTTCAGGCTGCTCGGTAAAATCGGAGCGC
Organism: bacterium UBP16_UBA6123; assembly: GCA_002423385.1. Classification (GTDB taxonomy): domain Bacteria; phylum Muiribacteriota; class UBA9980; order UBA9980; family UBA9980; genus UBA9980. Next base: position 14,901 of record DIVV01000005.1, read on the forward strand.
CGGCGGCCGTTATTCCCATGCTCGATGCATTCGCCAGAGAAGATGAGCAGAATCAGAAATTGATTCTTGATATCTTCAACGATATAGAATCGACCAATTTTATGATGTCTCTGGTTATGACGCTCGAAGAAGCGCCTGTCGAAATGCATCCGCTTATACTTCAGTTGCTCGAAAAAATGTGCAATTCTCCGCTGAAGCGCGATATGCTTATTAAAAATATGGAAAACGCAGGCGCTACGACTATTTACTGGATCGTTCAGGTAATCGGTAAATTCGATGAAGAACAGGTCGCCGACGCTCTTATAAGGCTGCTCGAGCATCCTGAGGCTTACGTACACTCCGTCGCCGCGATGGTGCGTTATCTTACTTCGTCTAACTTTATTATCAGGGATAAAATTACGGCGGCTTTAAGTACGGCAGGCCTTAAAATCATCAGGCCGCTTATTGAAAGCCTTAATAAAGAGGACGAAATGATTAAGATGAACGCAATCAATATTATAGAAAGCATGGGCGACGATATTAAACCGATTATCGAAGAACTCGCTTCCGATAAGACGGTTAAAAACCATCTGATAGCTATAGAATTATTAAACAGCATAACGCGCACGGTGCGCGTTGGCGGCGCGAAAACATGGGCGTCAAATAAACCGAAGGAATCTAAGGGCGGAAAAGATTCCGCTTCTAAGATTAAAGAAGAGTTAGAAAGGGAAATGGCTAAAACAAAGATAAAATGAGTAAAAAATCTTTTTTTCAAAAATATGAATGGTCAGCATACGCTTATTTATTTCCGGCGTTAATCATAATTTTAACTTTCCATGTCCTGCCGATATTTTACGCCATGGTAATTTCGGTCCACAGCGGCGGAATGACGGATTATTTTAAGAATTTCGTCGGACTGTCCAATTTTGGATACGTATTAACCAATAAACATTTCTGGTATTCTATGTGGAATACCGTTTATTACGTCCTGGGCACCGTCCCCGTTCAGATTTTCCTGTCGCTTTTTATCGCCATATTATTAAACCAGAAGATAAAAGGACTTGAAACTTATCGTGTAATATACTTTTTACCGGTTATTACCTCGGTGAACGCCATATCCATAGTCTGGAAGTATATATATCAAAAATACGGCGTTTTAAACTCGTTTATCGGTTTTTTAACGGGTATGCCCGGCCCCGACTGGCTTATGGATACCACATGGGCTATGCCGGCCATCATCATAATGTCCATCTGGAAGGGCCTCGGCTATAACGTAATTATCTTTCTTGCCGGGCTTCAGAACGTTCCGCCCTCTCTTTACGACGCCGCTAAAATTGACGGCGCCGGCCGCTGGAAAACTTTCTGGAACGTTACCTGGCCGATGATTTCTCCTACTACCTTTTTCGTTATGATTATGTCGACTATATCGTCGTTTCAGGTATTCGCGCAGGTTTATATGATGACCGGCGGCGGCCCTCAGGAATCGACGACCGTCGTTATATATTACCTCTACCAGCTCGCTTATGTCGAACATAAGATGGGTCGCGCCTCCGCGCTCGCCTTCATTCTGTTTTTGATAATATTCGCCATCACTTACTTACAGAAAAAATTCACCGCGAAAAGGGTTCATTACAGTTAATAGTTCGATTATCGTTAAGAAAATGAAAGGTGCGTTATATAATGTTCAAATCCATCAAAACGGAAGAAAAATTTATTAGTACCCTTATTCATATATTTTTGATAACCGGCGCTTTAACTATGCTCGCGCCGTTTATATGGATGCTTCTCACTTCGTTTAAAACACCATACGAGGCGCTGGATTCTACTATTATTTTTCCGGCGAAACTTATATATCAAAACTATATTATAGCCTGGACCAAAGCGCCGTTTTTCATGTATTTTTTAAATACGATCTACGTTGCCGTTCTTTGTACCGTGTTTCAGTTATTGACCTCCTCGCTTGCCGCCTACGCTTTTTCACACATGAATTTTTACGGCAAAGACTGGCTGTTTACGATTTTACTGGCTACTATGATGGTGCCACAGCAGGTTTTATTGGTGCCCAATTATTTCATATTAAAGCAGCTCGGATGGCTGAATACTTTTTACGCGCTTATAGTGCCCTGGTCAGCCGGTTTTTTCGGAATTTTCCTGCTCCGGCAATTTTTCCTCACGCTGCCTAAAGATCTATGGGACGCCGCGCGTATCGACGGCTGTTCGCGCCTGAAGTTTTTTTATAAAATACTTCTTCCGCTTTCGGCAGGTCCTCTTACTACGATAGCTATATTCACTTTCGTCGGCAACTGGAATTCATTTTTATGGCCTTTATTCGTTACTAACGATCAGAGGTACTATACTTTGCAGGTCGGGCTTTCAAACTTTAATCAGTCCGAAGGCACCGAGTGGCATCTTTTGATGGCGGCATCGACTTTCTGCATTCTTCCGCTTTTGATAATGTTTTTTATGGCGCAGAAGCAGTTTATACAGGGTATCGCGCATACGGGGTCTAAAGAATAACTTGAACGATAAAATATTCTTGGTTTATTGCGTTACATAATTTATCATAAGACTCACTATCATTTATTTTTTTAGAAAGGCGAGATTATAAAAATGGTTTTAAATAAAAACGATAACAACTGTCGCGGTAATAAAAAAAGTTTTAACGCATATCTTGCGATAGCGTTATTGCTGGTTACGATGATGTTTTCCGGCTGCTTTTGCGGTCCTAAGAAAAAAATGCCGCACTACACGGCTGACGGTAAGCTCAAGATAATTTTCTGGCATTCGATGGCCGGAAAACTCGGTGAAATTTTAAATTCGATGGTTGACGAGTTCAATAAAAACAATAAAGACAATATATTCGTCAAAACTGAATTTATAGGTGAATACGCTACCCTCAACCAGAAGATCGCAGCCGCCGTTTTCGCCGAAATTCCTCCGCATATAGCTCAGGTGTTTGAAACATGGACTTTGAAGTTAAAAAACGAAGAAGCTATCGTTGCGCTGGATAAGTATATGGACAGCGCGGAAGTCGGTATCGATAAAAACGATATAGTGCCGGCCCTTTTAAGAAACGTTACCATAGACGGCAAAGTTTATTCGATGCCTTTTAATAAAAGCATACCGGCGCTTTATTACAATAAACGGCTGTTTGCCGCCGCCGGACTCGATCCCGAAAAACCGCCGGTTACATGGGACGAATTTATCGAATATGGCAAAAAACTCACGATGCTCGAGCGTAAAGGTTTTTTATTCAACGACTATATTAATTTTACTGAATATGAATCGCAGAACGGCGCTGGCTCGTTTCCGCCGCACGGCTCAAAATATACGGTTATATGGGGCAACGCTTTTATATCCGATCCGTGGTCGTTCGAAAATTATATCTTTCAGAACGGCGGGCGCATACTCGACGAAACCGGAAAAAAAGCCATGATAAATTCTCCCGAAGCCCTCGAAGCAGCCGATTATATGGTTAATAAATTAAAGAAGCACCGCTTCGCGCTGCGCACTTCAGGCCGCGAGCATCAAAATGAGTTCGTCGCCGAGCGCGTCGCCATGATAGAAGGCACGATAGTTTCAAAAGTATTTATGCAGTCGAAACTTCGCTTTCCATTCGGAATGGCTAATATTCCTTACAACAAAATCAACACTTCGGTTCTTTCAGGAACTAACGTGGCTATATTCGCCTACTTCGACGAAGAAGAAATACTTGCGGCCTGGAAGTTTATTAAATGGTTTACCGATACCGAACAAACCGCCCGCTGGGGCATCGAAACCACTTATATGCCGGTCAGAAAATCCGCCTATGAAACCGAAGCGGTTAAACAGGCTGTTATAAAAGACCCTAATATGAAAGTAGCCCTGACGATGCTCGAAAATATCGATTTCGAACCTTTAGTCGCGCCATGGTTTGAATGCCGCGCTATTCTGGGCGTAGCCACCGAGGCGCTGGTTTTAAGTAATAAATCGCCTAAAGAAATACTGGATGCGGCCGCGGCGGAAATGAACGAAGTTCTCGCGGCTGAAGAGTAATTTAAGAATATTATAAGTTTAGAATACGAAATAACAGGCTCGAATTATATAACAAAAAATTATAAAGGGGTAATTTGGTTGATGCAAGAAAAAGAATTAATTAAAAAACAGATCGTAAAAAAAATAAAGGCGGCCGGCGATATTTTAATAACTTCGCATATTATGCCCGACGGCGATAACATCGGCTCGGTGTGCGCTTTAACCGGCGCGTTAAGGCTTTGCGGATATAAGGTTGACTGCGCGCTTTTTGACGCAGTGCCCGAAATTTTATCGTTTTTACCCGGCAGCGCTGAAATTAAGAAACTTTCCGATATCGATAAAAAATACGACTTATTGATAGTCCTGGATTCATCTTCAGTCGAACGGACTGGAGTGCAGGACCTTTCAAAATATTCAAATTTTGTGATAAATATCGATCATCATGTGTGCAACGATAATTTCGGCAATATAAACCTGGTGCATACCAATTATAGTTCGACTACTCAAATAGTATTCGAGCTTATTAAAAAAGCGAGGCTTAAATTAAATCATGACATCGCCACATGCCTCTACTGCGGCCTTATGACCGATACGGTCGGCTTCCAGACTTCCAATACTGACGAGAACGTCTTTAAAATGGCGGCGGCCCTGGTTAAATTCGGCGCAAATCCCAATTATATTTCACGCGAAATGTTTCAGAATAAGTCGATGAAAAATATAATTATGATAGGCAAAACGCTTTCGGCTCTCAATTTTATCGATAACGGCCTTATATGCTGGGGAAAAGTGGACCAGAAGACTATCAAAGAAGTCGGAGCTCTTCCTACGGATTGTTTCGGAATAGTAAATCAGATGGTGTCCATCAAGGGCGTTGAAGTCGCGATTTTATTCAATGAACGCGCCGACGGTAAAACTGTAGTCGATTTCCGTTCGAAATCATTTATCGACGTCAATAAAATAGCCAACGCTTTCGGCGGCGGCGGTCATCTGCGCGCCTCAGGAGCTACGATCGAGGGCGAATTAAACGATATCATAGCGGCAGTGGTTAATTTCGCAGTCGAACATATCAAAAATAATTATCAGTCATGTTTTATGAAAGGAACGAATGCCGTTGAACCACACTGTAGCGGTCAGCAAAAGGGCTCAAAAACGAATACAGTCGTTAAATCTGTGGGTATATAAAAGCGATATTCTCGATATTTCAAAAGCTCAACGCGAGATCGAAAAAGGCGAAATCGTAGATGTTACCGATGAAGCCGGCCGGTTTTTAGCGAAGGCTTATTTTAATTGCAGCTCACAGATAACATTGAGAATTTTAAGCCGTCGCGCGGCGGATGTTATCGATGAAAATTTTATAAAAGGAAGGCTTCTTGCCGCGCTCGACAGGCGCAAAAGACAGCTCGATTTTGAAAAAGTAGCCATAATGCGGCTTTTAAATTCCGAGGCGGATTTTCTTCCGGGCCTGGTAGTCGATCGGTATGGCGATTTTTTAGTTCTGCAGGCGCTTTCGGCCGGGGCTGAAAATTTCGTGGAAATCGCGGTCGATTTTTATCAGAAAGAATTAAAATGCGGGAGTATTTTTATTAAAAATGACGCGCCCGTCAGAAAACTCGAAGGGCTGCTGCTTTATTCAAACTGGCGAGGTTCCGCGGTTACGGGCCCGCAGCAGATATTATCGGAGGGCGTTTACTACATAGTCGATCCGGCTTCCGGTCAGAAGACCGGTTTTTTTGCCGATCAGCGCCGCGCCTACGAGCTTTTAAACGGCAGGGTGGCTGGAAAATCCGTGCTGGATTGCTTTTCTTATACCGGAGCTTTTTCGATGAACGCCTTTAAATATGGCGCGGCCCGCTCGGTTATAGTCGATATATCGCGCGAGGCGATCGAACTGGCGGAGCAGACGGCTAAACTTAACGGCGTTTACGATAAATGCGAATTTATCTGCGCGAACGCTTTTGATTATCTTAAAAACGAATCCTGCAAATATAAAGCGGCAGCTAATATCGAGCCGCCCTTTGATTTCGTAGTGCTTGATCCGCCCGCCTTCGCCAAGTCTAAATCAAATGTAGGCGAAGCTTTGCGCGGCTATAAGGAAATCGCTCTTCGCGCAGCGCGGCTGGTTAGAAATAACGGCCACATTTTAAGCTGTAGCTGCTCGTTTCACATCGGAATGAGCGATTTTTACGCCTCTCAGTGCGAGGCTTTTTCCGACGCAAACACGGTCGGCTATCTTCAGGCGGCCGGGTTTCAGGATGAGCGCGATCATCCGGTCATTTCCTGTATGCCCGAAACGTTGTATCTCAAATATTTTATTTTCTCTATCAGTAAATAATTGTACGATTTTTAAAGTAGTAATTTATGATAATATATTTAAGCAAAAACGGCCGCGGCCGCAAAAATATAATATACACCAATCGCGCCTATACCCAGGGCGAGATAATCGCGATTTTCATAGTGTCGTTTCTTATCGTCATGCTTTCGGCGGTTTACTGGCACCAGTCGAGCACCGAAAAACTCATCGCCGGCGTTAAAGAAGCAGTCAAGACCGAGGGCAAAAAAATCGTCGATACGCTTGTCGCCGATATGGTTAAATCCAAGAAAGGCTCCATGGAAGTAACGCCTGTCGGTAAAACCGGCGCTAAAGTAATGTTTCAGTATTTCGATAATAATACGCTGATGCCGATATTTTATATATTCGAGCGGCCGAAGCTGACCCGGCGCCTTCGCAATAAAGACACCTTGCTCGGCACCAACGTAACCGGTTTGAAAATTAACGAAGATTTTAATACCGGCGCCATGGAAATAGAAGTCGCCATAGTTATATCTAAAGACCTCGAGCGGCCAGTTACTCACGCGGAACGCGGAAGCTGCCGCATGATCGAACAGATACCAGAAGACGTTAAAATACTTACCGAAGACGGTATAGAGCTTGAAGCCGACGTATCCTCGGAAGGTGACGAAGAAGTCCAGTCGGCTACGCTCGATTACTTTGCCGAATATGCCAACGCCTCTATCGTTGAATTGAAAAAGCGTAAAATGAGTCTTGAATACGACATCGACGGGCTTAAAAAGCGCGAGGCTGAAATTAACGCCGAGCTTACTTCGCTGTCGCCCGGAATCAAACACTCGAGTTTTCCTCTGGTGCTGCCCGATGTTAAAGACGTTTACGTTCTCGAATTGGCCTTCAACCGCCCGGCTGTTGACCAAAAATATAGCGAAACCATTCAGAAAAAAGTCCAGAACATTGCAAATCAAATTAAAATGAAACAGGAATTAAAGGTTATTAATTCAATTATTACCCAGAAAGAAAAAAAGTAAATATCGATTTTTATATAGTGATGGTGACGATATAAAAACCTGCGATTACCTTTATCAATTTAAGGTTTGGTGGCTTTATTATGAATAACTTAACATGCTTGATCAAATTTATTGGATTGCCCGGCCGCGCCGCCAGCAAGTTTTTTTTTATATTTTCAGTCGTTTTATTAATAGCGCTCTGCGGCTGTTTCGGCAATCAGGACGACGGCGCTCTGCAGTCGCAATTAAACTACGACCCTCTTAATTCAGGCGTCATTAAAACCGGCTCAGGCACGCTTGGCGGCTTCGTGGTCACCGACGCTAATAACCGTTTCGGCGCGCCGCAACTGGCCCTTTCTTCCGTGGCGCGGGTTAAAGTTAAACTTGTCGAAACCGGATTATTTACATATACCGATATAAGCGGATATTATGAATTTTTAGGAATCGCGCCTGGCGCGTACACCGTCGCCGCGGAATCGATCGATAACGAAGGAACGGCTTATATAAATTATTCGCCGGCTGTCGTTTATGCCGATGCTAAAACGCTCGCTTCTCAAACTATAGTTCTTAAAAAATCATGCCGGGTATTCGGCCGGGTGGCGCCTTCTGACGGCTCGAGCGCTTCGGGCTTTTTAGTGTCGGCCGTCGGATTTCCATCGGCAGCCGCGGTTACTGCCGATGGCGGATATTTCAGGCTAGAGGCGATTCCAGCCGAGCAGGAAGTATTTTTGATTATATCTAAAGACGGTTACCAGAGTAAAAAATACGGACCGATCAGCGTTTCTGAAAGTAAAGTTTATTCGTTGAACGAAGATATAACCGTTTCGCCGTTTTCATTCTCGGCCGCTTATATAGACGGTAAAATCACGGACGCTTCAGGCGGCTTTCCCGTCTCAGACGCTTTTATCAGATTATTTGAATATAGCGGCGGAGTTAAAACTTTATATAAAACGGCTTACGGCGATATGACCGGCAATTTTTCGATAAGTGCCGCCGCGGACGTTAATTATATTATCGAATTCAGTAAACCTGATTATTTTAATTTATCGCAGCCGCTTAAAATAGCTTCGGCCGGAACCAGGACAGCTTTTACATTCAAAATGACGCGGGCTAAATCGGATATATCGGCATATTACGTTATAAGCGGAAAAGTAATCGACGCCTCGGCGGTTCCCGCGGCCGGCGTTAATATCTATACCGTGCCTTTCAGTTCTCAGACGCTCACCGATGCGGCTGGAGCATATAAAATTAACGTCGCTGAAGGGATTTATGATATTTATGCCGTAAAGCCCGGATATTTAGATTCGCACGCCCGCGTCACGCTGCGGCCATATACCGTAAAAACCGCCGAAGTCGATCTTACTCTGCTTAAAAATAATGACAGCGAATTGTATCCGCTTACCGGCACTGTCACTGACCTCAACGATACGGCGTTAAGCGCCGCTAAAGTTTCTATTGACAAAAATAAATTATACACTTATACTAATCAGTCAGGGGCTTATTCGTTTTATATTCAAAGCGGCACTTATGAAATTTATGCCACCGATAATAAGGGGCTTGAAAAAACCGTCGATTATTACATGGGAAAAGGTCCGCAGCGGCTGGATATTAAAATCATTAAAAATTAAATATAATAAGGGGATGAAGTTAATGAAAAAAAATATTAAAAAAGATTATCGCGTGTCATCGAAACTTATTCATGGTCCCGAATTGATGACTAAACAATGGGATTTTTCCCACCACGTTGTTCCGCCGCAGTCTTCGTCGGTAACATATGCCGTAAGCTCAGCGCAGCGCGGCGCCGCTGGTTTTATTCAATTCGCCAACGCGCAGGATGTCAACGAACGTCCCATTTTAATTTATGACCGTCTTGAAGAGCCGAATCGTAATATGCTCGAAGAAAGAATAGCCCTTGCCGAAGGCGGCGAAATGGCCGTGGCTTTTACTACCGGTATGGCGGCGATATCGGCCGTGCTCGGCGTTCTTACAAGAACAGGCGAGCATATAATCGCCCACCATACGCTTTATGGCTGCACCTACAGCCTGTTAGCAAACTGGTTTCCGCGCGACGGGAAGAACGTCACATTCACCAATTTATTGGATATTCAAAAGGTGATGCGCGAAGTTAAAAAAGAAACTCGCGTTATTTATCTTGAAACCCCGTCGAATCCCATTCTCGAAATTATCGATCTGGGCGAGCTTCGTAAGGCCGTCGATAAAATAAATTCAAAACGCAAACCCGAAGAAAAAATAAATATAGTCGTCGATAATACCTTCGCGACTCCTTTCTGTCAACGCCCGCTTTCACTTGGAGCCGATATCAGCCTGGCGAGCCTCACTAAAGGCATCGGCGGATTCGGAACCGATATGGGCGGCGTTGCGGTTGGTCCTAAAGAACTTCGCACCGCCCTGTTTATGTATCGTAAAGATTTTGGCGGCGTGCTTGCGCCTAAATCGGCCTGGCCGACGCTGGTTTACGGACTGCCGACATTGGATATCAGAATGCGCAAGCAGCAGGAAACCGCCACGAAAGTCGCCGAGTTTCTCGAAAATCATCCTAAAGTAGCCCGCGTATTGTATCCTGGCCTTAAATCGCATCCTCAGCATGCTATCGCTAAAAAACAAATGATAGACTGCGATGGTAAATTCGCTCCCGGGTCCATGCTTTATTTTGTTTTAAAAGGAAAACCGGCAGTAGCTTCTAAATCCAGTTCGATAATTATTGATTACCTCGCTAAAAAATCTCTTGTTATAACCCTTGCCGTAAGTCTCGGCATGATAAAAACGCTTATCGAACATCCTTCGTCTATGACTCATGCCGCAATACCTATTAACGAACAGGAAAAATTCGGCATCGATCCGGGCGGCATAAGACTTTCAATGGGTATCGAAGACGCCTGCGATATTCTTGGCGATCTGGATACGGCGCTTAAATTAGTTAAATAAAGATTTAACGCCATATTTTAAATAAAAAATTATAAATATCACAAAAAACCATGATTTTTTATTTAAAATATGGTATAATCATACTTGATAAAATAAGTATATTATTTTGGCGGTGATTGTATGAGCTTGACGCGCAGAGAGTTTCTTAAGCTGGGATTGAGCGCCGGTGTCGCTCTTCTAGCTAATCCTTTTTCAAATTTGCTTTTCGCTGAAGAAAATAAAGTTAAAGATCCCGATATGATCGGAGTTCGTAACGGGACCGCCGTTGAAATGTTTGAAAGCGGTATTAAAGAATTCGGCGGCATGTCCCGATTCGTTAAAAAAGACCAGACCGTTGTCGTAAAACCTAATATAGGCTGGGCAAAAACCCCCGCTGAAGGCGCTAACACGCAGCCCGAACTCGTGGCTAAAATAATAGAACACGCCTATAAAGCTGGCGCTAAAAAAGTGTATGTATTCGATAATACCTGCAACGGCTGGCAGGAATGTTATAAAACCAGCGGTATCGAAAAAGCCGCTCGCGAGGCTAACGCTACCGTGCTTGCCGCTAATAAGGTCGAAACTTATAAAAAAAGAGAGATCAAAGGTAATAAACTAAAAGAGGTTATGGTTAACCAACTTTATTTAGAAGCCGACGTCGTTATCAATGTGCCGGTTTTAAAACATCACGGCGGCGCTACTATGACCTCCGCTCTCAAAAATCTCATGGGCGTCGTCTGGGATAGAAGATTTTATCACCGTAACGGCCTGCATGAGTGCATAGCCGAGTTCGCCGGTCTCAGAAAGCCCGATTTAACCATAATAGACGCTTATCAGGTAATGACGCAAAACGGGCCGCGCGGGCTTTCTAAAGCCGATGTCGCGCTGCGCCGCATGCAGATTATCGGAACCGATATGGTCGCTCTCGATACGGCCGCGGCTAAAATACTCGAATTCGATCCTCTGAAGATAAACCATATACCTATGGCCGAAAAACTCGGTATCGGCACCATGAATTTAGATAAACTGGCGATTAAACGAATTACAGTTTAAGCGCTCGCCGCGCTTATATGTTTACAAGTATCACCTATGGCTAAAATTAGAAAAATATATCAGTTAATATTTCTATCTTTTACTTTTTTTATATTCACGGCCGATACGGCGATAACACAAGCCGTTATCGGCTTTTTTCACTCGTTGCATATTTTCCCCGCGCTTAATTCGGCATTCGGCGGCAGCGGGGCGCGATATATGGCTTTTACCTTGCTTTTGCTTATTGCGACCGCCATATTCGGACGGTTTTACTGCTCGTTTTTATGCCCGCTCGGCTTTTTGCAGGATATTTTATCCTCCGCCGCGCGTATCTTTAAAATCAAGCCCGGCCGTGTCCGTAATATCCAATGGCTCCGAACTTTTATTTTATTTTTAACTATATTCGCCGCGATTTTTGGCACCGGATTCTGGGGATGGCTCGATCATTTCAGTATCTTCGGACGGCTGATTAATGGCTTCGTTATTCCGGCGGCTAATTACGCGCTTTCACCGCTGGCGCCCTATCTTAATAAAACTAATTACCTGCAGATAGAAGGCCTTGATGCGCATTTTTCAGGTTTCGATTTTTATTACTCGCTTATATTTATAACCGCGCTTTTTATAATTTCGGCCTTTCGACCGCGATGGTTCTGTAATACTTTATGCCCGTCCGGCGCATTGTTCGCCCTTATTTATAAAGCCGGATTTCTTAAAATACAACTGAGTAAAAATTGCCCCGGCTGTAAACGCTGTGAAAAAATATGCCCGTCCGCCTCTATCACCGACGGCGAAATCGATTACGCCACCTGCGTCACCTGCTTCGAATGCGTCAGAGTATGTCCGTCTAATATATTGAAAATATCCGTTGGTAAAAATAAAATTAACGCCCGTGGTTCAGCTTGTACTCAAACCGCGCCCGGCGCCATATCTGAAGATAAACAAATTATATCTGCCGGCCGCCGCTCCTTTATCGCAAACATCGCCTCCGTGTCGGCTGCGGTTTTCGCCGCTAATTACCTTTCTAAACCGGCCATGGGCCTAATCAATATTAAAAAAATAGGCGCGTCAATGCCGCCCGGCGCCGTTAATGCCCATAACTTTTTTTCTAAATGCTCAGCCTGTCATTTATGTATTTCTAATTGCCCGTCCAGAGTTCTAAAACCCGCTCTGCTCGAAAATGGAATAGCCGGCATTTCCAAGCCGCGCCTCGATTACGATAAATCATATTGCGCCTATGAATGTAATGTGTGCACCGGAGTCTGCCCGAGCGGCGCCCTTAAATACCTGCCGCTTAAAGAAAAACAGATAACCGCTATAGGAACGGTTTTTTTAGATACAACGGCTAAAACACATTGCATACCCTATAAAGATAAAGTCGACTGCGGCTCGTGCGCCGAACATTGCCCTACCGGCGCGGTTTATATGGTTAAAAATGGAGATGTCTTCGTGCCTAAAATAAGACGCGCCTTCTGCAACGGCTGCGGTATCTGCGAACACGTATGCCCGGTGCTCGAAAATAAACCAATTAAAGTTATGCCGCTCGCTAAACAGCCCAAAATCAGACGCCTCGCCGATAGCCAGCCCGCGCAGACGCCGCCGGTCGAAAGTGGCGGCAGCAGCGCTAACACTAACACTAACACTAACTCTAACGCTCAGCCTGCCGATTCTAAAAATGATTTTCCTTTTTAACGAGGAACTTAACGGGAGATTTGACGAGGGGAAAGAAAGTGCCTGAGGCCCTCTCTTTCCCCTCGTGCTCCCCAATCTCTCCCCGAATATAAATCCGCGAAGCGCATACTGCGTATGCTTACTTCGCGGATTTGTCGTCGCTCAGAAAAAAGGCTATTATCATAGCCTTTTTTCTGAGGCGGTCTTTCATGCCAGCTTCGAGGTTTTTCTTTTCTTTTCTTTAAGAAAACTCCTGCCACTCTTTCTCTTCTCTTCTCTCTTTCCTGCCAAAAACTTTTTGGTTGCTATTTGTGTTAGTTTTGCCTCCGCGCACGCTTTGCGTGCGCGAAGGCGTTGCATTTACGCCCCACCGGAACTTAATATTGCGGCTCGCGGTAATAATTTAATGCATAACAACTTTTACGATACCAAAACATTATAAACCTTATGTCTTAAATTTATTTACGATAATTTTTACATTAGCAATTCATTTTAATTTTTAGAAGTATAATATCAGAATCGATTTCCGTCAGTTTTTACCGCGAGCCGTAAGGTATAGTTGCGGTAAAACCGTTATTGCTACGCAGTGGCGCACGCTGTGCGCCGCTGCAAGCAAGCAAGCTGGCAGGAAAGGACAGAAAGGCAGAATAAAAAACGAAAGACAGGCAGAAAAAAACTTGAAAGCACACGCACACGCTCACGCTCACAAAATGCATTGCTAACTAAAAAACCCTGACAGAAAAAGCTATCGACAAATTAACAATAAAGCGTCAGGCAATTTGCGGATAGATGGGGGTTTTTAAGGGGGAAGAAAGGGGTGCTACCCCTTTCTTCCCCCTTAATCGAGCTTCGCGAGCCAGTCGAAGTCGTATAATTCGCCTTTAGCGGCCAGTTCGGCCGCGCGGGTTTCATCGATTCCGATTTCGGTGTCGGTGAGGTAGCAGGCCGGATCTGGCGCCCAGGTATCGTTAAAAACCGCTTCGGCGCGCACTCTGAAATTGCCGTTGCATATATTTAAATATTTGCATATAGCGCAGCGGCCTTTCAGGAATGATTTTCTATTTTTGAGTCGCGCCATTAATTCGTCGGAGGTGTCGGGCCAGATCTGTGAAAAGGGTCTGTTGCGGATGTTATCGAAGGTATAATGCCGCCAGAACTGGTCTGGATGGACATTGCCGGCCTGATCGACGCAGGCGATAGCGATTCCCGAATTATTGCCGCCGTTATATTCCAGAAGCGTGTAAATTTCAGCGGCGCGTTCGGGGTTGGTTTTGAGTGCCCGCAAGTAAAGATAAACGCCGTCGCAGTGGTTATCGACGGTAAGAACTTCGACGGGGCGGTTATTTTTAAATAAATCGACGGTTTTATCGAAAATGAGTCCGCTCGTTTCGCGTGTAAGATGCGGCGAGAGGGATTCTTTCATAATTTCGCCGCCGCGTCCGGAATAGACTAAGTGGTAAAAGCAGACGCGCGGTATTTCGTTTTCGACCATCAGATTGAAGATATCGGGTATTTGAAGGTGGTTGGATTTATTGATGGTAAATCGCAGACCCACTTTAACGCCGGCGCGTTTGCAGTTGCGGATTCCTTCGAGTGCGGAGTCGAAGGCGCCTGCGACGCCTCTGAATTTATCGTTGGTATCTTTAAGTCCGTCGAGTGATACGCCTACGTAGGAAAACCCGGCGTCTTTGATTTTTTGGGCGGCGGCGTCGTTTATGAGGGTTCCATTTGTAGATATAACGGTTCTTAAGCCGCGTGATTTAGCGTAGGCGCCGAGTTCGAATAAATCGGCGCGCATCAGCGGCTCGCCGCCTGAAAATAAAAGCGTGGGCGCGCCGAACGCCGCTATATCGTCGATAAATTTAACGGCTTCAGCGGCGGTTAATTCGTCGGTATCGGGCGCGCAGTTTGCGCTCGCGTAGCAATGCGCGCAGGAAAGGTTGCATGCGCGCGTCATATTCCATACGACTATGGGTTTTTTATCGGCTGAAAACTGGAGCATATTCGACGGCAGGGAATCGCTGCGCCGGCCGTACCTTAGTATATCCTGCGGCGAAACTAAGCCGCATAAAAGTTTGGAAACGCCTATCAAATCAAAGCCTCTTTCTTATTTTACTTTTAATGTTATATTAGAAACGCTTCCCGTGCCGGCCGTGTTTTTTACGGAATTTCTGAAGCGATTATACACAAAGATATAACAAAAAAAGATAATAATTGTCAAGTAATATTATTTGCAGGGGTGTGCGAAATAAAAATATAT
>DIVV01000142.1 GCA_002423385.1 bacterium UBP16_UBA6123
TAACCCTTTCTCTCCCTCCCTTGCGCGCTGAAGCGCTAAAGGGCCAAAATAATTAAGGGTTACGAAAATAATACCGATATAAGTAATAGGGAGATAAAAGCGAGTGAAAACGCTGGAGTTATTAACCGCAGCCGGGCGCAAAAGATAAATATAAAGAGGCGCTTTAATTATTTAGTGGGGGTTTATCATGAGTATATCGAGTTTTTCATTATTCGAGTCCGCGAAAAAGGGATTGACGGCGAATCAGGTTGCGCTGACCGTCGTATCTCAAAATGTGGCCAACGCTTCGACGGAAGGCTACAGCAGGCAGGAAGTATTATTTAAGACGGCCACCCCCGCCAATATGTCGAATCAGATCGGCAGCGGCGTGGACGTAAGCGAGATCCGCCAGATTCGCGACACTTATATAGACGTTCAGATAAGGCTTCAAAACGAAGTCAGTTCTTATTGGGACACCAATCAAAATTATCTCGAAAAAATACAGATGTTTTTAAGCGATAATTCCGACGCCGGTCTGCGCGGGATTATGGACAAATTATGGAAAGCGGCCGAAGACGTTTCGAATTCGCCGCAGTCTCAGACGACAAGACTCGCCATGGTGCAGGCCGGAGAGGCTTTTACCGACGCCGTTAAGTCCGCGGCCGCGCAGATAGGCGAAGTTAAAGCGTCCGCAAATTCTGAACTGGCGCAGAAAGTTGACCAGCTTAATACGCTGGCTAAAAGCATTGCCGAAATTAATTCGCAGATATCTAAATTCGAAAAATCCGGTTTTAAGATGAACGATTTAAGAGACGAGCGCGCGCGGATGATAAATGAATTATCAGGACTCGCTTCCATAAGCGTTTCGCGCTCAGGCGACTTAGACGACGCGGTTATAAGTTTAAACGGCCATCCGTTGGTCAATGGCGGTTCTTATGATCAAATCGAGACCGAGGCCGATTCGAACGGCAATTTATCTTTAAAATGGAAAAGCGGCGCTTTCAGCGTCAGTTCGGCTCCGCAGAATATCGATGCTATTGTTTCATCCACGGCGTCTGACGGTGTTTATGATATCAGCGTAAAAAGTTTAGCCGAAGGATATAAGGTATTTTCAAAATCATATGATATGGATAAAAATTCTTTACTGTCGGGATTCGGAGTAAAAAGCGGCCGGATTTCGATAAACGGCGCGGAAATAATGATCGACGCCCAAAAGACTACGCTCGGCGGATTGGTAAATTTAATAAACGCGAGTGCGGCGGGCGTAAGCGCAGAAGTTGATTCGGGCGGCAAGTTGACTTTTACCTCGAATGAGACGGGCGCGGCTTCTAAGATAACGCTTGCGGATATGGAATCTAATTTATTTGAAAAAATAGGGCTTATAAGCGCAGTCAGCGCGAAGCCGGAACCAGCGATAAGCGATGCGGACGAAAGTTTGAATATTTCCGGCAGTTTCATGGTAAACGGATCGAGAATAAATATTGCGCAGGGGCAGACCGATTCTTTAAACAGGATAGCCGCCGAAATTAACTCGGTTTCTGAAACCGTTGCGGCGAAGGTCACGCGCGGCTCCGACGGAGCATATTCACTGACGCTGACTTCGAAAGACGGCGTTTCTAAAATAGAAATAGAAGACAGCGCTGATAATTTATTAAATCGTCTCGGCCTTTTAAAATCACCGCAGACGAAACTCACGGTCGGCGGTGTTACGCAATCCGGCGGCAGCGACGCGTCGTTTACGATAAATAATGAGCGATATTCAAGTCCCGTCAATAAAGTAAAAGATGCAATAGCGGGCGTTGAGTTAACTCTTAATTCCATAGGCGCGGCGGAAATAACGGCGAAACCGGTATTAAAGGGCGGCGAAATAGGCGCTCTGCTTTCGGTGCGCGATGAGGCGGCTCCCGGTTATTTAGAAAAAATAGCCGAGTTCGTAAAAACTTTTGCATCTGAATTTAACAATATTCATACCTCCGGTTTTGATTTAAACGGCCAGGCCGGCGGAAATTTTTTCAACACGCTTAATAGTTCAGCGCTTAATTCGCCTCAGAAGATAATAGATAGTTTTTCGATAAGCGCCGAAATTAAAAATAATCCGTCAAAATTTGCGGCGGCCGGCATGGATGAAGATTATTACGGCCAGACAGGCGTTATCAGGGCTAAGGGGGCGGGTGATAATGCGACCGCGCTTAAATTCACCGAATTAAAATCGAAAACGGTTTTCAGCGACGGCTCGACGATTACGGATAAATATAGCGAGATTGTATTTCGTATAGGCTCACAGGTGGAAGCGGCGCAGAAGATGAATAAAACTCAGGTGAGCATATTAAACAATCTGGAATTAAAGAAAGAATCGGTTTCCGGCGTGTCCATAGACGAAGAGATATCCAATATGATGAAATTTCAGCATGCTTATAACGCTTCCGCGCGTATGATAAACGTTATCGACGGAATGCTCGACACTATAATTAACGGGTTAATGCGCTAATTAAGGAGGGGAAAAATGAGAATCACCAATAATATGAAAATAAATATGTCGTTAAATAACGTCACGTCGCATAACGAAAGATTAAACGACCTGCAGCAGCAGATCGCCAGCGGTAAAAGAATATTGCGCCCCTCCGACGATCCTCTCGGCGCGGCCAATTCGATTAAAATGACGGTTAAAAAAAGCAGCATCGAATATTATAATAATAATTTAGTTTATGCCAAAAATAATCTGTCGGATACCGATGCGGCGTTCGGCAGCGTCAGCAACGTATTAAACCGCGTGAAAGAACTCGCGGTAAGGGGTTCGAACGGAACGCTCAATCAGGGCGATCGCGACGTTATAGCGAATGAAGTGCAGACTCTGCTCGAGCAGATAATTTCGGACGCTAATCTTAAAACCGCTTCCGGTTATGCTTTTTCGGGTTCTACGGTGAATCAGATGCCTTTTTCCTTTACGATAGGCGCGGGGCGTAACTTCAGCATAGGCACTAGCGCCGACAGCGTTTCAAATATCAATAACGTCGTTTATAATGGCGATAAAGCCGATTTATTAATGAATGAAAGCCAGAATTCGAAGATAGTAAGTAACGTAAACGGCGAAACCGCTTTTATGAACGTGACCGGCCAGAGCGTTTACAGCGCTAAAACTTTTGCCGATGTTAACAAAGCGCCTGTGGCTGATAATTTAAAGGCCGGTTATTTTACTATTAAAGGCCGCGGTTATGAAGAAATAGTAAAGATCGACGGAAATGAAAGCCTGCAGGCCGTAGCGGATAAAATCAACCGTGGCTCGCAGATAGCTTCCGCTAAAATTGTTGAAGATGCAGGCGGTTACAGGCTGCTGCTGGAGGCGCGCGAAAAGGGAGCGGCCAATCAATTTTCTTTAGTCGAAGGCGCTACCGGAATGCCGAGAACAAAGACCAATTTTTTAGAAATAGCGGGCTTGAATTCAAAAATGCAGTCAGTGGAAGATATCGCGGATACGGACGGTAAGATAGCCTTTCAGCCGGAACTTTCAGGCGTACAGAACGGATATTTTTATTTGAACGGCCGCATGGTTACCGTCGATGTCAATAAAGACTCATTGAAAGATATAGCAAAAAAAATAAATGAAACCGTTAAAAATGTGTACGCAAAAATTGAAGACGGCAGATTAACGCTTGAAGGCGCGGGCAGCCTGACGATAGAAAGCGATTCGAGCGGCCTGATGGATAAACTCGCAATGCCGCGCAGCAGGTCTTTAAGCGGTACAATGGTGTCTGATGGCGTAGTCGGGGCTTCACCGCTTGCCAAAAACGAATGGGTTAAAAACGGTAATTTTTACATAAACGGCCAGAATATAGGCATCATAGACGCACATGGCGAAACTTTAAATGACGTAGCGGCGAAAATAAACGCCTTGCCCGGCTTGAACGCATCCGCATCGATAGAAAACGGCAAATTCGTCATTAAATCAACTAACGGCCAGCCGCTGAATATAGCCGACGGCACTTCCGAATTTATTAAAAGTTTTAAATTCAGTTTAAGCGGCGACGGTCTTACGATGAGTTCGGACGAGACGCTTACTTCGCCCATGCTGGCGGGCAATATAGGCTCGATTGGCGTCAATGACGGCGTTCTAACCGTTAACGGCGTCGGAGTCGAATATAAGGCGGGCGATACGCTTGCAGCCGTAGCGGAGAGGATAAGCCAGAACGTGGCGGGCGTTAATGCGTATGTAAATTCTAATAATCAGATAGTGTTTGATTCGGCTGCCGCTATTGATTTGACGGATAGTTCAAATTTTTTAGAAAAAATGGCTATAAAAGAGGAAAAAATTGTCGATAATAATAATAGGGTTGGTATACAAAGGCTTTCAGAAAACGGGCAGTCGATATTTGATATATTAATAGAAATAAGAGACCAGCTTTTTAACGGCGATATAGAAGGGCTGGCTAACAATCTGAAGGCTGACGGATCGGGCATAGGCTCGGATATAAATAAAAGCGGCCTGGCTAAATTGGATGAGACGATAAACCATATCGCCGATATGCGTGAAATAACCGGCAGCTCGCTTTCAAGGGTTGATAGAAGTACGGCCCGTAATAAGGAAATCGAAGTTTATATCAATAAGATAATAAGTGAAACCGAAGGCGTCGATTTTGAAAAAGCGGTTGTGGAATATAACACGGTAGATCTAATATACAGAAGCGCCCTTCAAATAAGCGCGCGTGTCAACCAGCAGTCCTTATTGGACTTTTTGAAATAGAAATTAAAAATAGATAAAATAAAAATTTATAAAATTATTGTGAACATTTATATTAATATACGAGGAGATGGTGAATATGATGATTAAAACTAAATTCTGGGGTGAAGCGGATATCGATGAAAGTAAAATTTTAACCTTCGAAAACGGGCTTATGGGTTTTGAAATTTTCCGTAAATATATTATCATACCGCACGAAAAAGACCACAATTTCAGTTGGCTTCAGTCGGTTGAAAACCAGTTCTTATGTTTTTTAATTACCACGCCGATGTCTTTTATGTTCGATTACTCGATCGAAATCAGCGACGATACGGTTGCCGCTCTAAATATCACCTCTGCTGAAGACGTGGCGGTTTATTGTCTGGTGACGGTTCCTGAAGATCCCCTCAAAATATCCGCGAATCTTTCAGGCCCCCTCGTTTTAAACGTATCGAATTTTACGGGCGAGCAGATAGTGGTAATGGATGCTAAATACAGCGTCAAGCATTATATAATCGATGAATTAAAAGCTAACGCGCCGAGAGTTATCGATAACCTCACTTCAGCTTTCGCCGGCGAAGACGTGAGTGAAAAAGCTCCTGAAATAAACGAAAGCATATTTTCATCCGGTAATTTTGCCGCGGAACTGGAAGAATCTCTCAAAGTATGTAATTCTTACATGAATCAGTAATTAATATAACGGTCAAAAAAATAAAGGGGCTGATAATCAGCCCCTTAACTATTTAACGATTATTTTAATTGACAATGCGCCGGCTGTGTTGTATAATTAAAAAATAAGTTTTATAAGGGTTTTAATATAATAAAAAAGATTGATATAAAAAATAAAGGGAGCGGTTATCGTGAAAATCCAGAGTAAGTTTTTCGGAGAAATTGAAATTGAAGACAATAAAATTATAACGCTAGTCGATGGTATGCTCGGCTTTGAAAAATTAACTAAATATATATTGATACCTCACGGCCAGGATAATATGTTCAAATGGCTTCAGTCAACGCAGGATCCCACGGTGTGCTTTCTCGTCGTAGAGCCGGTTTCATTTATGTTTAACTATTCGCTTGAAATATCCGACGACGTTGTCGATCGCATTAAAATTAGAACGCCTGAAGACGTTATTATTTATTCAATAGTCGTAATACCCGAAGATCCCGCTAAAATATCGGCCAATCTGTGCGGCCCGATAGTCATTAATGCGGTTAACCGCATGGGTTCGCAGGTTATTTCGTCCAACCCCGAACATCAGGTTAAGCATTATATTATAGAAGAGCTTAAAAAGAATACTGCGCGCCTGGTTACTAATTTTGCCGCTATGGTTAATTCGGGTAAAAATATCGCTGAAAAAGTTGAAAAATCTGATTCCGGCGATTCGGCAATCACATCTAACGGTGTCGGTTCTGCCGCTACCGTGGCCGAAAAAAAATAGCGGAACAGATCGATTACTAATCGGAAATATATTGATTATTGAATATAAGCCGGACGGGAGGAATTTATTTGTTAGTGCTGACTAGAAAGCATAATCAGAGCATTATAATCGGAAATAACATTGAAATAATGATCGTTGAAATCAGGGGCGATCAGGTTAAAATCGGAATAAAAGCGCCTAAAAACGTTTCTATTTACCGCAGCGAAATTTATGAGGAAATAATGAACGAAAACAAACTCGCCACCGAACAGGCCGGCATCGATAAATTGGGCGCGATAACTAAATTAATAACGCCCGAAGATGAAAAGAAATAATTTATTAACGTTACGCATTAATTAAATATTAATCGCTCGATATAAAAAAAGCCGCGCCAGCGGCTTTTTTCTTTTTTTCCCTTCGCTCTTTTTTGATTGAATTCGCCCGCTATTTTAAAGGGGCTTTAAGACCGTATAGGACAGTATAGGACCGCGATGGGGGAAAAGAAAGGACCAATGGCCCTCTCTTTTCCCCCATGGCCCCCTATTTTCTCCCGTAACATTTTTGGTAATCGTCATTCGTTTTGTCATGCCCAAAAATTCCTTTCAAAACTCCTTTCATTCTTCTATTTTCTCTCTCTACTCTCTAATCTCTACTCTCTGTCTTTTGTCTTCTGTTCTTTGTTCTTCCTTGCCATAAACTTCTTTTATGCCGTTTGACAGTTTTGCCTATGCGCGCGGCGCGCGCATAGGCGTTACATTTGCGCACCGCCGGAACTTATGATTTTGGCTCGCGGTAAAGCGTCAATGAGACACAACTTTTTTATATCCCTGTAAATTATTACTTATACCCCGAAAAATACAGTTAGTTTCTAACAATTAATAAAAATATTTGCCTCGCCGCCTTTGGTGATGTTTTTTTATTTATAACAATTTTAAATTTTGATTAGATCAATAAGAGTCGATTTGCATTTATTTTTACCGCGAGCCGTTCGGTTA
>DIVV01000072.1:0-10724 GCA_002423385.1 bacterium UBP16_UBA6123
GGACACGATGCGCGGCACGCTACACCATAGATATCGCAGCGCAGATAAAAAATGGCAAATGGCCCGCAATCGATTATGTTATAAAAAACGGCGTCGATATTTTAGAAATTCTCAATATTTGCTTAAAAGCCAATGATATTGAAAGTTTTAAAAGACTTGCCGGGTCGGTCGCCGACCCCGACAGAAAATCACGATTGTTCAAATCGATGTTGTTAAATGTCGCCAATTTGCCTGTCAAATTTTTGAAATTTTTGATAGAGCAGGGTGCCGATATTACCGTCACCGATTCTAATAAAAATACTCTTTTAATGAATGCCGTTGATTCAAATAATATTGATAATATAATCCTTTTAATTGACTGCGGTATCGACGTGAATGCGTGCAACAATTCAAGAGAAAACGCCCTGATCAAGCTTATTAAAAATAAACAGGACATCAAATTTATCACAACCATTTTGAATGCCGGAGCCGATGTCAATATCAGGGATGCATGCGGTAATGATGTATTTCATTATCTTAAATTAATTAACATAATAAATAATCGTTCTTACTATTTTGATTATATTCCGAAATTGCTTCAATCATATAAGGTTCCCGTTTCGCGCGAATTATTCAAAAAGCGTGAAGCCATAGGCTATAATAAAATGACCTTTGTTGAACTGGAAAAAAAATTCGAAGATGCGCTTGAAAATAATAACATCGAAAGCGCGGAAATATATTTGGGATCGTACTTGTATGACACCAGGTTAAATAACGTGAATACGAAAATAATTAAATCGAACAACCTTGAATTCTTGAAATTATTTATCAAATACATTGAAATATATGATTCTGATCATATCAGCCATAAAATCAATTACATTATTTTTGAAGCGTTGAAGCAGCGATGCGATATTTCAATCCTGAGATACCTGTTGGAGCATGTGACGGATATTGATGAAAAGGTTATAAGCGAAGCCGTTATTGCGAATAATAACGAAGCGTTGGAATTGCTTCTTTCCGCTGAATTCATCAAAAAGATCAGGTCCCGGCCGGATTCATTGAATTGTATTTTGAGGTATGCTATCGAACGAGAAAATATTGAAGCGGGAATGATAATTGCCGAATTAATCCGCCCAAATGAAATTGAATCCGGATGCAGTTCCAGTATTAACCAGCGTTTGCCGCTTACGCCATTTCCTCTGGTTGACTCGATAATATGCGGTTGTGACGATATTGCCAGGATATTGATGGAAAAGAAAATTAACGTAAACAAGAAGTATTATAATGGCTTTACGGCTCTGGCCTATGCATCGTGGTACGGCAGGGATGAGCTGATTAAAATTCTGTTAAGCAAAGACGCCGATCCTGATATTGGAACGAACGACGGCACCACTCCGCTCATGTATGCGTCGATGGCAGGTAACACGGGCGCGATTGAATTGCTGATCAAAAACGGGGCGGATGTAAATGCGAAAAACAAAAATGGAATCGATGCGCTCTACGAAGCTATTACCAGCGGGCGGACCAAAGCCGTCGAATTATTGAAGGCAAAAGGCGCCGATATAAAAGAATCGGAGAGAATACTCAAAAAAATAAAAATAACAGGCACCAATATCAATTCGAGAGATTCGCGGGGAAATACGATGCTTGCGAAAGCGGCGTATGAAAAAGATTTTTTAAAAGCCAAACTGTTAATCGATCGCGGCGCTAAGGTAAATGATTATTCTTCGAAAGGGGAGCATGACATTCTCCAGGCGACGCTTGATTACACACCGCATTATTTATGCCGCGATTTATTGAAATTGCTTATCGACAAGGGGGCCGATCCATATTGCAATAATAATGGGACTGCGTTCGCTAATATATTGATACGCTATACTCCTCTTAAAAATAAGATCGATCTGCTTACAAATAAACCGGATTCACTTGATATTTCAAAGATGTCAAACCTGATTGAAGCGGCAATTTCCGACGGAAATATCGAGTGGTTGAGCCGGTTGCTCGATAAAGGCGTGGATATAAACTGCAGCGTTACTCCTTATGATGAACATGGTGTATTGCCTCGAATGCCTCTTTTTTTCTTCGCTGCATACAAATACGATTATCAAATTCTGGAGCTGATGCTGAAAAAAGGCGTCGATATAGATGCTCGCGCCAGGAGAAATAACGGCGGCAACAGAGAGCTGAGGAAAATATGCAATTTGACTGGATATCGTCTGTTGCCTGATTTTAAAGAGTATGGAGGCAACGCCCTTTTTTTTATAAATACAGATATTAATGCTATATCTAAAACAGATGACTGCATCAAAATTCTTGAAATGCTCGTTAAGGCGGGTTGCGATATAAACGCAAGAAACGACTATGGCTATACTCCCATATTCGCCAATTCAATTCATATGAGCTCGTCATTCTTAAAATCGATGATAGCGTTGGGAGCCGACGTCAACGTTCGCGGCACCGATGAGTTGAAACTTACTCCGATATTCGCAGCCTGCATTAATAAGAATGATCCTGACGTGCTGAATGTTTTGATAGATAATGGAGCCGAAGTGAACCAGGTCGCTCAGGGTATGTGGACGCCCCTGATGTTCGCGGTTCGCGCCAGAAATGTGAAGGCGGTTGAAATATTAATTAAGCGCGGCGCAAAAATAAATGAAGTGAACGCGGATGGAATGACGGCGCTCGATATGCTTTATAGCTATTGTTACTGGCCCGATGATACCAACGCAAAAATTAAGAAAATACTTCGTTCGTCAGGCGCGGTAAGCAGACATAAAAAATACGAATGCGAAATGGTGTTTAATTAAATGATAAGCAGAATAATTTCAAAAATTAAGAAAATTTATATTGGTATTGCCGCTCTGGCGGTGCTGGCGATTTTTTATCTTTTTAATATATTTAATAAGCCTATGGCATCCGATGATATCGAAGAAGTAAAAGCATATTTGAAATTAGATGATGGATATTATCATGAACCAATGATGATAAAATATGGCGGGCTGAGAGAACCTTTTTTACCTCAACTTTTAAGAATTCATAAAATTCACGGCACTATAAGAAGGGCTGCGGATAAGAAGCCGGTCGAGGGGCTCGTGTTAAAAATATGCAAGCCTGAAATGACAGCGCTGTCTGATAAAAATGGCAATTTTGAATTTGAAATTTATAATATAGTTTACGATACATTTGAAGTTAACGTATATGATGCCGCCAGTGAAAATATTCTTCAGGTAATAAATGTGAAATTTGAAAAAGGTAAGCCAATCGATTATATAGAGCATGGATCTATCGTGGATGAAACTACCGTTGAAGTAATTTTATAAGAGGATTTTTATGAATAAAATAGACACTGATATTAACAAAGCTGATACTGATGATAAAACCGGGAAATCGGGTAATAATTTATATAGCAATATAATTTACGGCATTATAGTTGCCGTTATAACTTTTCTTTTGGGACTGGAATTTATTTTACAAATTAGTGAAACTAAATATGGGCCACCGCGAACGTCTTTCGATAAAAAATTGTTAAAAAATCCAGATGGAACCAGTGTAAATAATTATAAAGAAAATTCAAACGAACGAAAATGATTTGAATATTTAAGCGAGATAACCATGTGTAATAAATTTAATAAATATACAGAAATACCATTCAAAAAAAAGATCCAACTCGAAATGTTTCGATATGTAAAAAAAGCCGAGGCTATCAAGCACCGACTGAATTATCTTTTCTGGGAGTGTACGCTGCGCTGCTCGCTTGGCTGTCTGCATTGTGGAAGCGACTGTCAGAAGGAATCCGGCGTGCCGGATATGCCCTATCAAGATTTTCTAAAAGTAGTTGACGAAATAGCCTTGGAAATGAATCCTAACAATATTTTTATAGCCATAACCGGCGGCGAGCCGCTTTTGAGAAACGATCTCGAAAAATGCGGACTCGAATTATTCAAGAGAGGATATCCGTGGGGCATAGTTTCGAATGCTCTGCATCTGAGTAACGACAGGTTCGACAGCCTTGTAAATTCGGGAATGCATTCGATAAGTATAAGTCTCGACGGTCTCGAAAAAAGCCACAATTGGCTCAGACAAAACGATAGGTCGTTCAGAATGGCCGTCAACGCTCTGAAGTATGGAACGCGCTTCACTCGCATGACGCTAGAGGCGATAACCTGTGTAACGCAGAAAAACATCACTGAGCTGGACGAGATAAAAAGACTATTAATAAGCCTGGGAATTAAACGCTGGCGAATATTCGATATTTTTGCAAAAGGTCGTGCCCAAAGAAACGAATTGTTGCGAATAACGTCAAACCAGTTCAAATATATCATGGATTTCATCCTCGCCGTCAAAAAAGAAGGCAGGATATCGGCCGATTATGGCTGTGACGGTTTTCTGGGCGCTCTCGAAAACCGAGCGCGTCCGGGTTATATGTTTTGCCGCGCCGGGATTAACGTGGCTTCGATTCTGGCCGACGGTTCTATTTCGGCTTGTCCGAGTCTGCGCTCCGATTATATACAGGGCAATATCTATAAGGATAAATTTCTTGACTGCTGGCATAAGCGCTTCAGAATAATGCGAGACAGGTCGTGGATGAAAACTGGCAAATGCGCTTCATGTGAAGTTTTCAACTGGTGCGAGGGCAACGGGTTGCACCTGCGTGACGAGAAAACCGGTGAACTGTTGTATTGTCAGTTTGAGATGCTGAAGTGAAGATTGAGATCAATAGATAAGACGCAGAATAAATAGTGATTCTGGCAGTACCCTTTAAAAATTATAACGGGAGAAAAAAGACCGTAAATCTTTTCTCTCCCGTTATTTTATAACCGTTTGACCGGTATGTTATTATATGCTAACGATTAATCTGTTATATGATTAATCAGTATTGCTTTATCTTATCCGCGCCGTCTGATTTTACCATTTACAGCGCTTTATCGCGCGGCGTGGATTTATTTTTCTTTAGCCGCTATTTCACGGCCCATGCGAATTATTTCGTCGAGAGTATTTTTCATAACTCTGTAGTAGCGGTCTTTTTCATCACAGAGAACGTAAGGGTTCTTTTCGTAGTCGGATGAAACTATGAAAACCGATTCGGTGCGGCCGCTGAAAGTGAGGCCGAGCTTTACTTCGTAGGTAGCTTTTTCGAAGCCGGCGGTTATATCGTTAGTGGTCGGCTCGTCGATTATATGCTCGATTGCGGCCTGCTGAAGCGACTGGATAAGGCTTTCGACCTTCGCCGAGTCGGCGGCTATATTGATTTCTTCGCTGCCGCGGCGGGTTATCTGCCATTCGCTTCCCGATTTTTTGAGCTCGACGGCGGTCGTGTCGCCGGGTATCAATTTAATTTCGCTTACGTTGTTCGGTTTGATATCCAGGCATTTTTTCGGCCAGAAGTCGAATGAACGCTTTACCAGCGCGTCTTTTATCGTTTTATCGATTAAGAGCAGTTCTTTTTTATAGTTGGTTTTAACGAAGCAGTTCGACGGGTTTGCCGGATAGTCGCGGCCTATGATTATATTGACCGCGTTTTCGGCGGTATTCGCGCTCGTAAAATTAATCGCGATTTCGCCCGTGCCGCTCTGGACGCTACTTTCAGCGTATTCGCCGGAAATTTCGTCGATTACGTTAGCGGCCCGCGCGCCGTTGATTTTACTGAGTATTTCGTCGATAACTTCGCCGTTGGCGCGTTTTTTCTTATCGCCGGCGCTGTACCAGAAATCGTGCTCTTTTTTAAACATATATACTTCGTTCGAAGCGGGGTAGGATATTTCAAACGCGGCTATAGCAGCCGGATTGAACGCGGCGAGTTTTTTATCGCGGTATTCGAAGACGCTTTTAAGAGCGTCGTTGAGCAGGCGCGATTCAACCAGCGCGATATCTTTGGAATTGTTCACGCGCGCATAGCCCATGCTGCCGTCGGGGTTTTTATTGCCGTAATTAACGATAAGCTCGTTGGTGTCGGCTTTAAGCGTGAGCGTGACGGCCTTTGTTCCGAGCCCGAAGTCGTCGTAGTTGGACACTTCTTTTTCGGTGATCTTCGAATCGGCTTTAGCCGTGCGGATGCCGTTGATAAGTTCGTTGATTGTCTGCTGGTCGGCTAAAGTATCATTGGGCTTTTGCATAAACCATTCATCATTAGCTTTTTTTGCGAATTCGACCGCGAATGTGTCGTAATCGCGCTTGATGCTTATATTGGTGAGTTTATCGAAGGAAAAGCCGTTTACGAACTCTTCTTTTTTAGTATCGGCGCTTTCTTCGGGCGGCATTTTATCCAGAACGCTCGCGTAATATCCAAGCCCGATCAAAACGATCAGAGCTATTATAGTTTTGAAATAATTCATTTTTTAATATCACCTCTGTTTCAAATGTGTAACGGTATTAATTGATTTAATATTTAAATAATTATTTATTAAATCAATTATTTATTTCTGTAAAACCAAACCGTGAATCCGCTTAAAACCACAAAACCCGGCATTAAAAAGAGCGTGAGGTAGAATATGTTATTAGCGTCCTGCTGGGTAAGCTCGATTTTTTCCTGAGGCGTGTTGGTTTTCGGTTTGATGGCGATAAGGTCTTCTTCCTCGGCGAGATAGTTGATTATATTCATGATCAGACTGCCGTTGCCCTGCGTGTTAACATAACGGTTACGCGCGAGGTTGGAAGTGCCCGCAAGAATTATGCGCATTTCTTTTTTCTTTGATTTTTGCGCGTCCGGATCGGATTTTAATTCGGTTTCGGAAGTAGTGACCGGCGCCGCTTCGTGTATTATTTTACTGCATACGGCGACGACCGTTATCGGGCCTTTCGTATCTACGCCCGGATCGAATTTAATATTGGTTTCGCTTAGATATGTTTTATCGGCGTATGATTCGGGCGAGGTTTTAGCAAGCGCTATCAGAGTATAATTCGAGTTCTGGAATTCTAAATTAAGCGAACGCACCAGAGGATGGAGCGTTGCCATATTGAATTCTTTGGTAACGCTGTGGCTCGAATCGTATATCATGCCGAGCGGCATCGTATAATCGCCGAAGCCGAGCATTTTAAGGGCCGGTTTCGGATCGATTACAAGATCCTCGCCCGCTTTGAGGCCGTATTGGCCGAGAAGACCTTCGAGCGATGCGGCCGGTTTGATATCCAGCATGATAAAGGCTTTTCCGCCGGCGTTAAGATAGGCGGATATAAGGCTCGTTTCATCGGGAGCGAGTTCCGTCTGCGGCCCGGCGATAATTAGCGCGGCGCAATTATCGGGCATTTTTTGTTCCTGTAGAAGGTTTATTTTTTTTACGTCGTAGTTAAGTCCTGTCAGGGCATCTTTTAACGCCGACATGCCTTTTTCGGTCACGGCGTCGCAGTCGGCTTCGTTATGACCGGTTAAAAAGTAGATGGCTTTTTTGCCTTCGCGGGTGGCCCTTATTATGGCGTTTGTTAGCTCCTGCTCGCCGAAGGGACCGTGAAGTTTTTCGGTTTTTTCCCTGAATTTGATAACGGCCGTCTGGTTGTCGGAAACCTGATACTGCTGAGCTAATTTCGGATTTTTATTCATGTCGTGAAATTCAGTTTTGAATTTATCGCTGTGATAGCTGTATTGTTTGAAAAGGTCGTTGAACTGCATTTTATTCATGTCCGGGTGGAACATGATTACATTGACTTCGGATTTAAGGTTTTTAAGCACTTTAATCGATTGCTCGGACAGCGAGAAGCGTTTGTTTTGAGTTAAATCCCACTGCTTGTCATGCTTTAAAACGATAAAATTGATTACGCCGGTTATAACCAGAATGATAAGCGAGTAAACGACGGCGTTTGTGGTGTATTTAAATGAACGAGTGTTCATTTTTCCGGTTATGTAGTTGAAGTCGTATATCACTATGCCCAGAAGCGTCAGCAGGCCGAAAATCGAAGGGCTCCAGCGAGCAAGATTCATCGTTTCGGAAAATAAATATGTGCAAAGCCCTGTGATTATAAGAAACGCGCACACTATTTTAGCGGCTACCAGATTCTTTGACGGATTAACTGATTTTTTAGTTTCTGTAATATTATTGTTTTCGTTTTTATTTTCTATATTTCCGCTCATTTATTTATAACCTCCATTTCGTAGATTCTAAAGATGCTTTAGTCAAAAATAGTCCTATAAAGGTAAAACTGAGATAATAAATTATATCCTTTAAAGTAAGGACGCCTTTTGAAAAAGAGTCGAAATGCTCGGTTATTGAAAGCGACGACAGTAATCCAGCCATACGGCCTTCCGAATTCGCCGCCCCCCAGCCTAAAACCCAGAACAAAAGCAGTATTCCGAATCCGAGAACCGCCGCTACAACCTGATTTTTAGTGAGCGTGGATGTGAAATTGCCTATGGATAAAAACGCCATGCCTATTAAAAACAGGCCGAGGTAGCTTGTTATGATCGGGCCCATTTCTATTTTGCCGTAGCTTATAATTATGAACAGATAGACCGCGGAAAATAGCATCATTATCGCATAGACGAATAGCGACGCGAAAAATTTTCCGAAGACTATTTCAAAATAGCCGAGCGGCGAAGTGAGGAGAAGCTCCATCGTACCCATTTTATTTTCTTCTGAATAGAGGCGCATCGTGAGCATGGGTATTAATAAAAGTACCACTATGCAGATGTTATAAGACAGCGGGCGCAGAACATGCTCGGCCAGATTGAGCTGAGCGAGCTGCTGCGAATATTGAGGATTAGCCGCTACCATATTGACGTAATTTGCGAATCTGACGAAGCCCAAATAGAAAAAGTATCCGGAAAGAACCAGATAAACCGTAATAAGCATATATGCTATGGGAGAGCTGAAAAATGAAATAATTTCTTTTTTAAAGATGGACCAGATATTTCTCATTATTTTTGCTCATCTCCTTTCATGGTGTTTACTAAGCGCAGGAAGGCCTCTTCGAGTGAAAGCTCGCTGGTGCTCATTTTATGTAATTTAAGATTGGCCGCGATTATTTTCTGAGCGATTTCCGGCGCGTTATCGAAGCTCGATTTAACTAAAATCGAAGCCTTGTGCGTTTTATCGGTTTCGTTGAAAGCTATATCGGCCGATTTGACGCCGACGATCGAGGTGAGCGTTTCGTGAAGTTTTTTATCGTCGGAAACGCCGGAGACTATAAGCTCTATAGTTTCGTCGGTGGCCATTCTTTTCGTTAAATTAGCCGGAGTGTCTTCGGCGATTATATTACCCTTATTTATTATGACAACGCGCGAACAGGTCATCGATACCTCTGGAAGTATGTGAGTGGATAAAATGACCGTGTGCGAGTCTTTAAGGCCTTTAATAAGGTTTCTTACCTCGATTATCTGCGTTGGATCAAGGCCCACGGTAGGCTCGTCGAGGATGAGGACCTTTGGATTATGCACTAACGATTGGGCAAGGCCCACGCGCTGCTGATAACCTTTCGACAGATTGCCGATAAGTTTGTGCGCTACATTGGTGATGGCGGTTTTTTCCATGGCGGCTTCAACGCTTTTATTTAAATCGCGTGATGCGACGCCTTTAATTTCCGCGACGAATTTTAGATAGGAACGAACCGATAAATCTGGATAAACCGGCGGTTTTTCAGGAAGATAACCGATTATTTTCTTGACCTGCATTCCCTGTTCGTAAACGTCGTAACCATCGACTTTAACGCTGCCCGCGCTCGGAGACAGGTAGCCGGTGATTACGCGCATGGTTGTAGTTTTTCCGGCGGCGTTCGGACCGAGAAATCCGACTATTTCGCCGTCTTTCACATTGAATGAAACATTGGATACGGCGGTAAAATCGCCGTAGTTTTTAGTTAAATTGCAAACTTCAATCATTTGGCTATAAATTCCCCCCTTGATAAAGATAATTAGAATTTAAGTCGTAATAACAAGCGCTTTGTCGAATAAATTAAACTTAAAGATGCAGGTTAAGATGTCGCGGATAATTAAAAAGACTGTAACTACATAACTACCAGACATAATTCAGCCGTGATTAAAATAATGTTATTTAACATTAAAAAACACAGCCGACTCATACAAGCGTTAGTAGCAAGATATATATATCATATTTTTGTTTAAATGTCAATATTTCGATATTCGATAATTGATAATTAGAATTATTGGTTTTTAGAATTTTATTTTATTTTTTTGGCCCTTTAGTATTTTTTGTGTGTAAAAATATATTTTAATAATTTATTTTTTTAAAAAAAGGGAGGGAGAAAGGGTTAGCAACCCTTTCTCCCTCCCTTAAACCCTCCCTCTTTCTGCAAATTGCCTGACGCTTTATCGTTAGTTTATCGATGGCTTTTTCTGTCGTGACTTTAATTTCTTATGTTCTATCATCTTCTATTATCCCATCCTATTCTTATCCTATCCTATCCCATCCTATCCTGTCCTATCTTATCTTATCTTATCTTAAACCTTATCTTTTTGTTCCTGCCTTTTTGTTCGTTCCTGCCAGCTTGCTTGTTTGCAGCCGCGCGCGTTCGCGCGCGCGGCTGCGGAGCAATAACGGCTTTAACGCGACTTGGCTCAACAGCTCGCGGTAAAAATTATGATAAATCGACTCTTATTAGTCTAATTCATTTTAATCAATACAGTAATTTTTTCATCGGCACGATAAGAGTTATGTATCTTCAGGGCATTACCGCAAACCGCAATATTAAGATCTCGTGGCGCGTAAATAGCTACGCATAGGCAAAACTGACAAATGGCAGGAACTATAAAAAAAAACTTCGAAGCTGGCAGGAAACACCGCCCGAAATAAAAAGGC
>DIVV01000072.1:10764-11457 GCA_002423385.1 bacterium UBP16_UBA6123
GGTCCTTTCTTTTCCCCCATCACGGGCTTATGCGGTCTTATAAATGACGGATAAACTTGATAAAAAGCAATCGATAACCGTAAACAAAACGCAAATCAAAAAAAACCATTACATTTTGAAAAAACATCATCATCGATGATTAATCATTGTCATTGTTATTGTTTTTAAAAAATCTTGTTTTTTTTCTTAATTTATGTTAGAATGGACTCTGAACTATAAGCAAATAAATTTTAATCAATTAAAGGAGAGTAAATTCAGCATGAAAAGAAAACTTATCTTAATCGCCGTACTTATCATGTTCTCGCTTACCATTAACTACGCATTTTCAAAAGACAGCGTTAATTTAACCGGAGAAAATTTCAAGGAAGTAGAAGCCGCCGCCTGGCTTAATTCCGAACCTTTAAAGATAGCCGACCAGAAGGGCAAAATCGTCGTCCTCGAATTCTGGGCTACCTGGTGCCCGCCTTGCAGACAGACCATTCCTCACTTAATAGAGCTCTACAATAAGTATAAAGACAAAAACGTAGTATTTATGACATTCACCGACGAAGCTAAAGAAACGGCCGAACCTTTCGTCACCGAAATGAAAATGCCCTATCCGATAGGTGTCGGTTCGAAAACATCTAAAGAATACGGCGTTATGGGAATACCTCACGCGGTTATAATAGGCGCCGACCAGAAAATAGCATGGAG
>DIVV01000098.1 GCA_002423385.1 bacterium UBP16_UBA6123
CAAACAAACAAGCTGGCAAGTAAATGACAGATACTATGAAGTAAATATATAAATTAGCTGATTAATAAATTAAACAGTAAGCATGAAAAAAAAACTTAAAAGCAACACACCGGCGTCTTGCAAAACAAATTGCTTAATTAAAGCCCTGGCAGAAAAAGCTATCGNNGCGTCAGGCAATTTGCAGATAGAGAGTGGGTCAAAGGGAGGGAGAAAGGGTTGCTAACCCTTTCTTCCTCCCTTCAAAAAAACATTAAAATCGGCCTTCGCTTAAATTATTGACCTTCGCTTAGATTATATAATACTGATGCGCTTGAATCGGCTGGTATGGTTACTTCTTTAACGCTTCCGCCGCTGATGCCGTGTCCCGGAAACATTATCGTCAACTGCCGTTTTCCGGCGGGCGCATCGTCGATTGTGTAGCGGTAAAATCGCGCGGGCGATTCCCCGGTGTAGCGGGCGCTCGAGGCCGTGCCTGAAATGTTTATTACAGCGTTGCGAGCTAATTCGCCGAGTGATTGTTCGGTTTCGTTCAGAGCGGGTCTTGCGTGATACAGCGTAATATTGATGCGGCCTCTGCGCGCCTGCATTACTATAGGCTGTGCCTGCACGACTTGGTCGGCGCCGTATATTTTAATATTAGACTGCGGGTATTGAGTCGTTTGAAAACCGTTGCCGGAAGTGACGCTTATTTTATAATAATCGTTGGAACCGGGCAGTATCGGAGGAATTCCACTTATCGAATATGGATAAACGCTTCCGTC
Organism: bacterium UBP16_UBA6123; assembly: GCA_002423385.1. Classification (GTDB taxonomy): domain Bacteria; phylum Muiribacteriota; class UBA9980; order UBA9980; family UBA9980; genus UBA9980. The sequence goes on from DIVV01000098.1 coordinate 762, forward strand.
CGGCTCGGTATTTACGATCTGGCTTTTAATGAACTGGTTATTACTGTTGGTAACATTTACTATAACGCTTCCGCCGCCGAAGGTGGTCGAACCGCCCGTGATATAACCGGAAACGCCGCCGCGAGTGGTATTATTAACGGTTTGAGCGGGTACTGCCGGCGAAATTGTGTTTTGAAAAGTATTATTATTTTCAGACTTTACGCCGTCCGAACTAGTTGTATCTGACGCGGAAACGAGCGGCTGGTTCTGAACGTTCTGAACGCTTTGAACGCTTTGAACGCCGCCGAATTTATTGCCCGAATATGAATTGGTATATGTTCGGGGTAGCGGCTGAACTGACGTCTGGACTTGAGTTTGTAGTTGAGTTTGCTTCTGAGATTGCGTCTGGACTTGTGTTTGCGGCAGAGGTTGTTTCACTCCGTTATTCGCGTCCGGCAAATTGTAATTATAGCCGAAATTAAATTTAGCGCCTGTCGGATTCGGTGAGGTGGAAGTTGAATTAAAATTGGTGATTTGCTTCGAGTTACAAGAAAAACCGGAATTATTATTTACGCTAAGATTATTCACATTAAGATAAATTTTATAAATGGATGAAGCGCCGGCTGCGCCTTCGCCCTTTATTATTTTGACGACTTCAGCCGAAGTTTTTGAGTAATTAATGGAGTATTTATCCGATAAAAAAGTGAATTGAATATAGGGCGGTTTTTCGAGAGTGAGCGTTTCGGCAAACCACAGGCGCCCCTGATATATTTGCGGGTAAGAAATAGCGCCGCCGTTGTTTTTGAGGAATGTAAATCCGCCCGTAACGGGGGTATCGGTCCCGGCGGCATAAAATATAAAAGATTGCGCGAACGCATGATTTTGAGTATAAGATGAAAATAAAAACGAAAGGTTAATTATAATAATAAAAATGGAAATGAAGATAAACTTAACGGGAAAGTCGAATTTTGCTATCATAAATATTACCCCGCTTTTTCGGGTATAAGCGGCGAAAAATCCTGAATGGATTTTTCAACCGCGTTCCCGGAAAAATTATATAATATCTGTGTAATTAACTGATATTTTAATCTTGTTAATTTTATTCTTGCTTTGTGTGGATGATTAAGTTCAATATAAGTTGAGAGTTATTTACCGCTTCTTAACAGTTTGATTATTTCTTTATTTTTGATTTTAACGGCGTAATCGAGCGCGGTCATGCCGCGGCCGTCTTTTAAGTCCGCTTTTGCGCCTCTAGCCAGCAGCGTCTTAACTCCTTCGGCGTTTCCGTAAGATGCCGCCGAAATAAGAGCAGTCCAGCCATTATCGCCCTGATAATTCGGATCGAATTTACCTTCGTCGAGCATGCGCTCTATTTCTTCGGCCGTAGCGACCTGAACCTGATTAACGAAGTTCATGACGTGCGGTGCGTCTGGATCGCCGAATTCGGGGTCTATGAACGGTTTACTACCGTCGGTATTATATTTTTTGGCGAGTCTGGATTTTTGACTTTCAGGCGCCGCCGCTCTGAACTCATATTCGAATTTTTTAGAGGTTACCGCGGTGTTTTTTGAATTATAGCCCGTTATTTTATCGAGCAGGCCTTTTTGATCGTATGAGTAAACCCATTTGCCGGTAGTATCGCCCGTGCCGTTTTGAGAAACGGCTTCGGCTAAATTGCCTTTATCGTCGTAATTATAAAGCCATTTTGAAACGAGCTTATTATTGCGATCGTAAACCGATTGTTCGGTTTTATAACCTTTATTATCGTAGGCCGAAGTAATTTTTGACTCGATCTTATCGTCGATTCCGAAAGTAGTCTGTTCTATGGCATTGTTTGCGCCGTCGTAAGTAAATGTGCGTAATTTAACCGCGATATTTTTATTATTGAAGAATGCTTCTTTTAAAAGGTTGACGCCCGAAGTGTCGTAAGATGATTCGCGGCTCGATTTTATAATGCCGTTGATGTTATACTCAACCTGGTTAATTTCGTTTGAATGCGTGTCGTATGAAAATTCAAACCGTTTATCGAGGGTTTGAGTATTGGGCTTATATTCGATGCATTCAGTTTTTAAACCTTTAGCGTTGTATTTGGTATGTGATTTTTTAATTTTTTTGCCGGTTTTAACGATGATGTCGTATTCGGTTACGGCCGCGACACTGTTATTTTTTAGCGTGTCGCGGTCTTTTTCTTTTAATTTATCGCTGGCGCCGGCCTCGTTTGCATGGTATAATAAAAATATCGCGGCAAAAGCGAAGGCCGTTAATAAAAATAAGGCGGTTTTTAATACCCTTAATTTCATTTTTATTTTTCTCCTCAATATGTTTTTTTACTTATTCATTTCGTTTTTCATATTTTTCAATAGTTACGATACTCATGTCGGTGGGCGCGACGAAAAGGTTCACTCTTATCTTGCGGTGGTTTTTATTTTTATCGATAACCGCGTAAGATAGAGTTATTTCTTTGCCGCCGTTAAGCGGTTTGCAATCCCAGCCGATGTTTACGTTGCTTACCGTCAGCTTGGGATACATATAGTAATTGCCGACCTTATAAATGCTGTCAGCCGTTGCCTGATCGTAGTTTTCGTCTTTAATCGCCCAGGTGACGAAGCCTTGATTAATCATGTCACTTGCAAAAACTGGATTGTTAGGCGTGTTGTGAGTATTGTTATCGGCGGCGACGCCTTTATACCAGTCGGTTAAAACAAAGTTCTGGCCGGTTTTATCGGGTATGCGCTGACCGTCTATGTTATCGTAAGCGTAATACGGCACGAAATATGCCTTTTTATCTACTTCGCATAAATCCTGATGTTTAACTATGAGCTGTATATCTTTTCCGAAGCCATAGCCTTCTTTTGTAGTGTCCTGATTGCCTTCGTCGCCTTCGAATAGCTTGCCGTCTTTTTCAGGTATCTTGTCGAATACCCATTCATCGCGCAGATCGTCGAAGGGCACATTAATTTTGCCGGCGCTGTTGGCGGGCGGGTTCGGGTTTGGAATATAAGTATCGGGCAATAAAACGTAATTGTATTTATCGACTTTATCGATTATAGCGGTCTGGCGTTCGGGATTAGCGTCTAAATTCGTGCGGTTGAACTGCTCGAGTTTTGACGATGCGCCCCTGTGAAGGGTTTCAAGTCCGTCTTCCATATAGATTCGCCTCGAATCTTGCTTGACGGTGTTCTGGATGTAAATGCCGATATTGGGTTTAATTTTATCTTCGATTTCGATTTTGCCCCATGCCTGATAGTAATTTAATATTTTATCGTTTGGCGATTCAACGTTGGGATTTAAAACCTGCTTGATGTAAGCGCAGTCTTTCCACTTACTCTGGATCGGGTCGCCGGAGTAGTCTTCTGAAGCACAGTAACTGGAATCGTCGCCTGGAAGTTCGATAGTTGACATTGGATACCCGTCAGTTTTAAGCGGATTGCCTAAATCCGCTTCAGTTGATTTTACCATATATTTAACGATGTCGGAGTTGAATTTTAACTGAGGATGAGTGTAGGCTTTTGCCGCATCGTCTGGAAAATCGCTGAAATAAGTTTCGTTGCAGTTAAAATTAATTTCACCTGTGCCGCCGCCGTTGCCCGATGCATCGCGTATTTCGAAGAAATATTTAAGCGGGCCCTTGCCGTTTTTATAATTAACAGGCGGGTATTTGAAAAAATTTTGAAGCTCTTTGCCGTTAGGTTTGTAAGTGTTGTAAAGCGGACTGGAGTCCTTATCCCTGTCGTATGCTGGATTGCCGAAAGAATCGCCTAATGAGGTTTTAGCATAGTGCCAGCCGACGATATCTTCTTTGGAAGTGGAAGTGTCGGAACTGGTGAAAAGATAATTAAGCGGAAATGTGCCTTCATAAACGATAAAATCGGGGCTTTCGGTAACTTCCACGCCGTCTTTGAAAAGTTTGAAAGGCGGTGAACTTGAATTGTTGGTGTCTTTTATAAAATCAGACATTTTAGTCCATACTTTTCCTTTTTTCCATACAAACATCGGCGAGTAAAGAACGCTGCAGAAGTTATGCAGTATTTCCACACCGGTGGCCGGGTCTTTTTCGGTATAATCGAAGAGTTTATGTGACGAATACTGATATATAGGCCATTCGTACCAGAATATCATTTTGAAATTTTCATCTTTGCAGTCAGCATTGGCCGGAAGATCGCCGAGCGGCATTATGCTCGAACCGCCCGTTAACTTGGTCGCTATCGCGTTCGGATTATTATCGACGAATCTTACCGTCAGTTTTTTATGATCGTCGGTGTCCGAAACTTTCTGCCCGTTTTGCGCTTTTAATATATTATCGCCGCTGAATCCGGTTTGCACGTGCGCTATATTCTTTTTATCGCGTACGACGACGCGGACTCTTACAGTCAGTACTTTTCCGACTACGCCCGGATGCACGCCGTCGCTGAGAGGACCGAGGCCGTTGGGCGGATTATTTCGGTAGTTGAGGTAATTTTGTCTTTTGCCGGGGATGCCGCCGTCACCGTTTTGTACTTGTGAAGTGTCCCATAAAATGCTGCCGTTAGAAGATATTTCCTGTGAAAGCGGTGTATTGATGTATTTAGGAAGGGTGTGGGGTATTTCGAGTATTTCGTTAAGACCGGCCGTGCTGCCGCATGTATCGCACCTGTAGTTACTGGTGGGATTGCCGTCGGCGTCATTGGGGCCGCCCTGTGTATCGGTTTGGCCCGTATGTTTCCATCTGTGCTTAAGCGAGCAGTCCCATTCCCAGCGCATACTCATCCATGCATAAAATATATAAGCGTCGGGAACCGAAGGCACGTTGTAAGTATATGTGAAAGGCGTGCAATTATTAGCGGTTTCGTTATTGTTGTTTCCTATTTTGAAAAAATCGGTGTTATACCAGAATTTGATTTCGTTGATTTTCCAGCCAACTCCGCCGGTTGAGTTAGCGGTCCATAGGTGGGAGTCGCCTAAATTTGCGTCGCTGCCCGCCGGCGTCCAGCAGCTATAACTGACCGGGTCAGGCCTGCTGCATACGTGATTAGGGTTATGCACGGGCTGCCAGTCTTTAACATTGGTAGTCGATGAATCAACGGCGCCGGGCACAAAAGAAGTAAGCGGAATTTCGTTTGCCGTATCTTTATTGGCGGAATTGCCGGCAAACGGCACCGCGACGAATTCGACGTTCATAGGCGTGTCTTCGTCAATTACTACTATTTCGTCGTAGCCGTAAGATGTGCCGTTGATTTTAATTTTAATTTCAGTAGGAAATGGGCAGACGCCGGATATGGCGGCCTGAGCGAAAGCTATGGCGTTGAAAATTAAGACGAATGTAAAAATAAAGGCGAAAAACCCCGTTAATTTAATAATTTTGTTAATCATAACCAAGTCTCCTTTCGGCACTGGACAAATGTTAATCTTTGGAATGAATGGCGTAAGTAATATATATTATAAAAGAAAAAATAACGTGCGTTGTAAAGTTAATGCACCTACTTTAATTTTACTAAACGCCGTATGATAAGTCAAGGGATTATATATTATTATGCTTTATTGTTTTAATATCAACCTGGCGCTCTTGTTTTTGTAATTTTTAAATTTCTGACCTGCATTTCACACCTGCCGCTATTGACTGAGGTCGTTTTTTTTGATATATTAGTCCTCGTATTTGATAAATAAATCATTTTCACGGGAGGATAAATATGCAGCATATACTGTCAATAGCCGAAAAATCAGGTATCGATAAAAAATTTGTCGAACAGTACGGAGACTATAAGGCTAAAATTAATCTTAAAATAATGGACGAACTTAAAGACAGGCCTTACGGAAAGTTGATATTCGTAAGCGCAATCACCGCTACGCCATTCGGCGAAGGAAAGACGGTTACTTCGATAGGGCTTACCGAGGCGCTCGGATATATAGGTAAAAAGGTTCATTTATGCCTTCGTGAGCCTTCATTAGGCCCGATATTCGGAGTTAAAGGCGGCGCAACGGGAACGATGAAGGCATCACTTTTACCATCTGATGATATCAATCTTCATTTCACGGGTGATATACATGCCGTCGGCCTTGCACATAATTCGCTCGCCGCGCTTTGCGATAATCACATTTATCATGGCAACCAGCTCGATATCGTTCGTGAATCGATTGTACTGAACCGTGTTTTAGATGTTTCCGACCGCCAGCTTCGTAATATAGTAACGGGTCTTGGCGGTAAAACTAATGGTTTTGTGAGGGAATCAGGCTTCGATATAACTGCCGCTTCAGAATTAATGGCTATTCTCGCTCTCGCTAAAGATCTGGGCGATTTAAAAGAACGCGTGGCTAATATACTAATAGCCGAAGCAAAAGACGGCAGTCCAATTTACGCTAAAGATCTTAAATGCGCCGGCGCGATCGCCATGCTTTTAAAAGATGCCATAAAACCGAACTTAGTTCAAACCTGCGAAGGCCAGCCAGCCTTCGTTCACGCCGGTCCGTTCGCTAATATAGCCCACGGCAATAGCAGCGTCATAGCGACGCGAATGGCCCTTAAACTGTCCGATTATGCCGTTACCGAAGGCGGATTCGCCGTAGATCTCGGCGCTGAAAAATATTTTGATATAGTCTGCCGCCAGAACCCCGATTTAAAGCCGTCAGCCGTAGTGATCGTGGCGTCTTTGAAGGCGCTTAAAATGCACGGCGGAATGGCTAAAGATAAGATAAAAACCGAAAAGAGCGCGGAAGCCCTCGAACGCGGCATGGTCAATCTCGCGCGTCATGTTTCTACTATCAAGATGTACGGTCTTCCAGCCGTAGTGGCTATTAATCGCTTTCCCGACGATTCTTCCGACGAGCTTAATTTAGTTAAACGGCTGTGCGAAAATAATATAGGCGTCCGCGCGGAAATATCCGAAGTCGCGGCGCGCGGCGGAGAAGGCGGCGAAGCTCTTGCTCGGGCAGCAGTCGAAGCGGCAGATGAAAAATCCGATTTTAAAATGCTATACGAAGATTCTCTCAATTTGAGAGAAAAAATCGAAGTTATAGCTAAAAAAATATATCATGCTGGCAGTGTAATATTTCATCCCAGAGCCGATAAATGCCTTACCGGTATTGAAAATGCCGGGTTTGCACACCTGCCCGTCAATATAGCCAAGACGCAGCTATCTACGACCGATACGCCTAACGTTTACGGCGCTCCCGAAGGTTTTGCCTTTACTGTCCGCGAAGTTCGCCCATCCTGCGGCGCGGGATTTATAGTTGCGATCGCCGGCGAAATGATGACGCTGCCCGGACTTCCTAAACAGCCGGCCGCACTTAAAATCGATGTCGATTGCGATGGAAAGGTTATAGGACTTTAATTATAATCGCTGCAAGACCGCGACGGGGGAAAAGAA
>DIVV01000150.1 GCA_002423385.1 bacterium UBP16_UBA6123
CGATATTTTACACTCGAATGTCCGTAATAACAATAACAATAACGTTCAGCAGCCGCCTTTTCCGCCTGAACTTCCGCCGGTCAACAATAATCAGGGCAATAATAACAACGGCAATCAGGATGGAAATAAAAAAGTCGATAATCCATTCGATGAATTGCTCAAACAACAGCAGCGCCAGGCTGATGACGAATTGAACAAGCATAAGCAAACCGATAATTTTGACGGCCCCGCTTCTGAAATCGCTCAGAAAATAAGAGAAAAATTTGGCGTCGAAATTGTAAACGCCGAATATACCTGGACCGCTCAGGAATTAAAAATGACTTACGAGATATTATCTGAACTGCCAATGAGTTTTGTACAAAAAACAAGAGTGTTAGCTAAAGGCTCCTCTGAAAAAGTGTTTCCCGGCATGGGCAACTGCGGCGGTTTTGCGAGCGGTTCGAGCATTACTATTACTCCGCTCGGTTTAATGGCTGATTATAAGCGAGTGTTGATACATGAAATGGGCCACTGCTTTCACTTTCAAACTTATGAACTCCAGAACCAGTTCCAGCAGAAGTTCTGGTCGGGAAGAAACGGTTATTCAGGAAGCGCCGGAACCCCTAACCCGCCCGCAATTTCACAATACGGCAATTCGAATGTAATGGAAGATATGGCCGAAGCGATCGCTTACTATGTGGTTTACGGCAAATCCATGCAGAAAATGGACGCCCAGCGTTACGAGCTTGTTAAAACTCTTGTCATGGAAGGTAAGGAGTGGTAGTTAATATTAACTTTACATTAATTAAATTATAAACCAGATTATCAGCGTCAATATTCCCGCTCAAAAAGGGCCGTTATTAATAATACGGCCCTTTTTATGTGCGATTCAATTGGTCATGCCTGAAAACCTGTTATAAAATCTCCTTTATTCTCTTTTTTTTATTTTTGGGAACTTATTTATCCGGTTTGTAGTATTTTATTACTATGAAAACACTAAAAACATTTAAAACACTTTACAAAAAAAAAGGCTTAACATTTTTTATAGTGATTGCAATACTTGCGATACTTCTTATCGCTATTACATCCTATAATAGTATGTTGCGTTCGGAACGTTATACGATGTATCGTATAATTTACGGCGATGACGCCCTTATAATTGCCGAAGCCGGTATGGACCTGCTTCAAAGGATCGTCGAAAACGAGTTTGCGCTGACTGGCTATGAACGAAAGGACACTTATTTCAAATATGAAGATCTTATAAAGCCCAAAGGTGAGTTTAAAACCGTCAATTTCGATTCGGCCAAGCTGACGGATATCATATCGAATTCCGAACCGATAAAGGCGCTGGTTGAAATATTCGGCGGTCCGTCCATAGCGCGCATAAAAAAGGTCGAAGTCGTCATAGACGAAAAAACCGTCAAATATTTTGCCGATGTGTGCGGAAACACCTCTAATATCGCGCCTAACTATCATGAAAAATTCGGCATAATCAATTATTCGATCCAGGTCGAATTTTACGGCGTTACAAAGTTATTGAATATAGCCAAACAGATAAAGATCGTTCACACGCTTCCAAAAGTTTTTCGTTTTTTCACACTTTTTATAAAAAACATACCCAAAGGCACCGACCTGAATAAAATTCTCGTCGATGACAAAGGAAATCCCGTTACGGGAAAACCGCTCGTTCTGGATAACGGCGAGTATAACAGCGGCACTTCGTTAAGTCCGTTTGATGTTGGAATGGTCTTTTTAGGCAACACCCCGGCATCCGAGCCGCTCGTGTTAAAACTTAGCCACGGAAGAAGCGGTGTCGGCGAACTCTTTCAATTGATCGAATCATTTTACAAGAACCCGGACTATGAAAAAGACTATAAAGACAGCAAGGGGTTTCAGGTCGTCAATCTTCAGTACGGAGTAAGTTCGGGCATGATGGCAAAAGCCAGGGCGTACGGCATACAATCACAGAATGATCTTCTGTCTTCAATGCTCAAACTTTATGGTACGCCTGATAAACCAACACCTACAAGAGTTCTTGGTAATGTCAACCGTTCTTATCTAAGGCTCGCGGCTTATCAGAATTCGCCCAATGGCAGCACGGATGTAGGCGAAATGCCATCCATCCCGCAGGTTAATTTTAAAACGTCCGGCGTAAGGCCTATTATAGAAAAAGGTGTCAGAAACCCGCCGGAGGTCCGTCCCGGCGAATGGATAGCGCGGTTAATATTTCCCGAAGCTATGTGGGATCTCGAAGACCAGCTATACAAAAATTATGCTTTATATATGAATCAGTTCATCAACTATGAATATTATAATTTCGGTTTTCAATCGCCAATAAAAGACAGAAACGGCTTTGAGTGCAATCCTAACAGAATACTCGACTACGAATTAAAACTCAAGCCGTCAGGTTCTAACAGTTATGGTGGAAGTCCGGCAAAACCGGCGGACGAAGAATACCGCGGAAGCGATCTGCGCACGCTCTTACTGGATGAGAAATACGCCGTTCCGTATACCTCGTATAAATTTTCCGGCGACGTTGATTTTGCCGATTTTAAAAAGATGTTTATGAACGGCACGCAGCCTGACTCGCTCAGGCTCGGAATGATGGTAAAGTTCGCCAATGACGTTAAATTGCCTAAAATGATTATAGACAAAGGCGGAATCATTGTATGTGAAAAAGGTAATATTACCATTTCCGGCAATATTGAAGCAAATCCCATACAAAATCAGATTCTTACGCTTATAGCGATGGACGGCGATATTATAGTTGATGCCGAGAAAGTCGATGCCATTCTTATTACGATGAAAGAAGGGCAGAAATTCACGCCCCGAAAAAAACTTGAATTAAGCGGCGGCCTCGCCACTCACTCGATGGATTTCGACAAACTTCTCGCGGCCGGCGGAACGATTAATTTCAGGCCGCCGCAGACCAATTCGTC
>DIVV01000131.1:0-6678 GCA_002423385.1 bacterium UBP16_UBA6123
GCAAACAAGCAAGCCGGCAGGAACAGACATAAAAACAGGATAAATAAAATAAAGCAAAATAAAGCAAAATAAAATAAAATAAAACGAAAAGAAACGAAAAAGCTATCGATAACCTTCGTGAAAGCGTCAGGCAATTTGCAGATAGNNGCTAACCCTTTCTCTCCCTCCCTTGCGACTTGACACACTGGCGAATATTTCGTATAATTGATGTGGAATGTTAATTTCAATATAAAAAATTGATAGCAAAAAAATTGAAAGGCGTGATTTGCTTATGAATACGAAAATAGATATAAGTGAAAGTACAAATACAAATACAAACAAAAATAATTTAAAATTAAAATTAAGATCAAAAAAATATTGCGGCGGTTTTAGCCGTGATTTCTTATCTTTATTCGCGCTTATCTTTATATTTGCTCTGGTTTTGTATGCGACCATATTTTTAGCAGCCGGCGCGGCTATTGCCGAAACCGGCGATAATGCCGCGCTTAAATCGGCTTACGATAAGTATATATCGAGTTATAACGCCTATCTCGAAGCGCTTAAAGAGGGGCTTGACGAAAAAACCTTAAAACTGCGTGCACAGCGTTATATTGACGATATGAACGGCTATAAAAAATTATTAAAAGCCTCTTTTGCCGATCCACAAAATCAAACCGTTGATGGCGCAGTCTCAGCCGCAGCGGATGAAACCGTCGAAACCGAATTAACGCTGCAAGATTTAACCGGTATGGCGCCTGAGGCTTCAATCGTTAATCAGGCTGCTGCAAAGGCTCTTAGAGTTGGCCAGGCCAAAGGCGCACCGCTTACGGGCGAGGCTAAAAAACAATATGCCATAGCTAAGGTAAGCGAGCTTAAAAACAGCTTAAACGCTTTTGCGGTTGCTTATGAAAATAAGGCGGCGGCCAGTGCTCAAAAATATAATGAAACTTCCTGGTTTTCACCCATATCAAAGGTTAAATCCGCTTATGATATGTTCCGCGATAAATTCCGCGTTAAAAAAGTTAAATCGACCATGCAATACTACGAAACGCCCCGTAAAGATAATTCCAACTCGTCGTTTTTTAAAGAAATAGCAGTCGAGTTCGGCCATGTGACCAATATATCCAGATTATTATACGATACCAGCATAGATTCGCATTCATTCGTATATAACAACACCGAAGCCGATAAAGATTTTTTAATAGTTTATACGATGCCGTCGCCGCATGGAATCAACTGGGCGTCGCCTAAAGCGCTTACGCTTGCCGGCGGCCTCAATCAGCTCACCACTTTCCACGCGAGCGCGAAACACCCTATAGGCCATGTTTTTATGGCGCTTAAAACTTCGGCGTCGTCCGAAACCTATGTGGCGGGCATGACTACGCTCAATAACACCGAAGAGGTTGAATTAATAACCCGTCACGGCTATTGCCTCGGCGTTCTTTTCGCGGATTTAATGGGTAAATTCGACGACGGCGCCGAGCTTATGAAGCAGACTGAAGAACGTTACGAAACTGGACGCGTTTCATATATGAAATTTCTTTTGAGCCCTTCGATGGGAAAGCGTCTTCTTCGTTACTTCGATGAATATAAAGAAAAAAAATGCCACGAGCATTACGGCGGCGCCAATAGATCCAGATACGCCGAAGGCGGCGGTTGTTCACCGTTCGGCGTCAGCTTTATCGACGTCGCCGGTTTTATGAAATCCGAATATGAAGCCGCCTGGAAAGTAAGCCTCGAAGTGCCAAAAAAATTATGCGGCGGCCCCGCTTTCGGTAAAAAAGTTTCGTTTAAAAGCCTTATCACGGCCGGCGGCTGGGCAAAACCCGGCGAAGATTCGGCCCAGCTTGATATGTGGGACCCGACCCTTATGTATCGCTGGATGATAAACGAATGGAAGAAAGAATTCGCTAATCCCACCGGAAAATATATACTCGAAAAAAATAAAAAAACAATGAGCTTAGTCCTCGACTGCCGTGATATCGAAGCCGATGAAAGCGAGCCTATATGGCTTTCGGGCCCGAACCCCTACAGGCAGCACGGATTGCGCTATGGCCCCGATCCCTATAAAGTCGAAATGGAGCGGCAGTGAGCGCTGTAATTTGTTATAGCCTCCGCAGCCGGCGCAATGAAAGATAAAGAAAAAGAAGAATTTAATTATCCTGATAACTGTAACGATCGGGACGCAGCAGCAGCCACAGCCACAGCCTCTGATGGCGATATTACAGCCGATCTTACAAGTCACCTGGGCGAACTGAGAACTAAAATAATCAATTCGCTCATCTTTTTTTGCACGGCGCTTGCCTTCACTTTATACTTTTCAGACGTGATAATGACTTTTTTCAGTTCCAGAATAACGGCCGCGTTAAACGGTGAAAAACTCGTTTTTATATCGCCGGCCGAAGCGTTTTTCGTTTCGATACAAATGGCGCTTTACGCCGCTTTGATGGTTTCGGCGCCATATATGCTCTATCAGTTCTGGAGTTTCGTTTATATAGCCCTCGAAGAAAAAGAAAAGAAATATTTCCGGCTGGTTTTAATGTTTTCTACGGTTTTTTTTTACGCCGGCTGCGCCTTCGCGGTTTTTATAGCCATACCAGTCGGAATAGGCTTTTTAATTGCTTATTCGGGGCCGGCATTCCGCCCGATGATATCGGTGGCGGCTTATAGCGATTTTCTCGTATATACTTCGCTGACCTTCGGCGTCGTATTCGAACTGCCTATGCTGATGGTATTTTCGAGCATGAGCGGCATTATTTCGCCGAAATTATACTCATCAGGGCGTAAATATGCGGTTTTAATAATATTTATAATAGCGGGAATATTTTCGCCGCCCGACGTTATATCGCAATTTCTGGTGGCCGTGCCGATGCTGGTGCTGTATGAGCTCGGAATAATAGCCGTCAGACTGCTTCGGATAAAGTGATGAGTTAAGTTTTTTTGCTTAAAAATGCCCTCTTCACGGTTTCAAAACATTAAAATTTAAGGGCGACGGGGCAATAGTCGCCCGGATAATAACCGTTTGCCATTAAAAAATTAACGTCGTTAGTATTGGCTTTTTTCGTTAATATAAACATAACGTCGTTTTTATTGATTATGGTATTTCCGTTCGGCGATATTATTTCTTTTCCTCTCATTATGGCGGTTATAAGAGTGTGATCGGGAAATTTCAATTCCCTGATCGATTTTTTTATGATCTGCGATTCATCGCTTATATGCACCTCTATCATTTCAAGATCGGTATTGTCTAAAGCGAAAAGCTGTATATAAAAAGGTGTTTTATTTTGAGACGATATAACCAGGTTTAATTTTTTAGCCAGGCGGTTGATCGTAGTTCCCTGCAGCAGACAGGACATCAGTACCGCAAAAAAAACTATATTAAAAACTTTATGATTGACGTCTAATCCGTAAGTGGCCGGATAGGTTGCCAGAACGATAGGCACTGCGCCTTTGATTCCGCCCCAGGAGATAAAAGCGATTTCTTTAAGTTTTAATTTGAAAGGGTATGTGCATAAAAAAACCGTGAGCGGCCTTACCACGAAAATAAGAAGAGAGGCCACTATGATGCCTTCTTTCCAGAAGACGATCATGCTTTTAGGAAAGGCGAGAAGGCCGAGCAGCAAAAAAATCGCCATATTAAAAAACGAAGACAACCCGTCGATAAAATGACTGATTCCCATCTTAAAAATGAAATCATAATTGCCGAACCAGTACCCGGCGAAGAATATCGCTATGATCCCGTTTGTTTTTAAAAGGCCAGCGAGACTGTAAGAAAATAGTATCATGCCAATAAAAAGAACGTAATAATGTCCTTTATTCTCGGATTTTAAGTTGTCGAATAAATAGCGCCCGATTTTACTTGAAAAAAAACCGATCATGATTCCGCCGAGAAGCTGCCAGAGAAGCTGTAAAGATATATACAGAAAACCGCCTCCGGTTCCGCCGGTTAAAAGCTGGATCATTAAAACCGTAAGAAGAATCGCCATAGGGTCGTTAGCGGCCGATTCCACTTCGAGTATGGAAGAAACACTCTGCTTGATAGGATTTTGCCGGATGATCATGATCACGGCAGCCGCGTCCGTCGATGAAATGATAGCGCCTATCATAAAAGAATATAACAAATCGAAACCTAAAATAAGGTGTATGAGATAGCCGAGCCCGAAAGCCGTGATAATAATTCCGAGCGTCGCCAGCGTCATCGAAGGGCCGAATGATTGTTTCAGCGCGGATTTTTTAGTATAGAACCCGCTTTCAAATATTATGAATATAAGTCCGAAATTTGCGATATTCCTGGTGAGCGACATGTCGTCGAAATAAATTAAATTTAAAAAGTCGCTGCCGACAAACATTCCGACGCCTATTAAGATCATGAGCGCGGGAACGTTGTAACGCACGGTTAGTTTCGTTGAAAAAGCCCCCGCGATCAATAAAAATGAAATTACTATGAGTATATTTTCGTTCAAGTGGTTAACCTCTGCTTGCTTAAAAGTATTTCTTTTGCCGCCAGCGGGAATAATTATTAAGCCGCGCTCACGGCCGCCGCCGCCGCACCGTCAAGTCTTTTCGCGTCACCTATGAATATAAGAACGTCGCTTTCTAATATTTTTTCTTCGCCGGATGGATTGATAATATTCTGGCCGCATCTTGAAATTCCCACTAAAGTGAGTCCATATTTTTTGCGCAGCTCTATTTCGGCTAGAGTTTTATTTGCAAAATGATTGTGCGCGGCAACCCTGAAAGTCGTGATGCGAATATCAGGCATTATAAATTCCATATCGGTTATGGCCGTTAAATTACTCGGAGTGCGCAGCATTTCATAACTGCCTTTCCTGATCGCCGATATGAAATCTTCAATTTCATTTTGCGGTATTAAATATTTTTGCATTACGCGCGTGAATATTTCAATAGCCGTTTCGAATTCTTCGGGGATAACTTCGTCAGCACCGAGTTTTTTGATTTCTTCGACTTCGCTGTAAAAACGAGTCCGCGCGATTATATAAATATCGCGGTTCATTTTGCGGCTCAACTCTACTATTCTTCTGAGCGCTATACGGTCGGGAACCGCTATTACGATGATTTTAGCGAATTTTATATTCAGGTGTTCTAAAACGCTTTCATAAGTGGCGTCGCCGTAAATTATGGGCTCGCCGTTAAGTTTTTCGCGCCGTACAGTTTCAGGGTTTACATCGGATATAATATATGGAATTTTAGAGGCTTTTGCGGCGCGCGCGAGGTTCTGACCGTTGATGCCGTAACCGATTATTATAAGCTGGTCTTTAACCTGGCAAAATTCGCCTTCGTCGGCCGATTCCTCCGATACGGCTCCGCCAGGTATCGCCTTTAAATATTTGAGCTTTACCAGGTATTTAAGAATGATATGAACCGAATAAATTATCGCTGGCGTTAATATCATAGTCAATACAGCGACGCTTAAAAATATCTGATAGGTATGGTCGGTAATAATTTCATGCTCGACACCCGTTTTTGAAAGTACGAATGAGAATTCTCCTATCTGGCAGAGCGCAAATCCGGCAAGAAGCGCCGAGCCGGCCGGCACTTTTAAAAGCGCGCCGCCTATATAAGCGGCTGCCGTTTTAATTACGACGACGCTTGCGGTTAAAGCGGCTATAGTCCAGGGCATCGATAAAATGAATTGAGTGTTAAGAAGCATTCCGATCGATACGAAGAAAAAACTGGTGAATATGCTTTTAAACGGTAGAACGTATCCGAGCGCCTGGTGACTGTATTCGGATTCAGATATTATCAGGCCGGCCAGGAAGGCCCCGAGCGCGAGCGATAACCCGGCTTTTGAAGTTAGAACGGCAACGGAGGCGCATATGACTATTACGGTTAGTAAAAAAAGATCCTGGTTGCGCGTTTTAGCTACATGATAAAGAATCTGCGGCACTATGAATTTAGTCGCCGCTATAATTAAAAATACTATCGCCGCTATCTTAAGCAAAAGGAGCGTTACCGAAAAATCTCCGCCTGAAGCGGCCATGTGCTTTTCTGATAGAAGCGGAGTTATTAAAATCATCGGAACTATTACTATATCCTGAAAAATTAGAATGGCCAGAGATGTCTGGCCATAAATAGAATCGATTTCAGCTTTTTCCTGAAGGTATTTCAAAACTATAGCCGTGCTGCTTAGAGCTACCAGAAATCCTATGAAAACAGCCTGTTTAAAGTCGAATCCGAGCTCGTATTCAATGAGCGCGACGGCGGCGATGGTAAGAACTACCTGGGTGAAGCCGCCAAGAACCAGCGCCTTTCTTATCTGAAGGAGTTTTTTAAATGAAAATTCTATGCCTATAGTAAAAAGAAGAAGCACTACGCCTACTTCGGCTAGATATTCTACTTCGTGAGTGGCGTGTACAAGCTTCATGCCGTAAGGCCCCAGAAGCGCGCCAGTGAAAAGATAGCCCACTATGGCCGGAATTTTGAGCCGGCTGCAAAAATATAGAACAAACATCGATATAATGAATATGATGAAAATTTCATTGAATAAACCAAGACTCATTGGTTATAACCTCTTTATATATTAAATTGTACACAGCGGAACGGCTTAATTCTAATACATTTCAGTTAAAAATTCAAGATAAATTTGACGAATATTTATAAAACCGCGCCAGGAACGCGACGGGGGAAAAGAAAGGACCAATGGCCCTCTCTTTTCCCCCGTGCCCCCTTTACTCTCCC
>DIVV01000131.1:6685-7885 GCA_002423385.1 bacterium UBP16_UBA6123
ATTTGCTGCCAGCTTCGAAGTTTTTCTTTTTATTTCTTTAATAAAGCTCTTGCCATTCACTCTCCTCTCCTCTCCTCTCCTCTCCTCTCTTCTCTTCTCTTCTCTTCTCTTCCCTTCCCTTTTCTTTCCTTTTCTTTCCTTTCCTTTCCTTTCCTTTTTTATTTTCTGCCATAAACTTTTTTCATGCCGTTTGTTAGTTTTGCCTCCGCGCGCAACGCGCGCGAAGGCGTTCTATTTACGCACCATCGGAATTTAATATTTCGGCTCGCGGTAATGCTTTAATGCATAACAACTTTTACTATACAAAAGTGTTATAAACTTAATCTCAATTTGACTAGACTCGATTTACAGTAATTTTTACCGCAAACCGTTCATTTTAATTTTAATGGTATAATTACCATATCGATTCACGGTTGATTTTTACCGCGAGCCGTAAACTATATATGTGGCAGTGCCATTATAGCTACGCATTTGCGTGCGCAGCACGCGAATGCAAACAAACAAGCCGGCAAGAAAGAAATAAAAGGAATGAGATGAGATAAGATGGGTAGAAAAAAAGAGAAAACTTAAAGGCAGGGTTCTATTGTGATATTAAGTTAAAGCCACGACAGAAAAAACTATCGATAGCCCTTGAAAAAGCGTCAGGCAAATTGCGGATTGAGGGTGGGTCATAGGGAGGGAGAAAGGGTTGCTAACCTTTTCTCCCTCCCTTCAAAAACTTCTGAAACTTTTGAAACTAACTTGACAAACTCCAGTATAAGTATTAAAATATATGTGCTTATAAATATTTGTAACGATTACATATAAAATGTATAAAATATATGAACACATAAATATAATAAAAACAGTAAAGATAGTAGAGACAGTAGAGATAGTAGAGATAGTAGAGATACTAAAGATACTAAAGAAATTGAAGGTAGTAAGTAATACGAGAAAAGGCGGCGATAATATGAAAACTTATAAAATTGTAAGTGAACTCAGGCTTTTGATTATATTAACGTTATTAATTTTTATCGCGCCGTACGGCAATATGCCTGTCGCCGCCGAAAGCGATCAGCTTAAAGAATGTTATTCGCAGTGCCTTAATTTATATTCCGAATATATGGCGGCCGTTAAAAATAATCTCGATGCGGCGTCTATCGACGCTCGTTTTCAAAGCTATAAATCGGCCCTCGATAAATGAGTCCACTCCAAAAAGTC
>DIVV01000055.1 GCA_002423385.1 bacterium UBP16_UBA6123
GCGCCTCGTGCGACTGGTCGCGCGAACGTTTCACCATGGATGAGGGACTTTCCGGCGCGGTCAAAAAAGTATTCGTCGCCCTTTATAACGAGGGCCTGATATACCGCGGCAACCGCATAATCAACTGGTGTCCGCGCTGCACCACGGCGCTTTCTAACGACGAGGTCGAATTTCACGATTTAGCGGGTAAATTATGGCATATAAAATATCCGGTAGTAAAAGACGCCGCGCGCGCCGATATTGCCGATTTTATAATTGTCGCCACCACCCGCCCGGAAACCATGCTTGGCGATACTGGCGTAGCTGTTTCGCCCGAAGATTCGCGCTATAAAAATTTAATCGGCATGAAAGTAAAACTTCCGTTAGTTGACCGTGAAATACCCGTAGTAGCCGACGAATACGTCGATATGGCCTTCGGCACCGGCGCGGTAAAAGTAACTCCGGCGCACGATCCGAACGATTTCGAAATGGGCCGCAGGCACAATCTCGAAAATTTAATTATAATGGACACGCGCGGAATAATTAACGAAAACGCTAAGCAATACGCCGGCATGAGCCGTTTTGACGCGCGCAAAAAAGTTATAGCCGACCTCGAAGAGCAGGGGCTTCTCGTTAAAATCGACGAACATCCGCACGCGGTAGGGCATTGCTACCGCTGCGACACTATAATTGAACCGTATCTATCGACGCAGTGGTTCGTAAAGATGAAACCGCTCGCCGAAATGGCCATAGCGGCCGTGCGTGACGGAGAAATCGAATTCATCCCGAAGCGCTGGGAAAAAACTTATTTCCACTGGCTCGAAAACGTCCGCGACTGGTGCATATCCCGTCAATTATGGTGGGGCCATCGCATTCCGGTATGGTTCTGCGAAGATTGCGGCGCCATAAACGTTTCTGAGATGCAGGTGACTAAATGTGAAAAATGCGCTTCCGTTAATTTAAGGCAGGAGGAAGACGTTCTGGATACATGGTTTTCGTCGGCGCTGTGGCCGTTTTCGACGCTCGGCTGGCCCGAAAAAACCGAAGACCTCGATACGTTCTATCCGACGAATACTTTAATAACGGCCTTCGATATAATATATCTATGGGTGGCCCGCATGATAATGATGGGTAAAAAGTTCATGGGCAAAGTGCCTTTCAATAAAGTTTATTTCACAATGCTCGTCCGCGACGAAAAAGGCGAAAAGATGAGCAAATCAAAGGGCAACGCCATCGACCCGCTCGAAATAATAAAAAGCTACGGCACCGACGCGCTTCGTTTCACGCTCGCCGCGCAATCGACGACTACCGGCGATTTAAATCTATCGGTAAGCTCGATCGAAGGCTACCGCAACTTCGCTAATAAAATATGGAACGCCGCTCGCTTCTCGCTTATGAACCTTACGGACTTCGGCGTTAAAGAAATAAAGGCCATTAACAAACTCAACGATCTCGAGTTGGAGCTGCCCGATAAATATATGCTGTTAAAACTCGAAGAACTGATTAAAACCGTACGCAAAAATATCGACGATTACGAATTTTCGCACGCCGCCATGGCTGTTTACGAATTTATATGGTCGGAACTTTGCGACTGGTATATCGAAATTATAAAGCCGCGTTTTTATTCGAAAGACGAGGGCGATAAATCAAAATTAGCCGCCAGCGCGGTTTTAAATTATATATTCGTCGAAACCATGAAGATAGCGCATCCTTTCATGCCTTTTATCACCGAAGAGATATATTCGTCGTTCGCTAAATCCGAAAACGAAAAAGAATCGCTCATGGTTTCAGCTTATCCCGACGAAAAAAGTTTCGCCGCAAGGACGGGTTTTAATTTATCCGACGATGAAAAGCAGTATATATACGCCTCGTTTAAATTCTTAAAAGAAGCTATAGTAGCCACCCGTCAGATAAGGGCCGAACTCGCGGTATCCCCCGGCGTTCAGATAAAACCCGTTTTTGTGTGCAAATCAGATATAATTAAAAAATCGCTCGAAGACAACGCGCGCTGGATTAAAACGGTTATGCGCGCCGAGGAAATAACCTACAAGCCCGAAATGACCGAAAAACCCAAAGGAATGGCGGTAACTTCGATAATGGCCGAAATGAAAGAGCCCTCGGGCGAAATGACCCGCGTGGATATTTATGTTCCGCTCGCTGGCTTAATCGACATAGCTAAAGAAAAAGAACGGCTGGGACGCGAAATTTCTAAAGCCGAAGAAGAGCTCGCGCGCGTTAACAATAAACTTCAAAATAAAAGTTTCGTAGAACGCGCGGCTGCCGACGTTGTGGATAAAGAGCGCGCCAAACTCGAAAAATACGCGCAGATAAAAGAAAAATTAATTTCAACGATGGAATCGCTCGAAGATTAAAAATAAAAAAGGCCGTGACAGATGGGCGACGACGGAAACAATATCATAATAGAGGCTAACAACCTCGAAGAAGCGCTTTTAAAGGCGTCGAAAAGATTCGGCGTCGCGCCCGAAAGCATTAAATACGAATTCGTTTCGACCGAGCACACCGACGCGCCGCCGGGCCGTTACGGCAGCGTAAAAATAAAAATAATCGACGATTTCTTCGTAAAGCATGAAAGGTTCCGCCAGGAAATATCGATTAATAACCTGATAAAAGAAGCGGAAGCCTTCGCTAACACAAAAGACGGGTTTATAAGGCTCGAAGTTATCGGCGACGACGTGGTTTTAACCATTTACCCGCATGTTGGGGCGGGAAAGCATATAGCGATCAAAGACGCTTATGAAAGGCTTAATAACCCGCGTTATATAAATCTATCAAGAAAAGCCGTAATGGCTGCTTTTGAATCTAATAAAGTCCGCAAGCCGCATGTAGTGGCTAAGCTCAACCCCGAATACAAAGACGTTGACGCCCGCCCGGTTTTCGAGATAGCCGACGATAAAATGGGGCTTTATTTAAAATTCGTGCCGCCGAGAGGATTCGGCAAATTTCCAAAATACGATGAAATCGAGCGGTTGGTTTACGAACTTGAAGTTAAGGCGACTTTAGACAGGGCGGTAATTGAAAGCGCCATTAAAAACAGGGTAAGCAATTCTTCTTTTTTAATAGCCAGGGGCGAAGAGCCGATAAACGGCGCAGACACCCGCGTGGACTGGGCGGTCGAACGGATGGGCCCTGAAAAAATAGTATATTTAAGGCCCGACGGTTCGGTCGATTTCAAAAGAATATATTTGCTTTCTAATATACGCAAAGACCAGGTTATCGGCGCCATTGCGCCTGCCACGGAAGGAATCGACGGTCGAAACATATACGACGGTCCGATAAAAGCTAAAGCTGGACGCGAAAAAAACATAGCTCTCGGCAAAAATATTTATTTAAGCGAAGATAAAACAAAAATTATATCGGCTATAGACGGGCAGGTAAAATTCGAATGCGGCGTAGCCAGCGTATATCAGACTTATGAATTATTCGGCGACGTAGGATATAAAACCGGAAACATAGACTTCGCCGGATCGGTAATAATAAAAGGCACCGTTTTAGACGGATTTTCAGTTAAAGCAGGCGGAAACGTTTACGTTGAAAATCTCGTAGGCGAGGCCGTGATAGAGGCTGAAGGCGATATATGCCTGCCCGGCGGGTTTATCGGCAAAAATAAAGGATCGCTGAAAGCCGGCAAAAGCGTGCTTCTTAAATTCGCCGAAGGCGGAAGCATAGAAGCAAAAGAACGTGTGGTAGCCGATCTTGTAATCATACACTCGAAAGTTACCGCCGGCGATAAAATCGAAGCTATCGGAAAACGCGGACAGATAATAGGCGGAGAACTTTTCGCGTCGAATGAAATAATAGCTAAGGTAATAGGCGCTCCAGTCGGCGTCGCTACCAAACTTAACCTCGGGTTCGACACTCTGTCGCTGGGCTATTTTGAAAATATAAGCAATGACTTTAATTTTACCGAAAAAGAGATCGAAAAAATTAATCAGGCTCAGAATTATTTAAGACTCAGCAGGGCGCGCGGCGAAAAAAAAATAGAAGGCGACACCGAAGAAATGATAAAAAGGCTCGAAACAACCCGGGCAATGCTTGAAACGAAGTGGGAATATTTAAAAAGTGAAAAAGAAAGGGTATTAAAAGAAATGAACACTGAAAGCCGCGGCATGGTTAAGTGTCTTGATATTATGTACGGCGGAGTTACTATTAATATTAAAAATATTTTATATAGCGTGCAAAGCAACATAATATCCTCGAGGCTGCATTTAGAAAACCAGGAAGTGAGAATCTTTCCATTATGATATTTAAAGGATATTCAAAAGCTAAATACAGCAACTGGCTATATTACTCTCCTTACCACACGCTTTTCGACGCAGGCGAAGGCATTAATACCATACTCGAAGAAAAAATCGTAGCTATAAACAACATTATAATTTCGCACGGCCACACCGACCACTACACTGGATTAATAAATATTTTAATGACGAAATTCGGGCATTATTACTCGACGGGCGAGTTCAACGATTTATCGATTTACTATCCGAAAAACGATGCGGCGCTTATGGCTTATATCGGTTATATCAGAAATTTTTACAACCTCGGCGACGGGGGAAAAGAATTTAAAATTAACTGGGTCGAAGTCGAGCCGGGACGCACTTACGAATTCAACACCAAACTCGACACCTATCTTGAAACCTTCGCCATAGAACACACCAAAGACGTCGTAAGTATAGGCTATAACATTATAGAGCGAAGAAGAAAATTGAAACCCGAATATTGCAGCGTGCCGCCGGAAAATATAAAAAAACTCATCGACGAAAAGGGACGGGACGCAGTTATTTATATCGAAGATAAAAGAACGCTTACCTACTGCGGCGATTCAGTCAACGCGCCGGTTGAAAAATTCATAAATACCGATATTTTAATACATGAAGCCACTTTTTTAAAAACCGACGACCGCTTCGGCCAGCTTCATTCCACTTTAGAAGAAGCTTTTGACATCGCCGTAAAAGCGAATACAAAAAGACTTATTCTCATGCATATATCCACGCGTTATAAATACGACGAAATAAAAACTGAAATCAATAAAATGATCGAGCGATATTCAACCGCGGGCGTTATAAAGGTCGATTTTATTGTACCAGGTAAAATCTTTGAAGTATAACCGGACGGCTGGCGGTTCAAAAAGTTAATAAATAAATTATAATATTTAAGAATTTAAGAAAAACGAAGCAAACAGCAGATTAAGCGATTAATTCAACCACATTTTAATTCACATAATTAAATTTAGGTTTGAGTAATTTCGATTTTACATATAATATCATTCAACTATACGTTCAAAAATAAAATCAAAAAGGAGTTTGATATAAGTGAAAAAATTATTAGGTTCAATTTGTATCATTATCATCTCGGTATTAGTTATTAATTTTAACTATGCGGCCGCGCAGGAAGAGGAAGCCGAAGCGACGGCGCCAGTAGTTAAAAAAGCGGCAGTGAAAAAAACGGCAGTGAAAAAAGCGCCGGCTAAAAAAACCGCGGCCAAAGCGACCGCTGAAAAAAAAGGCGAAACACTCTCCAGTCTTATAAAAACTTTTAACTCGGTCCATAAAGATATTGAATTCGCTCAAAAATACGTTAATCCTAAGTCTGAAGAATTTGACAGAACCATGGCTAAAGCGTTGGCTAACGATCTTTTAAAATGGAAAAAAGCGAAAATCCAGATCAAAAAGCTGAAAAAGGATAAATCGCCTAAATTAAAAGCCAGCGAAGAAAAATTAAAAGAATTAGAAGAAAATATTCTCGCTAAATATACAGAAAGCGCCGCCCCTGTTGAACCGGAAGAAAGCGCGTCCGCCGCCGATGAAAACGAAGCGGCCGGCGAAGATGCCATAGCAAAAACTGAAAAAGGCAAAGAAATACTTGAAAAATTAAGACAGAAACGCGCGAGCGAAACCGAATCTTCGTCCAACGAAGAAGGCGGCGAAGCCGAAAAAACACCGGTTGAAAAAGCCGAAGTTGAAAAACCTGCCGTAAAAACTACTTCCAAACTCAGAATCAATCCCGTCAGAGCGCTTTACAACAGAATGGAGCCGGGCGCGGAAGGCAGCGCGCGTATTACTTTAAGAAACCAGGCTAAATCGACTTACGAAGGCACCGTCGTTCCGATTGAAAACTGGATATCCGTCAATCCTACGGTAGTTACTATCGAACCGGGTTCCTCGATCGACGTGGAAGTTATAGTAACCTCTCAGGAAACTTCGAAAACCCGCCTGGAAGGCACGATCGAATTACGCACCGAAGGCGAATCTTCAAAAAGAATTCCCGTTGTAGTAAGAACTAAATAATCTAATAATTAACGCGCGGATATATAATTAATTTTTAATAATTAAATTATCTAAAGCGGTTCATATTAAAACGCCGTGTGTGAAAGCATACGGCGTTTTAATTAGACCGAAAGCGCTCAGGCATATGGCGGGCGGAAAAATACTTTATTTTAATAGCAATTATTTTAAAATCATGAAAAATAAATCACTAATATATATTATACTAATAATCTTCGCCGGATCGGCTTTTTGCGGCTGCGCCGATAAAGGCACCGCGATAAACGTGGAGCCGGGCGTAATCGAATTTCAGCGCACCCTTAATATCAACGACTATATTAATTTAAGAGGCGAAGACTGCGACGCTAACCCGCAAAACTCTCTGACGGCTTATGACCTTAATTTTTTCTACGCTGGCTCGTCAGCCGAAATAGGCCTGCGCGGAGGTTATTATAATCACGACGGCACGGGTTATCGTTTAAAAATATCCGATTTCGGGGCGGTCAAATATGAAACGATAGACACGCTGCCTGATATAAAGGCTTACGATTCTTATTACACCGATATTAAAACCGTAATTGCCTATCTGCCCGAAACTTCAAGTATTACGCTGCTAAAATTAAATCACGTTTATTCGATTTATAAATGGAGCGAAAACGGCGGCAATTACGCGAAAATAATAATAGATACGATCGATTCGACGAACCGCAACGTTACTATAAGAGGCGCTTACCAGCAAAGATTGGGCTATAATAAATTATATTAGTATTTATTACATTTTATTGTATTCTATTATACTCTATTATACTCTACTGTATTTACTGTATTGTAATCATAATTACGTTACATTCCATAAGGATAAATCACTTTGGGTTTCAATATCGATTTAAGTAAAAATATTAATTACAGCGAAAAAATAAAACTGCCTCCGCTCGAAGGCGGCGGCATCATATTAACTTACCGCTGTACCAACCGCTGCAAACATTGTCTGGTAGCCGCTTCGCCCGAACGTGAAAACAGATGGCTCGATAAAAACGCGGCGGCGGAAATTTTCGGCTTTATTAAAAATAACTCGCCGGGCGCTGAAATACATATAGGCGGCGGCGAGCCCTTTTTAAATCCGCAATGCCTTCTCGATATTGTCGAAACCGCTTTCGAGCGCGGCATCCGCCTGTCTTATGTGGAAACCAACGCCTTCTGGGGCAATAATCCAAATAAATACGAACCCGTATTAAAGGAACTTTATAAACTCGGACTGCGCTCTATTTTAATTTCTGTATCGCCTTTCCACGCCGAATTTATCAAGCCGCAAACCTCCGTTAACGCCATTAAAATGGTAAGGGGCGTATTCGGTTATGCGGGCGCTTTCGTGTGGATTGCCGAATTTTTAACTATGCTCTCAAAACATGGCGAAACCCAAAACTTTAATATCGAAACCATGAGCGATGAAATGATAAGACGGGCCGCCGATATGTATTATTTAATTCCGGGCGGCAGGTGCGGCTACTCGAAACCGGCAGTATCGATGAAAAGATCGGCAAAAGATTTTTTTATAACCAACTGCGGCCGCGAACTTTTATCCACGGCGCATTTTCACATCGACGCTTACGGCAATTATATGCCAGGCGGCCTCTGCGGCGGCATATCGATGTGCGATTATAAGGAAACCGGCGGCGAGATCAACTTAAACGATAAACCGCTTCTTAAAATTTTATATAATGAAGGCGTAAAAGGACTATACGAAACCGCTCTAAAATCGGGCTATACCGAACTCGCTGACGGCTACTGCGGAAAATGCCATCTGTGCGTGGATATAAGAAAATTCTTTTTTAACGACTCCGAAAATAACGAATTCGGCGAACTCGCGCCCGCCGAATTTTATAAAACTATCACCGATGAGATAAATCTTAAATCTCAAATTTTATAGCTTATAACCTACAACCTATAAACTATAGCTTAAAACTTATAGGTAATCAATTTAAAGCTGTCGCCGTCTATTTCATAGGATAACACAATATCTTCGGCGAGCACTATGAACGGCTTCAATATTTTAATATGCTGCTTATCCTTGCCTGGAGATATTTTTAACTTTTTATGCTTGAGGGTTTCACGCACGAATTTAACTAAATAATGAGCTATTTCCCCTCCATTTTTATCTACGAGATATGCCTTCGCATAAGCGTTATTCTTCGCATCGAAGCCGATAACGCGGCATTCGGCTATTATGGCATCTTTTTCTTCGGGCGAGCATTTTTTTGAATAAACCGGCTTTTTAGTATCGGCCGCTTTCATAACGTCGAATTTATTATCTTTAAGGCTGGATACATAAACGGAATTTGAATCGTCCGTTCCGCATACATACGAAAAGATCATATCCGACAGCGGAAGCCTTATTTCACCAGTCAATTTCATATATTCATCGAAGACCGAAATTTTATGAGCTAAAGAATCTATCACGACTAAATTCGAAGAGCTGTCAGTAAAAATATATCTGATTTTTTTAATTAATTTTTTTTCTTTATCACGGCCTATAGCGCCTATATGCTTTCCGTCCGCGCTGAATTTATGCACTAAATTACTTTCCGCGTCGGCTAAGTAAATATATCCGGTTTTAGATACGGCAATATTGGATATATGATTATCGCCGATTTCCGTTTCAGCATAAGAAAAACACTTAGAAACCTTGCGGTCCGAAGCGCTTACTTTAAGAACTTTTTTCGCCCCTGAATCGCATATCAGAATATTTTCGGCGGAATCGACCGCGAAAGCCGTCGGCGAAACTAAATTAAGATCGCCGCCGCCGCGGCTTATTTTAATGAGCAACTCTCCCGTGATGGCGCGTTTACTTTCCTGAGCGTAAATAAGACCTATGTTAATCAATATAACCAGACAAATCAAAGCAGCGGCAAATAAAAAATAACGCTGGTAACGCCGCTTTTTATTGTTATAGTTCTTTTTCA
The DNA here is from genome assembly GCA_002423385.1 of bacterium UBP16_UBA6123. GTDB lineage: Bacteria > Muiribacteriota > UBA9980 > UBA9980 > UBA9980 > UBA9980. The sequence continues at coordinate 9,221 of DIVV01000055.1, forward strand.
TGAAAGCCTCCCTGATTTTTTCAGCTTAAAATCGCTTTTCTTCTTAAGTAATTATAACACTTAAAATAAAAATTAAGTAAGGCTGCGTATAAAAAATAATAGCGTCATATAAACAGCGCCCAGGCGCCCGTTATGATAATTAAGACTCCCGCCAGACGGCCTTTTATATTTTCTTTCAATATAAAGTGAGAAAGAATGACGGTTACGACCATGCTGAGCATCGATGCCGGTTCCGCGACGCTTACATCGATTTTAGTTATAGCATATAGTAAAAGAAGATAAGTATAGGCATTTACAGCGCCAGCCGTAAGAGTTACCGATTTTCGGGAGCGATATAAATCATAGGCTGATCCAAGCTGTTTATTCAATAATACATTTACAAGCAAAAATAAACTCATAAATAAATAAATAAGCACTGCATACATTAAAGGATCGAACTGCCTGATGAAAAAACCGTCGATAGTGCGGCCTATGGCCATAAAAAACGAACAGACCAGCATGTAAAAACAGGCGCGATCGCTAAACATCGCCTTAAGCGAAGTTAAAACGCCGCCCTGACGGTTCAAATAAGAGGTGCCGTATAATAAAATCAGAATACCGGCTATTTTTAAAAAAGTAATTTTTTCACCCAGAAAAACGGCGGTGAGACCCACTAAAAATAATACATTAAAATTATACAGAGGACTTACAAGCGATACTTCACCCATTGAAATGGATTTGACGTAAAATAAAAAAGCTATGCAATAAATAAAACTGCTGACCGCTACGAATAAAACCGAAGTTAAATTTTCGACGGGCCGACTGAATACTATTAGTGGCAGTATAAAAACCGTCGAAGTAATAAAGTACAAAAAAGTCGCGGCGGCGTTCTGAGAACCCTCGCCCATTTTTTTAACTAATATCTTTTCGTAACCTAAAAGAAAAATCCTTGCGGCAAGAGCGAGGTAAGCTAATAACATCCAATACTCACAAAATCCCTATTATTTTTTTTGCGATTCAACCATATAATCCGTCACTTTAATTTTACCCGAAATTATGTCCTGCTTTATTTCTTCAAGCCTTTTTAAATAACTCTCAGGTATTTTATCGCGGGTATATTTCAACTCGGAAATTCCGACGCCGTCTTCGATTATGCCGAAATTATGAACGCCGCTGACGAATTTGCCTTCCAGCGTTTCCTGTATAGTTTTAGAAACGGCGACATTACAGCGTTTTACCATTGAGGTAAGAACTACTCCGGGCTCCACGCCGTCCTGGTCGGAATCAACGCCTATAGCGTAAACCTGTTTTTCTTTGCAGCCGCGGATAACGCCGCCGCCCGTTCCGCCGGCTGCATGAAAAATTACGTCGCAGCCCTGAGTTATAAGCGACAGAGCTATTTCGCGGCCTTTAACAGGATCGTTCCAGGCGGAAGGATCTGAACCCGTATATTTAACCATAACTTCGGCTGAGCCTTCTATAAATTTGACGCCCTCACGATATCCGGTTTCAAACTTTCTGATAAGCGGAATATCCATCCCGCCGACAAAACCGAGCTTTTTAGTTTTAGACATCATCGCCCCGAGAGCGCCGACTAAAAAAGAACCTTCATGCTCTTTAAATAAAAGCGAAGCTACATTCGGCAAATCGGGAATGATTCCATCGATTATAGCGAATTTTTTTTCGGGATACTCTTTAGCTATATTGGAAACTTCATCCTGCATGGCGAAACCGACGCCTATTATAAGATCGTAATCCTGCTGGGCAAAAGCTATTAAATGCTGTTCTTCTTCAAGCTTATTAGAAGGCTGGCCGACATCGGATATAATTTTCATCTTTCTTTCAGCCTCCAGCAAGCCTAAATAAGCTGAGTCATTAAAAGATTTATCGCCTAATCCGCCAGTATCGAGAACGAGACCTACCTTGAATTTTTTCTTTTTATTTTTAACGCCGGCCGCCGCGCCGTCAACATCGGCAATTAAAGACAAAGCAAACAAAATAAACGCCGCCGGTAAGAAAAGTAAAATAATATTTTTAATTTTTATGGCATGCATAAGTTTTTCCATCATTAAAACAAAACCGCCTTATATAAAATTTGCCGTATTATAACACAAAACGCCGGCTTTAGCAAGAGATGAAGAATTTAGAATATAAATAATTTGATAATATCGAGCGAATGTGATATAATTTTTCTGTAACTTAAAATTGTTATTTTATAAGATTATGACTGACGAAAAAAAAGAAAAAAACGCTAAGTATAAAATAGCGCTCATCATAAATGAATATTCCAAAGGCGGCGATTACAGGCCTCTTATCAATGAGGAACTTTACCGCCAGCTCGATATTTTTCAAAAAGAAACCGGGCTTATTGTCGCGGTATCTTTTACCCGCAGCAAAGCTCACATACAGAAGGCTGTAGTATCTCTTCAACGCGAAGGATATAATTTTTTAATTATATGCGGCGGCGACGGCACTATAAACGACGTATTGCAGCATGTAGAAGAAGGGACGCTTATCGTTCCGATACCCGGCGGCAATGCGAACGACTTTTCAAGGCGGCTGAATATATTTCACTGGCGGGNNCGGGATTCTATCCAGATAATTAGAAATATAGTTGACGGCGACGTGAATATTATAGGCATGGACGTTGGCGAAATTTCATTTCATGATAAATCCGGCGCTCCGCAAAAGCGCAGATTTTTAAATAATTGCGGCGTCGGGGTCACCGCCGACACCGTAAGACGTGTAGAAGGCCGTGTAGATAAAGCTTATTTAAAAAACGGGTTTTTAAGCCTCATGCTTTCAAAGGCCGTCGGATTAACTTACTATTCAAGAATGCTCAAAAAAAATATATATATGAAATGTCTTGGCTTCGAGATGCTTTTATGCAGCCGCGTCGGCCGCTACGCTAATTTCGCGCCGTACAAGCATGAAAACGACGGCACCATACACTTCATAATATTCAAAGACCTAAGCTATATCAAAAGACTTATGCTGATGGCGCTTTTAAGTTTCGGCAAAAGATTGGTCAGCTCTGATTTCGTTGAATATTTTCACGCCCACACCAGCCGGCCGGAAATAAAAGACAGCAATACATTCGGGCTGAATCTGCGCGGCGTTAAAAGCATATGGGGAATGCTTCACGGCAAAGCGCTTTTACACGTTGACGGCAACCTGGTGCCCGAATTTTATGAAACCGTGCAAAACGACTGTAAAGTAAAGATGCTTCCTAAATTTATCAAAACGGCGGCACCGTGTTAAAACTTAAATTTTAAGTAATTATGTATTATGTATAAAGTAAATGTAGAAAATGTAGTACAGTAATAAATAAATAAAAATAAAACAGGAGATTAATATGAGCGAAAGGACTATTGCCTCGTTATCAAGGTTCGCATCATCGGAAAAAACGGCGGCCACCTATTATACCGGCAGTGAATGGTGCGATATAAGTTTCAAGGAGTTTGACGACATAGTCAGGGAATCTAAATCTTTCCTGTTGAAATTCGGCGTTAAAAAACGCGATAGAATAGTCGTAGTGGCTGAAAATCACGCAAAATGGATACCCATTTTCATGGCGGTAACCACTTACGGCGCTATAATAGTTCCAGTGGACGGCCAGGCGCCGAACGTAAAACTCATAAATATTATAAACGATTCCAAACCGAAACTTATAATCACATCCAAGCAATTCGAGCCTAAAATGTCGGTAGTATTTAACGATATCGAATTTAAAACTTCGCTTATCAATTTTCATTTCGATTTAATGCGCACCACGGATGAAATTATTCCCGAATCGGCGCCGCCTAAATCGGTAGCTCCGAACGATCCGGCACTTATCGTATATACCTCCGGCACCACCGGCGCGCCTAAAGGCGTCACCCACAGCCATTATTCAGTAGTATCGGCTATAGACCACTCGCTTAAAGTAGGAGGCATATCTCCTGATGACACCATGATGACCATACTTCCGTACAGCCATGTTTTCGGCCTTATAAATGCCGCGCTGGTGCCTTTTTATCTCGGCGTCCGAAACGTTATCGCGCAGACTATCAATCCCGTGGAATTAATGTCGATTATTTCAAACTTCAGAGTAAGCTATGTATGCCTGGTGCCGAGACTCGCCGAGATATTCGCGGGCCTGCTTTCGCAGACTGGCGCTAAATTCAACGGATTTAAAATAACTATCGGAGGCGCGAGCTGCCGGCACGAAGTAATAGAAAAATTACGCTCGCTCGGAATTAAAACCGGTTTCGGTTACGGAATGACCGAAACATGCGGCGGAGTATTCAACGCTTTCGACGCGCCGGCCGGCTCGGTCGGTAAAATCTATCCGCCCGTCGAAGCTAAAATAGATAAAGCTGACAAAGACGGAGCGGGCGAACTTTTGATATCGTCACCGACAAATACCACAGGCATTTTCGGCCGCCCTGAATTCAATAAAACTTTATGGGCCGATAAAAGATTTTTACGCACGGGCGATATCGCCAGAATAGACGATGACGGCTTCGTTTATATACTCGGACGTCTCAAAGACGTAATAGTGACGGCGGGCGGCATGAACGTATATCCCGACGAGCTCGAAGAAAGAATAGGCGCGCAGCCGTTTTTAAAAGAATACTGCGTGGTCGGTACCAACGATAACGGCAGCGAATTCGCCGAATTCATCGCGCGCCCCGACAGGGATTATTTAAATAAAAACCAGATAAAAGACGCGCAGGAATTCATCGAGCATAAAATAAACGAAATAACCAAAAAATGGCCGGAATGGGAGCATTTCAAAAAAATAATTCTGCTCGACGACCCGCTTCCAAGAAGCTACAGTTTTAAAGTCCAGCGCAACAGCATTATCGAAATTATAAAACATAAAAACGAATTCGAATCAAAAACCAATAATGACGGCGGCGAAGAAGAAAAACTTATAACCGGTATTTTTGAAAGCGTAAAACCTTTAATAGCGGCCCATTTGAATATAATACCCGAAGAGCTTTCAATATATAAACCGCTTTCGCGCTTCAACCGGCTGGACTCGCTCGGTAAAATGTCGCTGCTGGCTTATTTTCAGCAGCATTTCGGGCTCACGGTCGAAGAATTCAAAGCGGAGGATTTCATTTCTTTCTACTCGTTCATCAAACTTCTTTTAAAAACAAACCCGGCTGAAAAATTAACGAAAATAGACCTTTCGGATAAAATGGAAGGGATGCCGATACCTGTTCCGCTCGATTACAGCGTCGAAGGCATTAAAAGAAGACAGAGTTATCTATGCGAGCGCACCGGAGCGGATCTTGAAGTATTAAAAAAGATGAATTATGAAGGCGCGGAAAAATACCAGGGCAATATAGAGAATTTTTTCGGATTCTGCCAGTTGCCTCTCGGCGTGGCGGGCCCCGTTAAAGTAAACGGCGCGCACGCTTCCGGCAGTTTTTACGTGCCGATGGCTACGACAGAAGGAGCTCTGGTGGCTTCGATCGCCCGCGGCGCGGAAGTGGTGAACCTCGCCGGAGGCGCTAACGTTCAAATCGTCGCCGACAGCGTGGCCAGAACGCCTGTTTTCACTTTTGAAACGGTCTCTGAAATGTTCGAATTCAGCGAATGGGTCCGTAAAAATCATAATAAGTTAAAAGCTGAAGCGGAAACCACGACGAGCCACGGAAAATTAATCGCTATCGATCAATATCCGATCGGAACTAACCTGATATTGCGTTTTTCATACTCATGCGGCGACGCATCGGGCCAGAATATGACGACCATAGCAACGCACCGCGCCATGCAGTTCATTAAATCAAAATACCCGAATAAATCGATGGACTGCTTTTTAGAAAGCAATTTATCGGGCGATAAGAAAATAAACGCGATCAATTTCACTCAAAACCGCGGCAAAAAAGTAATAGCCGAAGTCAGCATACCTGAAGACATAGTTAAAACCTACCTTAAAGTCGACGCGAAAAGAATGCTTAAATTTTACGAATTAGCCTCGCTCGGCACGATCCAGGCGCACGCTTTCGGATTACAGGCGCATTATTCAAACCCGCTCACCGCTATTTACATAGCCTGCGGACAGGACCCCGCCTGCGCCGCCGAATCGGCAGCCGGCATAACCCAGATGCGCATGTGCAATAATAAATTGCAGGTAAGCGTGACGCTTCCCGGCATAATGGTCGGCACCGTCGGCGGCGGCACGGGGCTTGAAACGCAAAAGGCGTGTCTTGAAATAATGGGCTGCCGCGGCGGCGGAAAAGCCTCTAAAATGGCCGAAATAGTGGCGGCCGCCGTACTGTGCGGCGAAATATCGCTCACGGCCTCGATGTCGGCGGATGATTTTGCCGGCGCGCACGCCTCCTACGGAAGAAAAACCGGAAAGTAAAGTAAAACGGAACAAAACAAAACAAAGACGAAGGCAAAGGCAAAGGCAAAGGAATACCATAAATGAAAGTAATACTTGTAACATCAGGGGCGACCTATGTGAAGGATAATTATCTTTCACTGATAAAGGAATTGACCGACCGCGAAAAACTGCCCGCCGATATTGAAATAGCGGCGCTGGTGATTATTAAAACCGCGTCGATCAAATTATTTTTCAAGATGATCGGGCTTATGTTCATGGGAGTTTTCAGCCTTTCAACAACGCTGATTAAAAACATGTACTCATCGCTTTTTTGCGATTCGCGTCAAAAACACTGCACCGCGCTTAATATTCCAGTATTCGAATTCAATAATATTAATTCGACGGAAGCTTTAGCTGCGATAAAAGAGCTTAAGCCCGATTTAATAATAAATGTCAGGACCAGAAATATTTATAAAAAAGATATACTGGCTCTGCCCGCGATAGGCTGCATAAACGTCCATCACGGCATCCTTCCGGTTAACCGCGGCACCATGTGCGATCTGTGGGCCTGGTATGAAGGGCGCCCGGTCGGTTTTTCCATCCACTGGATGAACGAAAAAATCGACGACGGCAATATAATCCAGGTAAAAGAAATCGACGCGCAGGGCGTTAATAATTATATCGACATCCCGATGAAATCGAGCCTTGTAGAAGCTAAAACCATAATCGAATGCATCGAAAAAATAAAAGCGGAAGGCAAAAACGCGGGATTCGCCAATAAATGTGAAAAGGTCAACTACACCAGAAATCCCGATTATAAAACTATCAGGCAGATAAAAGCGAAGGGCCTTAAACTGTGACGGGTTTCAAAAGGTAATATCAGTAACATATTATATAGGCGAATAAAAATTAACTAAAGCAAAACATTGGTAAAGTAAAATATTAAGAAAAATTAATATAATAACAACCGAAGTATTATATAAACGAAGCAGAATATAACAATAAATGAGCCCACTCTAAAAAGGTCAA
>DIVV01000195.1 GCA_002423385.1 bacterium UBP16_UBA6123
AAGGCTCTAATGTATAACAACTTTTTAATGTAGCACCGAAATTCATTATTTAACTTGATAATTTTAAATAATCAAATAAAATTTGTTTGACTTAATTTGACCAGATTCGATAGACTCGATTTACATTAGTTTTTATCGTGAGCTGTTCAGCTTGGATGCGGTAAAACCGTTGTTGCTACGCAGTCGCGCGCACGTTGCGCGCGACTGCAAACAAGCAAGCTGGCAGATAATTAAGTAATAAATAAACAATTAAGTAATAAACAAACAATCAAGCAAGCGAATGAATGAATGAATGAGCGAACGGCAGACGAAAAAAACTTGAAAGCTATTAATCAGAGATTTACGATATAGTTCATCAAATTAAAGTCAGGACAGAAAAAGCTATCGACAAACTAACCAGAAAGCGTCAGGCAATTTGCAGAATGAGGGAGGGTTTCAGGGAGGGAGAAAGGGTTGCTAACCTTTTCTCCCTCCCTGAAGAGAACATGAAATTAAAAAATGACTATTAAAACAATTGCATGTGTTTCAGATAACTAAAAAGTTGAAAAAAGGTAAATACATCATAACAAATAACAGAATAACAGAATAACAAGATATGTTTGATAATTATAAAATATTTTAGTATAATGGTGTTCGGTAAAAAAATATTAATATGGGACGACGGGGGAGATATAATATGGACATAAACGAATTCAAGAAAAACGGGCATATGGTTGTTGATTGGATAGCGAATTATTTCGAAGAAATTGAAAAATATCCGGTAAAATCGAAAGCCAGTCCCGGCGATATCATATCGAAGCTGCCGGCGGAAGCATCCGATAAGCCGGAAAAATTCGATAAGATTTTTTGCGATTTCGAAAATATTATAATGCCCGGAATGACTCATTGGCAGAGCCCTAATTTTTTCGCTTATTTTCCCGCTAATAACAGTTTCGAATCCATACTCGGCGAGCTTTTAAGCTCGGCTATAGGCGCGCAATGCATGAGCTGGGCGACTTCTCCGGCCGCCGCCGAACTCGAGGAGGCTGTGATGAATCAGCTTGCGGCCGCTATCGGGCTGCCTAAAAATTTTTCAGGCGTTATCGAAGATAGCGCATCAACTTCCACGCTGTGCGCTATTTTAACCGCTCGCGAAACGCGCTCGGATTTTTCGGTAAATAAAGACGGTCTCGGCCCTGGTCATAAATTTCGCGGATATTGCAGCGAACAGGCCCATTCATCGATCGAAAAAGCCTTTAAAATAGCGGGGCTTGGTAAAAATAACCTTCGCAAAATCGAATGCGATAAAAATTTCGCAATCGTTCCAGAAGCGCTCGAGGCGGCCGTTAAAAAAGATATAAAAGCAGGATTCGTCCCGTTAATAGCGGTCGCGGCTATCGGAACCACCGGCTCGACGGCGCTCGATCCGCTTTCTAAAATAGCGGATATATGCAAAAAATATAATGTATGGCTTCATGCCGATGCGGCTTATGCGGGTAACGCGCTTATTCTGCCAGAAATGCGTTATATGATCGACGGGATCGAAGCCGTCGATTCCTTCGTATTCAACCCGCATAAATGGTTGTTTACTAACTTCGACTGCTCGGCTTATTTCGTAAAAGATGAAGCGGCGCTTATAAGAACTTTTGAAATATTGCCGGAATATCTTAAAACGAATGAAAAATATCCGGTCAATAATTATCGCGATTGGGGAATACAACTTGGCAGAAGGTTTCGAGCGCTTAAACTATGGTTCGTCTTAAGAAGCTACGGTCTTTCCGGGCTTCGTAAAAAAATAAAAAAACATATATCGCTCGCCCAATATTTCGCCCGCGAACTTGCCGGCGAAAAAGACTTTGAAGTTATGGCGCCTCATCCTCTCGCGGTAGTATGCTTCAGGTATAAGCCGCTAAAAAAACTTTCGGCGCAAAAAACGAATGAGCTTAACGCCGCGCTGCTTGAAAAACTTAATGAAAGCGGCCAGCTCTATTTATCGCATACGAAACTCGGCGAAGATTATGTGATCAGAATGTCGATCGGCCAGACCAGCGTCGAAAAAAGACACGTAAAAACCGCGCTGGATTTAATTATTAAAACCGCGCGGCAGATGTAATATATTATTTGCGTTACACGTTTACTTAATAAAATTAACTTTGCCAGGCATTATTACGATATGGTATGGCATAATAACTTGTATAATGCACCTTAATCGTTAATTCTTGCAGGCGCCTTCGTGGTTTGAGACGCGGTCGCAGCGGTTCCTGACGCCCTTACTTTAGCCAGCTTTGATTTATAGCTGTTGTATATAGAGGCGAATAACTTCGCCCCGTGAGTATGCGGCGTGTAAGAATACAGTGAGTAGGTAGCCGCGTTTGTCGGCGAAAAGTTTTCTTTGCCGTAATTAATAGGAAGCTTTGTCGATTTTTTTGCGCTTATCAGATCAACGCCCTTGTCGAAATTTTTTCTGAAAGTATCGGCGGCGCCGGTGATTTGTTTTTTAAAGCCTTTATAAGCCTGGTTCATTTTGCCGTTGTCGTAAACGCCAACTCCCATGGCCCAGTCAAGTTTAAATTTAGATATCTTTTTCTTCGTTTGCACAAGGCCGTTTTCTTTTTGCATAGTCGCCAGGATTACGAGCGGGTTGACTTTATTTTCTTTAGCGACTTCCATTATTATTTGGGCCGGCTTGACGCCTTCATATTCTTCAGCCATTGGCGAATTCATAGAAGCAAGCAGGGCCGTTAATTCTTCGGCGGTCATAAAATTGGAATCGGTGAATTCGTCGTCGGCAATAACCTTTGTAGATGAGGCTGAAACTGTTTTAGCGGCAGCGGCCGACTTTGAAGTGGAAACGGTCGAAGGTTTCACTGCGGGTTTTACGGTCGGCGTGGAAGTTTTACCCGCGCCGGATGAAATGACGCTTTTATCTAAATTGTCTTTAACGGCCGAAATTTGAGCGTCCGCAAAAGCCGCGAATGAAAAAACAAAGAAAAATATAACCATAGCCGCTGAAATTATCTTAATTATGATATTTTTCATAAACATCATCCTTATCTTAAAAATTTATAAAATTAACGATATAATCATAAAAACTTGATATTTTGAAATTAAAACAACACGATCACTGAATAATAAACCGGGTGATTTAATACCTCATATATAATTATACTATAAATTTTCAAAAAAGGAGTCATTTTTTTTAATTTTTTTGCTCTTTCGTGTTTTTTATAGGTAAATTTTTCGTTTTATTTATTACTTATTAATTTTCTTTATCAGATTTAGTGGTTATTTTATAAGACCAAGACCGTTATAAGACCGTTATAAGACCGCTGTAAGACCGCGACGGGGGGAAAGAAA
>DIVV01000008.1 GCA_002423385.1 bacterium UBP16_UBA6123
TTTCATGCTTTTTGTCAGTTTTGCCTCCTCGCACGCATTGCGTGCGCGAAGGCGTTCTATTTACGCACCACCGGAACTTAATATTTCGGCTTGCGGTAATACTCTCAGGCATAACAACATTTACTGTATAAAAGCATTATCAAACTTATTTATTAAAATTTAACTTGATTTATAAGGACGCTCATTGAATTCCATTCGGTTAAATTTTGGCGGTGCAATTATTAAGACTTGATTTACATTAGTTTTTTACCGCGAGCCTTTTAGTAAAAGTTGCATTGGTCCGTTAATCGCTACGCAGTCGCGCGCACACATGCGCGCGACTGCGACAAGCAAGCTGGCAAGTAAATAAGTAAAAAACAAGAAACAAAAGAAATTAAAGCCCTAACAGAAAAAGTTATCGTTCAACCAACGATAAAGCGTCAGGCAATTTGCAGATAGGGGGAGGGTTTAAGGGAGGGGGAAAGGGTTGCTAACCCTTTTTCCCTCCCTTATTAAAAAATATAAAAATATAATATAAAATTTAAAAAACTTAAAAACTTGATTGACACTTTTAATTTTATGTAATATAATTATGTGGTTAAAGGCATAAAGATATATAAAGCCAAATAAATTTAATTAAGTAAGGGGTATTAAGTATGATTAAAAACAAACTGTTAGCTACGGCACTCGGCTTATCGGTCGCATTCGGCGGCTTTACGGCAACGGCCTCTATGGCTGCGGATAATCAAAAACCGCTTCCTCATTCACTTACCAAAGAAGAAAGACTCATCATTAATTCCGGCAATTACCTCAAAGATAAATACAAACCCTTCACTAATAAATCGCTCAGAAAACCTGAAGGCTCCTTCTGGATGCCTGCGGAATTCGAAAAATGCGAAGGCATCTGCTTTTCATGGGCGGGCTACAGCGACCTTCTCACAAAATTGATCACCGAAGCGAGCAAAAACGCGAAAGTATTCGTAGGCGCATCGAGTTACAATCAGGCCAGTTTAAAAAACAATCTGGCGGCTGCCGGCGCCAACGCCGATAATATAACCATCGTGCCCGCATCGCTTGACAGCGTATGGATACGCGATTTCGGGCCTTTCTTCATTCACACCGAAGCCAAAAAACGCGAAATAGTAGATTGCCTCTATAACAGGCCGCGCCCTAACGACGACAAATTTCCCGCAACTATCGGCAAATTGCTCGACGTTAAAGTTCATCCCTGCAAATTAATACTGCCGGGCGGCAATTTCCAGACCGACGGCCACGGCGTCGCAATATTAACCGACGTGGTATTCGACGCTGGCGAAGGCGGCGACCCTAATATGACAAAAGCCGACCTTGAAAAGTATATGAGCGATTATTTCGGCATAAAAAAAGTTATACTGCTTAAAAAGATGAAACGCGACGGCACCGGCCATGTCGATATGTTTTCAAAAATTCTCGACGACCGTAATTTCATCGTCGGCTATTACGCAACCCCGGCTGACGGAGCCACGGGCAATTTCGACATCCTCAACGAAAACGCGAAAACCCTCGAAAACGAAACTAACGGCCTCGGCGAAAAATTCATCGTAACGCGCATTCCAATGCCTAAATACGACGGCACTTCATACAGCTACACCAATTCAGTATTTGTGAATAATCTCGTCATGGTTCCCATTTACAATAAACCGACCGACGAAGAGGCGCTCAATATTTACCGCAAAATTCTTCCCGGCCACATTGTAAAAGGCTTCGACTGCCGCAATATCATAACGGCAAACGGCGCCATCCACTGCATAACAAGCCTTGTTATGGCCGATCCGATCCAGATCAAAGAAAACAGCGTCAATGCTAAACAGCTCGGACCGCACAGCCTCGCGGTAAATTTTAAAGTCGAAACCAAACGCAGACTCAATCCTGAAAAAATAACCGTGCATTACTCCGACGACGCTAACGGCCCGTTCAGACAGGCCCCCGCGGAACGCGCATACGACACATACACCGCTAATATCGACGGCATCGACTTAAGAAGCCCGATTTATTACTTCGTAACTATCGAAGCCACAGACGGCTCGACCGCGCGCATGCCGGTGGAATCTGGTAAAACAATGGTTTATACAAATGTCAGGTAAAAAACATCACCGGTTTATCGTGTAAAAAAATAATATCAAATTGAAATAAATTAATAGTTAATCATCTTCGCCCCTCTGGCGGACGTAAAAAAGGGCCGGTATATTAAACCGGTCCTTTTTTATTTTCTTATACTAATTTAATTTATTCAAATTATTTTACTTGTTTAACTGATTATCAGAAAACGGTTTATTTGTCCATTCAATCAACCGTATCACCGGAGTAAAAATTTTAATTAAAAACACTAACGGCAGGGTGAATATTTTAGCGACTCTTACGTTATACTTAACGCCGATAGCTTTGGGCAGTATTTCAGTCCATTGTATCATCGCAAGTGAAAATATTATTGAAAAAAGCACGATCCATAGGTAAGAAATGTCTGCCAGCCTGTTTAATACACTACGGCATATTAGATTTTACTCCGCCATGGCTGCCGTCTTCTTCGTCGTCTTCTTCTTCATCTAACGATTTTCTGTCGCGGCTTTTGCCGAAAAGATAAACGCCGATATCGTCGAATATCGAATATACAACCGGCACGACTACTAATGTGAGCAGCGTTGAAGTTATAAGGCCGCCTATAATACAAATGGCCATGGGGCTCCTGGTTTCAGAACCGGCCCCGCGGCCGATGGCCAGCGGAAGCATACCGGCGATCATAGCAAGCGTCGTCATTAAAATCGGCCTCAACCTTGTCATGCCTGATTTTATTATGGCGTCATAGCGCATCATTCCGCGCGAGCGCAGCGTGATTATATAATCTATGAGAAGGATGGCGTTTTTAGTAACCAATCCCATAAGCATTATCAGGCCTATAAAGCTGAAAACGTTAAGGGTTTTATCAAAAAGCAGAAGGCCGCCGAAGGCGCCGATAAAAGAAAAAGGGAGCGAAACCATTATGGTGAGCGGATGTATGAAATTTTCAAACTGAGAAGCCAGTATCATATATATAAAAGCCACCGCCAGAAGCATCGCCAGGACCATTTCAACGAGAGTGTCCTGCATGAGTTCGGCGTCGCCTTCGAACATGGCGCTATATTCAGGAGGTAAATTAAGACTTTTCGTTATTTGATCGATCTTATCGACCGCCTCGCTCAATGAAAGGCCCTCCAGGTCCGAAAAAATCTTTATCTGCTTCTGGCGGTTCGTCCGGTTTATCTGCGACGGCCCGAAACTGTCTTCTATAGTGACTATATTTTTAAAATCAACCATTTTACCGCTCATCGAGCGGACGAATAAATTATTAATATCCGCCGGCCTGTTTCTTTCGCCGCTTTCAAGCCTTACGTTTATATCGTATTGATCGGAACCGTCTTTAAACTTCGAAACTTTTTCGCCGCCTATCAAAACGCGAGTGGCCATGGCAAGGCTCGCGACGGGCACGCCGAGGCGGGCGGCGCGTATGCGGTCGATATGGACCCTTGTTTCAGGCTTTCCCGTCTTAAAATTTTTATCGATGTCCACAAACCCTTTTTCAGCCTTGATTTTATTGATTATCGCGTCGGCGTACTCATTAATTTTTTCAAGATCGGGGCCCCTTATCAGAAACTTGACGGGGCATTCGCGTTCGCCGCCCGATACGGATATAGGTGGAATTATATCGAATGTAACTTTAGCGGCGGTAAAACCCGCTAATTTTTTGCGGTATTCGGCCATTATTTCAAACTGGCCGCGCTCCGGCCTTTTTTCCATGGGCACGATGCCCGCATAAATAAGCGCCATGTCCGTTTTTTCCTGCGCGTCGCCGGCTATGGTCGTAAAAACATTTACTACATGGCGGTCCGCTGAAATTAATTTTTCTATTTCAGCGGCTATTTCAGCCGTGCGCTCGAGCGAAGAGCCTGAAGGTGCCTCGAGGCTTATATTAAACTCGCTGTTATCTTCATCGGGAGTGAATTCGCCGTTAAGTTTCGAAGCTATCCAGAAGCTCGAACCAAGCAGTGCGAAACTGATAAGAACGACTATAAACTTATATTTAAGGCTAATTTTAAGAAGCAGTGAATAAAAATATTCAATGGTTTCAAGGACATATTCGACCGAATTATAAAATATGCCGTGCTTCACATGCGCGCGCATATAGCGCGAACAGAGCATGGGAGTTATAGTGAACGAAATAAAAAGCGACACTAAAACGGCGCCGGCGACCGTAAGGCCGAATTCATAAAAGAACTGTCCGACCATACCCGACATAAAAGCGACCGGAACGAAAACCGCCACTATAGTAAAGGTCGTCGCAAGCACGGCGAGGCCGATTTCATCGGTGGCAAACAGCGCCGCTTTTTTAATTTTTTTCTTCTCCTGCGTATGATGGCGGTGTATATTTTCGAGCACGACGATCGCGTCATCG
>DIVV01000240.1 GCA_002423385.1 bacterium UBP16_UBA6123
GGCGCGTGCATGCACGCGCCTGCGGAGCACTAACGGTTTTACAGCGACTTAGCCTAACGGCTCGCGGTAAAAATTGATGCAAATCGACTCCTTTTGTCTGATTAGATTTTAAAACCACGCGCCTGCGGAGCACTAACGGCTTTAACGCGACTTGGCTTAACGGCTTGCGGTAAAAATTACTGTAAATCGACTTTTATTGGTCTAATTGTAATTAATCTGAAAAATACAATTAAAGTCGTTCTTTCCTGCCGAAAAGAGGGTCTCAACATCGTATAATCGGCGATAGGCGCAAGCCCGCAGCGAAGCTGCGGGACACGCTTCGCGCGTCGCCTGTCTAACGATTATATGAAATTTCGCTGCCGCGGACGTCCGTCCCGGCGCAGGTCCGGCCCCAGGTTATGCTCTCTATTTCCAAAAACCCATAACCGCGAATGAGCGTTTTAAAGGGCCTTCGATTCGCCGGACGACCCAAACTGCCTTCGACCTGTTTTGCGTTCGTTATAACTCCGCTTTTGGCCTTGATTCTCATAAACGGGATAAAATTAGTCTGAATAAACAGATTTATTGTTTATGGTAGTCAGGTACTAAGTAAGGTTCTCCGAATCTTATAAAACAACAAACATAACGTTTTTGCTCTTGTTAAATCGTCCAAAAATTAAGTTGACAAATAGTAGTTTATTAAGTTATAATTAACTCTATAAATAAATTCAGATAACTTAATAAAGGGGTGTTATTTTGAAAATACCTTTTGCATTGATGTTTGCAGCTCTTCTTTTAACATTCAATTCATCATTTGCTCATGCCGGCGGCCTTTCGGAATTAAAAGACTCCATAAACAAAGGCAAAATTGAGCCAACCGCCATAGAGGAACCCAACCAACAATCAGATAACGTTTCTAACGTATCACCAAGCTCAACTCTTACAATAAAAACTAAACAGAAGATTCAAAAGCCTGTCAACAGTGAGCCTATTAAGAAAGTACAAACTAAGAAACCAGCAAGAATCACCGATGCTTCTAGCTCCCCAAAAAGAATTGGTGAAACACTGCCCATTAAAACTTTTGTTGCAACGCCCTTACCAACCGATTCTGAACTACTGAGTATTGACAGCTCTGAAAATAAGCTTATCTTCATCAAAAAAATTAAAGACATGCACAACGAGCTTGTAACACAAGATTATTATTATTTAAAAAATTATTTGGATGAAATTTTAACATACGGCAGCAAGTATCCGGACCTTTGCGCATTGGCTCGTCTTTATTATATTGAAGGAGAAATCAAACAATTAAGAGAACCGGTATATCCTGATGGTCCCGCCACCTCCATTGCTGTTAATGATTTAGAAAAAGAATTGCTTTTACAGAAAATGCTTGAAGAAATAGTGGATATTTATGCACAAGGTAAAAAGGATGTTTATAAAACTTGTCAATATGTAGTTAATAAAATTTCTGTTCCTAACGGTTGGCTAACGATTCTCAAACAAAATTCCAGCAAAAGAAAAGAAGTTGTAATCTTGGATATTCAAAAGCGTTTAGAATCCATTGAGTATTCACAAAACGAGTTAAACGAATACGAAACTTACAATTATACATATTACAATAAACCCAGTCGTTATAAAATTGAAAATCGGTGCAATGATATCAAAGATTCTTACAATGCAATTATTCATTCATATTTAGTGTTAAATAACTTTGGCGAAGCTAAAAACAAATTGAATGATCTTGCTGCTTTTTATAATTCAATAAAAAGCGAATATAATATTCACTACAAAGAATCTTATGATTCACAAGACATTTTAATAGAAAAAATACAAGTCAAAAAAGATCCTAACGACTTTGTAAAAATTAGCGTTGAGTACTATGAAACGTTATTTAAAAGTCAGAATGATTCAATTAATTACGAAGAACTAAAAAGCAAGTTAAATATGTTAAGTGATTATTGTGAAGGGGTTCCTCACAAAACGACAATTGACGGCAAAACAATTGAAATTGAATATGAATTTAACTCCACAGGATTAAAAAATAGTGCTAAATTTTTGTGCGATAAAATGGCACTTCCCATCGAAATATATAGATTGTACTTCGTGAAATATGATAATTATTCTTATCAAGATATTTTTTTTCCAGAAAGTACAATATTATTAAAATGTGAAACAAATCGCCCAATAACTAAAAAAATTGAGTGCATTATCAAAAGCTCTATATCAAAACGTTCTAAACCCTTAATATTTAAGCGTTCTACCACTTCCGAATCTGAATATTATGTAGCATTTATTCCTAACGAGGCTGGTAATAATTTAATTAATAACGAAAAAGATGCTTACAAAGAAAGCATAGCAACATTTCGGGGTGATATAGTATACAATGGTTATAAAAATTTTTTGAACGGGAAATATTTTAAGGAAAATTTTTTAAATTCAACTATTGAAAAAGAGGACGTTAATATTGATAAAGGAACCATAGAAAACTCAGTCAATTTTTTA
This sequence comes from bacterium UBP16_UBA6123, assembly GCA_002423385.1. Taxonomy (GTDB): domain Bacteria; phylum Muiribacteriota; class UBA9980; order UBA9980; family UBA9980; genus UBA9980. The sequence goes on from DIVV01000240.1 coordinate 2,482, forward strand.
AAAAGTGGCGGCGCAGAGCTTCTAATTTGCACTATAGGAAATCAAACAACAAAAGCATTAATAAAACACCAAGCCGATTGGTTTATCATTAATGGTCATTGTGGGCCATATTCCGCCTATGATGAACATTCAAGTGAAGTCGGAGAAAAAAAAGGACCTATAGGTATTAAACCACTCGATTTACTAGAAAAAACAAATTCTGGAACATTTATACCTAAAGATTACAATGAAAATATGGATGTCTTAATTTTAGCATCATGTTATTGTTTAAATTGGGGAGTTTACCTTGGCTGTGATCAAGAACAATATGCAAAAGGGTGGTATCAAGTCTTGCCTCAAGGATTAATTTTAGGTTTTAGTGAAGAAGTTGAAACACATTTAATAAACAGAGCCGTGAGGAAATTATCAGAATTTGTTATTGAAAAAAACGTTCCCCTTTCAAAAGAGGAAATTGCTAAAGTATGGTACCAAGCAAATAAAGATGCCTATAACGAATCTTGGATAAAATCAAACAAGAGCTTTGCATATATTTATAAGGATAAATATTATTGTGGGAAATTAAAAGAAGTAATAGGCTTCCCGGGCAGATTTGAATTGGGATTAGATTCATGGGAAATTCATATTAAATAGGGAGAATACAATGATGAGAATATTTTTAGTATCTATGATAATCTTAAGTACGTTAGTAATAAATGTTAACGCCCAAATGTCAACTTCTGAGACCTCTCTTACCGAATCATATAAAAATCTTGAAGATATTTACATCAATGTAGTATTAAGAGATGATTATTCAAAATACGAATTGGCAATTGATTATTCAGTTGAAATACTCAAAAAACCTAATACAATTGAGGCTATTTGTGCACTTCCGTTTATAGCACACATTGCCCAAAATAGAAATGCTTCTCCTCAAAAATTTAAAGAATTTAAAAATAAATATTATTCAAATTTAAATGACTATTCAACAAACATGCCCGAAAAAATTATTTTAGCCTATATGATGTTAAATGGTGTTAACCCTGATCATAATAACGAGGAATTTGAAATCAATTCAAAACTTGGCTTAGAAACCTTATTAAATATGAAAGACAAATGCCTTGACGATAACTATGCTATAATTGTTTTTTTAATTTTAATGGGACGTGATAATAATCTTAGTTACGAATTTATAAATAAATTTCCGAAACATCAAGCCATTCCGTGGGTTAATTTAAACATAGCAATCGATTTCTATTGTAAAGACAATGCTCAAAAAGCTATTGAAATTGCGGATGAAATGATTGAAAAATATAAGAGTATTATGACTCCTTCGGGATATAGGCTTGTTATATATTATTATAACATTATGTTGCTTTCATATGTTAAGCTAAATGATTATGCTAATGCAAAAAAATATTTTGATTTAATTGAAAAAGAAGTCCCAAATTTTTGGTATTTGTCCAAATTGAGACCACTGGTTGAAAGCGTCAAAAATTAACAGTTCCAATGGCGCGCTTGCCGGGCGCTCGCACTACCATTGAAAAAAACCTTTAACACATATAAGCATCACAATTTTATCATCTTCTGTTTTATTTTAAACTTCTTTTGCTATTAAACAAGAGTCGCGCCCCTTTCGTATAACACGCGAATACCCGCTACGTCGCCACCGCTCTGCGGAGGCTCTAATAACAGTAGCTCGTCTATCGTATGAAACCATCATTCACGCTATAAACCAAAAATCGTCCAGTCAGGCCGGTTTTTGGCTTTTAGAGAATATGGCATTCAAAAGAGTTCACAATTTAATATATGGAATCAAGCGTTTTAATTCCTCATACACGCTTTTTCGATGACCTATCTTAATAACAAGTACTAACAATTTCGAGCCTTCATAAACATATATTACGCGATAATCTCCGACGGTTAGTTTTCTTAACGGCTTTAATGGTCCTTCTAAAAGTTTTCCAGCCTCGGGATTGCCCCCTAACTTATCTATCGCTTTAAATATGCGTTTAATGTCTTCCCCGGGGATTCCTTTAATATCTTTGTATATTCTATCGTCGACATTAATCGAGACCGATTTGTTTTTTAAACTTTTCATAGTCTATATACTTCGCTTTCTTATCTTCGTAACGCTCTTTAGCTTCAGCAAGAAATGCTATTTCTTCAATATAGGACTCAATGGCTTTTCGGGCAATAAAACTTTTAGAACGCTCCATGAAGCGACCTATTTTTTCGAGCTTTTTAGATAATTCATCGTCAATTCTAAGGGAAATGGTAGTCATTATAATCACCTCCATTAATACATTGTAATACAAAGTATTAAAAATGTCAATATTTAAAGCCATTTAATCAATAATTTCGCATCCCACCCCTGGCGCCCTTCTGTCCTGCCTTAAAGAAAGCCCGCCGCCGCCTTGCTGATAATCTGTGCCTTATGTTAAACTATCGCCATCCCTGGCGCTAACGGCGGCGGCTAATTGCCGGGCCGTTCTGTCTAAGTACGCGGGCGCGCCCGCTTGCAGCTCGCACCGCCCGCTCCAAATACTTTCCTTTTATTCGAGATCGATTTCAATGATTTTTTGAAATAGACGATTTGAAAAATAAAATAAATGAATGTATTAAATTGATTTGATTTACTTGAAGAAAATAACAAAAAAACAATGTCAAAAAAACAATTGACATTACTGTTAAATTGTGGTATAATGTTCATGTTATGTGGAGGAATCGCCTAATGGTATGGCAGCAGACTTGAAATCTGCCGCGGGCAACCGTGTGAGAGTTCGAATCCCTCTTCCTCCGCTTTTACATGGAGAGATGGCCGAGGGGCCGAAGGCGCGCGCCTGCTAAGTGCGTATACGCCAAAAGCGTATCGAGGGTTCGAATCCCTCTCTCTTCGTTTAACAACTGTATATCAAATTATGTGCCTGTGGCTCAATGGATAGAGCGACGGACTACGGATCCGTAGGTTGGTGGTTCAACTCCACTCAGGCACACTTCAATAACCGTTAAAAGGGCGTATTAATAATGCGCCCTTTTATATTATGGTTCAGAAGTCTCATAAAGGCGGCTTATATTTGGTAAAATTCGCGTTAAAATATAAATTTATACTCTGGATCGCCTTTCTTGTCACTTTTATCATAGTTACAGCATCTTCGTTTTCGTTATATCACGTTACCCGAATATTGACGGCGGGCCTTGAAACGCCGGGAGTCAATATGGCGGCCGCTTTAGCTTCAATGCTGCCGGCCGCGTTTAAAAATAAATCGGGCGAAGAGCTTTCAAGTATGGCAAAGCATATAGTCAAGGCCAGTTCTAATATAACTGAAATAATCGTTTATGATAAAAATTGGGTTTGCCTGGCCCACGCCAACAATGGCGACAGCCCTTCGCTTATGGGAAAACCCCTTCCCAGGGCTGACCGCGTTAAATATATGAGCGCGAAAACCGCGTCGCGCATTCATTATGAAACTTCCGAAAATTTTGCTGAATTCGGTGCGCTGATAAACGATTCGGGCGCCCGGTTCGGTTTCGTTTCGATTAAATATACGACGGCCCATTATGATAATGAAATCAAAACCGCCTTTAATTTTATTAAAGCGCTTTCGTTTATATCGCTTTTTGCCGGTATCGCTTTATCGGTGCTCATGGCTAATTTTATAACCAGGAAACTGAAAACGCTTATAGAACGCGTAGAGCGCGTTGCCCGCGGCGACTATTCGAAGCAGGCCGAGATCGTTTCCAGCGATGAAATCGGCTTGCTGTCTGCGCGTTTCAATGAAATGACGCAGGGGCTTCTCGAAAAAACCAGGATAATGCGTTTTGTTCCCGAAACGCTGACCAGCGCCGTTAAAAACGACAGCGATTTTTTTAAGCAAAGCGGCATCGAAAGAAAAGTGACGGTTTTATTTATCGATATTCGTAATTTTACGGGCATGTCCGAATCGAATCCGCCCGATGAAATGATTAAAATGCTGAACGGTTATCTGGATGCCATGACGGAGGTTATCAAGCGCAATAACGGCGTGGTGGATAAATTCATAGGCGATGCGATAATGGCCGTTTTTTATCCCGACGATAATTTTGACGATGAAATAAGAGCCGTCACCTGCGCGATTCAGATGAACGAAGCGCTCTGGCATTTCAATCACGCCCGCGAAACATCCGGTTCGTTTAAAATTCAGGTAGGCGTGGGAATTAATACCGGCAAAGTAATCGCCGGTATGATCGGATCGAATTCGGGCCGTCTGGATTACACCGTTATAGGCGATACCGTAAATCTGGCTTCGCGCCTCGAGGGCCTTTCTAAAGAAGGAAAATACACGAAAATAGTCGTCTCCGAAACGACTTACGAGGCCGTTAAAAATATTTTCGACGCGGAGCTTATGCCGCCGATGGAAGTTAAAGGCAAAAAAGAGATCGTTAAATTATACGAAATTATAGGTTTAAAAGATATAGACAAACTTATCGCCGGCCTGGATTCCCCCGACGACAGGCGCCGTTACGATGCGGTAAGCATGATAGGGCTTACCGGGCGGCCTGAATTAATTAAAAATATACTGCCGATGATAAACGATTCGTCTCATTTAGTTAAAATGGCCTCGGTTTCAGCGCTAAAAAATCTTATGTTGATGGATTTCGAGCTGGTTAAATTGCTTTTCGGAGTTCTGGAGGCCGAAACCAATACTCACGTGATATCTAATTTCGTTCTGGAGATCGGACTGATAGGAGAAGACGAAGACCGCAAAAGGCTGCTTAAATATATCGACCACGACGACGCGCGCGTGAGGGCGAATGCGATAGAATCCATAGGTTATATTATTGATAAAAGTTTTATAACGGGCGTTCTCGAGAAAAAACTTTATGATTCAAATAACCGTAACCGCGCAAATGCCGCCATACGCCTTTATCAGCTCGGTGAAACTTCAGGAGTTAAGGCGCTTATTGAAATGTGCGATGACGGCTCGAATTATTTAATGCGCGCTTCGGGCGCTTACGGCATAGGCGAAATAACTTCGAAGGAACAGGCGCGCGTAATCGCCGAAAAAATCGATAATATAAATGATTTTTTTTCCGACGGGCGGCTCGCTCTCCTCGAAACTGCGCGATTGAAGCTCGAAGCGCTTCTCGACGATGCGGAAACTATAGTTAAAATCAACGCCGCGCGCGCACTCGGCCGCATGGGCAACCCTCTTGCCGTAACCGCGCTGGTCAATAAAATTAAAGGCTTAAACCATAAAGACGAGCTTTATCAGCCCGCGCTCGACGCGCTCAAAGAGCTTAGCTCGCCTAACGTGTTCCGCCAGCTCGAACGCCGCTTCATCGACGGAATTAAATAAAGCGGCGCTTTTTTTAAAAAAATCGAAAAAAGTTTATCATAAATAAAAAGTTTATCATAAATAAAAACTTTATAAGATGTCTGAAATGTTTTTCGTAATTTTAGACGTCAGCCTTTTTTCTATCGCCGGCAAAGTTTTGTCTATGCGTATATTCATCGCGGCCAGAGTCTTGATTTTATCGCGGACCACAATAAGCAGCGCGCAGTCGAGGCCGTATGAAAAAAGGGCGGTATATACGCGACCGCGAAGTTCTTCGATGCCTTTGAACCGCCGGTTGGGTTCTATATAATCGGATATGAATATTATTTTTTCGAGCGCGTTCATATCGGGGCGGCCGAGGGTGTGTCGTTTGATGGCCGATATTATGGCCCGGTCGGTTATTTTGAATTTATCGCGCGCTATAATAGCCGATACATGGCCGTGAAGCAGCCCGGCGTTTTGCATAACTTCTTTTGGAAAAGCCTTGCCGCGGGAAAGTTTAACGACGCGCTGCATCTGATCGAGCGTAAAACTTTTTGCGGCGTCGTGCAATAAGGCGGCGACGGCGCATTTTTGGATGAGCCCGTAATTAGAGGAGGCGGCCGCCAATTGAACGGCCGCCGCTTCCACGCCGCGGATGTGCGCGAAAAGTTTCGCGCCAAGAAGCGGCCTTAAATATTTAAATATTTTATTTCGCAAACTTAAAAATTCTTTATCATTCATCCTGATATTCGAAGGCGAAGTCCTTTATATAGACCGTATCGCCATTTTTTGCGCCCGCTTTCAGCAGAGCTTTGTCTACCATATATCTTTTCAACATTCGTTTGAAATAATAAAGCGCGTCATCCGCTTTAAAATTAACTCTTTTCACTTCGGCTTCGAATTCTTTCGAAACTATCTGGAACTCGTTTTCTTCGAGCTTGTTGATTTTAACCGCCGGCGCTTTTTTACGGCGCGTCGTCTTTTTAAGTATGGTATCGTAGCTGACGCCAATGGCGTCTGAATCGATGCCGCTTGCTCCGATTATAAGTTCGGATGAATCCACGTCGGTCTCGGCGTTGTTTAAAGCGCAAGATTCGGAGTGGATTTTAAGATCGTACATCCACTTGACGAGATTGTCGAGATTGAGCCCCGAGAGCCCCGATATTTTGATTAATTTAGCGTCTTTAAAAGATTTGAGCCTTTTTATTTTTTTTATGAAATTATCGTAATGATCGTTGGAATCGGGGATATCCATTTTATTTACGGCTATTATGAAAGGAAGGCCCGCGAGCTTTTTCGAATACGCCTTGAGCTCTTTAGCCAGAGTTTTAAGATCTTCTAATGGTTCGGGCCTTTCAAAGCCGGTCATATCGATAACGTAAACTATGGCGCGCGTGCGCTCGATGTGTTTTAAAAATTTATTGCCGAGGCCCGCCCCGGTGTGTGCGCCTTCGATGATTCCGGGAATGTCGGCGACAACCATTACTTTATCGTAGTCGAGCCTTACGACGCCGAGGTTAGGCGCGAGAGTAGTAAATGGATAGTTGGCTATTTTCGGCGTAGCTTTGGATATTTTAGATAAAATAGTCGATTTGCCGGCGTTCGGAAATCCGACCAGCCCGATATCGGCTATTAATTTAAGGACTAATTTAATTTCGAGTTCCGCGCCTTCTTCGCCGAGTTCGCAGTAGCGTGGGGCATGCCGTACGGGACTCGTGAAGCGCGTGTTTCCCCGCCCGCCTCGCCCGCCGGCGGTTATTAAGTAAGACGCTCCGTCGGAGGCCAGATCGCTTAAAAGCGCGTTGGTTTTCGTGTCGAAAACCTGAGTGCCGACCGGAACTTTAATAACCAGATCGCGCCCGTTTTTGCCGTGCATATTCGAACCCAGACCGTGGCCGCCGTCTTCGCTTTTAAATATGCGGTTGTATTTAAAATCCAGAAGGGTCTGCATATCCGTGGTGGCTAAAAGAATTATCGCGCCGGCTTTCCCGCCGTCGCCGCCGTCGGGGCCGCCCTTGGGAACGTATTTTTCCCTTCTGAAACTGATGCATCCGTTTCCGCCGTCGCCGGCTTTTACGCTTATAACGGCTTCATCTATGAACATAATAACTCACCAACACTTTTCATCTTTATTTTATAAATCTGCTCCGCTAAACTTTATATAAATTATTCATGACGATATAATCGTACACTTTTTCCGGCAGCAGATAACGGGCGGAGCCGCCCGATTTAAACGCTTCTCTAATTTTAGTGGATGATATATCGATATTTTCGAATGAATTCAAAAAAACGGCCGCCGCAAGAACGTCCGGCTGCACCGCGCCGCCGTCGAAAGTTTCTCGCCGGGGCGCTATCACCAATCTGGCGTTGCGGATTATAGTCCGATAATTGCGGTATTTATGAAACATGCAAAGCGTATCCGCTCCGCTGATATAAAAAAGCTCGGCGCCGCAGGTTTGCCGCTTGAATTCAAGAATGGTTTCATAGGTGTAGGCCGTTTCAGTCTTTCGCGATTCTATATCCGAAAATAGAAAAAAATGGTTATCCTCAATAGCAAGGAAAACCATTTTTTCCCTATGGGATATATCAATAATTTGTGAATTATCTTTGTGCGGCACAACGCTCGTGGGCAGAAAAAAAACCTTATCGAGTTCTAATTCGACCCGGGCGCATTCCGCAAGACGAAGATGCGCCATATGAATCGGATTGAACGTTCCGCCGAAAATTCCAACTCGCATTTTAATTTCGCTTATTTTTTTTAGACGATTAAGCGGCCTGTTGTTCACTAGGAACGATAATCACGCGGCGTTTTCCCTTGCCGAAAGATTTGAACTCGACTTTACCGCATATTTTAGCGAATAAAGTGTCATCGCCGCCGCGGCCGACATTAAGGCCGGGGTGGAAATGCGTTCCACGCTGGCGCACAAGTATTGTGCCGCCTTTTACAATTTCGCCCGCGAATTTTTTAACGCCGAGACGTTTGGACTGCGAATCGCGACCGTTAACCGCGGATACTGCTTTTTTACCCATTTTATTTCACCTGCCTGGTTTAATCTTTAATAGTTTCAATAATTTTAATTACTTCGCCGTATTTTTCGTTTATCGACATAAAGCCGAGCTTGACGCTTTCGGTTAGAAGATGGAGTCCGCCGGCGCTTTCGCCGCCGATTCCGTCCGGTAAGCTCAGATTTATAAGGCCTTTTTTAATTACTCCGCTAAGCTTTATTTTTAAAAGTTTTATGACGCTGCGTGAAAAATTTAACGCGAGGGCCGAGGCCGCCGCGCATATAATGTTTTCACCGCCGGCCGCCGAATCGTCGTGACCGCTGAAAACAAAACTCTTTAAAACCCGCTTGCTTCCATAATTAAATTCAACTGTTATCAAAAAGAAACACGCACCATTTCAAAGTTTCGGGCTGGATTATCTGCTTTTAATCTGGCCGATTTCAACTTTTGTGTAATGGGCCCTGAAGCCTCTTTTACGGAAATAGTCTTTTCTTTTTTTGAATTTCATGATAACTACTTTTTTTTCGCGGCCGTGCGTGAGAATCGTGGCTTCTACATTAGCGCCGTCAACTTTAGGCTGGCCGATTGTAACGTTAGCGCCGTCGCTTAACATTAAAACGTTATCGAAATTAATAGTCGAATTAACTTCGCCTTCGAGTTTGTTGATGCGGATACGATCGCCGGGCGCTACTTTATATTGTTTGCCTCCGGTAGTGATTACTGCGTACATTGTTGGGCACCTCCTTCTTATTTTATATTTTAATATAAAAATTTAATATTTTTTGTTTATGCAAATTAAAAATCGTTTAATTATACCAAAAAGTTATAATAATTGTCAATATCTTTCTTTATTTTTTTATCTTTATCGTGTTTTATATATGTTTTCTGAAAATTATACCAGTCTAAAGATATCAATAATAAACGTTTTCTAAGACAAATTCTTCGCCGGATATGACTTTGAGATCTTCCGAACTGCATCGGCTGCATACGTAACCGGATTCGACCAGGTTCTGGCACTGGTTGCATTTCAGCCTGGCCGGCATCCATTCTATTTCAATCGCCATTTCAGGCTGAAGATTATTCGGCCCGACGGCTTTAATAAAAAGATCGAGCAAAACTTTTTCGGTAATATTGGTAAGCCGGCCGACTTTAAATTTTACCTTCGAGGCGTTTTGTATTTTATGATTGCTGATCTGAGTGACGATATCGTTTATTATTTGTTCCTGGCGGATTAATTCTTGCATTAATTTTTAGGCCCCTTTCTTTTATGACGCGTGGAAAATCGATGCCGTACGCGCCGACGGCTTTATTATTTGTTCAACCTGGAAAGCGATTCTTTGGCGTATTTAACCACCCAGTGGCTGCCGTCGTTGAGCGCGCCCTTGAGCGCTTCGCAGGCCGCCGGTTCTGATTTGAAATTGCCGAGAGCTATGGCGGCAAAAGACCTGACGTTTTCATATCTGTCGCCTATCATTTTTATCAGCGGAGTTAATATTTTTGGATTAGAACAATTTTTAAGCGATTTGACGGTATGAAATCGGAGTTCGTCGTCTTCGCTTTGAAGAAATTGCAGAAGCAGCTCTAAAGATTCGTCGTCGCCGATTTTACCGAGTCCCTTGATGATTATTTTTTTGATGTCTAAACTTTTTGAATCGATATATTTTTTAAAAACCGGTATGCTGTTTTTTTCGGCCTTGTCGGCGAGCGCGCGCAGCGCCCAGTAAACGATATCGGCGTTGGCTCCGGCCTGTTCGAGCTCTTTTTTAAGGCTTTTTACCGCGTTTTCTCCCAGAACGGCGAGCGATTCGGCGGCGGCTTTTCTTACGGGCCAGTAGCGGTCTTTTAACGATTCGATAAGCGCCGTCGTGATTTTTTCGTCGTCGTTGGCAAGCCGGCCGAGGGCGCGGGCCGCGTGAAATCGCGTTTCTTTTTCGCCGGATTTGAGGTAGGGCAGTAATTCGAAGGCTATTTCGCGGCTTTTAGATTTGCTTAATAATTCGATGGCTTTATTGTGGGACGATTTTAAGTTTTTAAGTATGTCTATGAAAAATTTTTCGTCGATTTCGAATTCGAACTGCATCAACACTTCGAGGGCGCGTTCGACGATTTCCTGGCGCGCGGAGTGTCTGGTTATGGTTTTAATCAGAGGAAGTATGCAGTTTTTGGACGCGGTTTTTTCGAGCGCGCAGATTGCCCAGTAGCATATGTCGGGATTTTCGGAGTCGAGGCTGTTTAAAATTACGTATTCGGCGTTAGCGCCTATCGCGCTTAAAGTTTGAAACGCCATATAGGCAAGGCGGTTTGATCCTTTTTCCACGGCGCGCGCAAGAGCGGGTATCGCGTCGGGATTTTTGATTTTTGCCGCTATGGCTATAGCTTCCGAAGCGGCAAATTCGTCGGGGTCGTTGATTAAAGTTATAACTTCCGATATGGCTTCGTCGCCTAAGAGCGAATAAAGAGAAATTAGAGCCTGCCGCCTCACCAGGTAAGAAGAGTCTTCAAGCGCGGAATATAAATAATGACGCATGTCGAAATAATCTTTGCCGCCGAGCGCAGCCGCCGTCGAGATTCTTACGTCTTCGCGCGGATCTTCGAGCAGCGTCGGAACCGCGTCGCACGCCGAAGGTGCTTTGAGTTTGAAAAGAGCCGCTATGGCAGTTGTAACAATTTCTGAATTTTCGCTGTCGATTAAATCGAGAATATATTTTTTGGCATCGTCGCCCGGAATGCGCCCTAAAGTTTTTAACGCTTCTTTTTTTAATTCGGCGCTGTTTTTATCGTCGAGAAGTGAAGCTATTACCGGGAGCGTTTCAGCCGTGAGCGAACCGTCGATGCTTTTTACGGCTATAATTTTTTCGCCTTCGGAATCCGAATTTTGTAAAAGTTTAATAAGTTGCTGCTGGGCGCGGTCGCCGCCGAGCTCGCCGAGAACTTTCGCGCCGGTTTCACGGACGCGCGCTTCGGTGTCTGAAAGCGAGGCGAGAATGGAATTGGTTATGCGGTCCTTCAGTTCTTTTTTTTCGCCGCCGTCGGAGGTTTCAGTTCCCGTTTGAAAATCAGGGGTTTCGCCGGCGAATTTAAATTTGCCGAGAGCTTCGGTAGCGGCTACTCTTACATACCATGATTTATCGGATATGGCCTCGATCAGGGCGTTCGCCGAAGAGTGCGAGCCTATTTTCCCCAGCGCGACGGCGGCGTTTTTGCGTATCGCGAAATTCGCGTCGCCGGAAAGCAGGCGTTCAACGGCGGGAACCGCTTCGGCGCTTTTCAGCTCGCCGAGGCAGTGAAGCGAATAAAGCCTTATAAGATCGTTTGGCGAGCCCAGCGCTTCGATAAGCGGATTGACGGCTGACGCGCCTACTTTTATGAGCGCGCGCGCGGAGTACATATTTATTTCGTTTTCTTCGTATGAGGCGAAGGAATTTATCAGAAGGCTTATGGCTTTATCGTCGGCTATAGTCGCCAATATTTGAGAAGACCAGAATCTTATGTCTTCGTTAGGATCGGATATGGCGTTGACTAAATTTTCGCACACGCGTGGCCCGGTTGCAATTAATTTTTTAGCGGCGGCTTCTCTGACCGGCCAGTAAGCATCGCAGAGAAGATCGATAAGGCCCTGCACTTCAGAGCGGCTGAAATTCTCGCTGTTTAAGCTGATTATCGAAGAATGCCGTTTGTTTTTATCGTCGATTTTTTTTATTTCGGATATGGATAAAACTGACACCGCCGTACCTCTTTGTATAATTAAATTTTTATCTTCATATTTCAATGACATCATTATAAATCAAAAACGCTAAAATTTCAATAAAAAAAATGCGTAAAAAATATATAAAAATAAATGTTTGATTTTTGGTTTTTAGTTTGATATAATGAATTGCACCTGAGCGTAAGGTATATTGACCTTGCCAGCTCGGGGTTATGTCCTTTAATGATTAGAAATATTAGTACGACAGGATAAAATGAGCATAAAATGAGCGCAAAAAATATCAAGATATTACTCGTAGAAAAAGATTGCGGATTGTTAGCTCCTTTAGAAGCGCAGCTTAAAGAAATTCAGGGAACCGAGCTGTGCGCTAAGGCTTTAAATTACGAGCAATTGACCGATCTGTATAAAACGAATACTCCCGATATAATACTTCTAGATTTAAGTTTCGAAGACGACAATATTTATGCTTTTCTATCATCGCTGGAAACGCAGGTCGCTACCGGTCATCTTGCGCTTATCGCGCTGGCCGGCTCGTCGGATATGAACCGTATCAGAAAAGCCATGAAGTCCGGCTGTGCCGACTTTTTAATGCTGCCGGTCAAAACCGAAGAAATATCGAATGCGATCAAATCAGCTTACGAAAAAAACCTGTCGATAATTAAAAATTCTTCCGTCGTTCCTAACAGTCAGAGAGTTCCGTCGGGCAGGGTTATTACTATTTTTTCCACCAAAGGCGGAGTCGGCAAGTCGACTATAGCGGTTAACTTAGCCGTGACGCTGGCTATTTTTCTTAAAGACAGCGGCCGCAAAGTCGCTCTGCTGGATGGTAATTTTCAGTTCGGCGACGTCGGTTTCATGCTGAATTTGAAACCGGAAAAGACCATTCACGGACTCGTGCGTGAAATGGGAGAACCTACCCAGCTTTCTCTCGAAGTTATGAAGAATTTCATTACAACCCATCACAGCGGACTCGATATTTTACTCGCGCCTTCAAAGCCTCAATTCGCCGAAGAAGTTACGATGCTTCATCTGGGTTATATAATGGAATGCCTTAAAAAGAATTACGATTATGTAGTAGTCGATACCATACACCATATCAACGATACCGATCTGACTATATTCGACTGGACCAGCTTGCTTTTCGTAATAGCCACGCTCGAAGTGACTACCATTAAAAACCTTGTATTGACGCTTGAAATATTAAAAGATCTTCAAATACCTAAAGACAAGATATCGTTGATATTAAACAGGGCGTATCAGAAAATGGGCGTGGAATGCTCTACGGTAGAAGAAAAATTAATGAAAATCAGTTGCATGATTCCTTCCGACGGCGAGCGCGTCGTCGCTTCGCTTAACAGCGGTACGCCTTTTGTCGCCGATATGCACTTAGATATCCCTATCGTGAAAGCGTTTCACGAACTTGCCACATTGGTGGCCTGTGACGAGGACAAATTGTATTTTAATAAAATAGAAGAAATAATCAAAAGTAAAGGAAACGTTTTTGACTTCTTTAAAAAACTTATGAAAAAATGAATTTAATGCGGGGGAATGAAAGATGAGCCTGTTAAAGAGAATAAGCACCGACGATAAAGACGAACTCGAAAAAAATAAGAGCGGGAGTTCAAAGTCCGATTCCGATAAGGAGAGCCCTTTAGAGCTTATTAAAAACGATATGCAGTCCAAACTTGTAGAGCGCCTTGACGAAGATTTTTTGAAAATAAAATCCGACGATGAAAAAAAGGCGAAACTCAAACCCATGCTTGAAGAATTTTATATTCAGATAGCCGCGGACAAGGGGATGACGCTTACTTCCGCCGAGAAATCCAATTTGATTATTTCCGTCATTAACGACGTTATTGGCCTCGGGCCTCTTCAGCCTCTTTTAGAAGACGAGTCGATTTCTGAAATAATGGTAAACGGTCCCCAGCGTACCTATATAGAACGCAAAGGAAAGCTGATCCTTTCGGATGTCAAGTTTAAAGATAATACTCACGTAATGCGAATCATCGAAAAAATCGTATCGCCGTTAGGGCGCCGCTGCGACGAGTCTTCACCGATAGTTGATGCGCGCATTAAAGGCGGTCCGGCCGACGGTTCCCGTGTTAACGCTATTATTCCGCCTTTAGCTCTCGACGGTCCCACGATTACGATACGAAAATTTAAAAAAGACGCTCTTACCATCGACAGTCTCGTTAATTTCGGCTCGATGACGCGTGAAATGGCTAACTTTTTAGAAGCCTGCGTTCTCGCCCGCCTTAATATAGTCGTTTCCGGCGGTACCGGTTCAGGTAAAACGACTTTACTCAACGTTCTTTCGAGCTTCATACCCGAAGACGAAAGAATAGTAACGATAGAAGACGCGGCCGAGCTTCAGCTTAATCAGCCCCATGTCGTAAGGCTCGAAACCAGACCCGCGAATATAGAAGGAAAAGGCGCGATCACGATACGCGAACTGGTTAAAAACTCGCTTCGTATGAGGCCGGAGCGCGTGGTAATTGGAGAATGCCGCGGCGGCGAAGCCCTCGATATGCTTCAAGCCATGAATACCGGTCACGACGGGTCATTAACGACCGGTCACGCCAATACTCCGCGCGATATGATCGCGCGTCTTGAAACGATGGTTATGATGGCCGGTATGGACCTGCCCGTGCGCGCCATCCGCGAACAGATATCCGGCGCCGTCAATATCATAGTTCAGCAGACCAGGCTTAAAGACGGCTCGCGCAAGGTCGTCGCGGTAACCGAGGTTCAGGGCATGGAAGGCGATACGGTCGTCCTGCAGGATATTTTTATATTCGAACAGCAGGGCCTCGACGAAAAAGGAAAGATCATCGGACGCGTCAAACCTACCGGAATAAGGCCTAAATTCATGTCAAAATTCGAAGAAGAAGGCATTAAACTTCCCGCGGATATATTCATGGACAGTAAGCGCGGCTGGTAGAACGCACAAAAAACGAAAACTCTGTAAAATTGGAGCATAGCGTTTATGGGTAGTTTTATTACAATGGTGGTCATACTGGCGATATTAGTCATCATTTTTTTCCTTTTGTTGACTTCGTATCAGGTTGTCGTCAAGCGTCAGGAAAGCGTTAAAGACCGCCTGGACCGTTTCGTGGCGACGCAGGCTAAAGGCGGTATGGGCGCTGAAGGCTCGGTTGCCGGCGAAGCCATAGGCGATCTGGCTAAAAAAAGCGAATTAATGCAAAATATCGGCACCATAATAACGCCGGAAAAAATAAAGGAAAAAATAACCGCGATGCTTTCGGCCGCCGATATTCCATTGCGCGCCACTGAATTTATGGCCGGCATTTTTTTTCTTTCCACGCTGCCGCTTATAGTCGTATGTCTCCTTCTTAAAAGACTGGCGCTCGGGCTCATGATTGCCGCTGTTTTCGGTTATTCGCCTTTTATATGGGTAGCTATGAAAAAAGCCAAAAAGCGCCAGATGTTTGCCGGGCTGCTTTTAGATACGCTTGGCATAATTTCAAATGCGCTGAAAGCCGGTTATTCTTTCATGCAGGCCATAGAGCTTATTACCAGGGAATCGCCGTATCCGATGTCAACCGAGTTTAAAAAAGTGCTTCGTGAAAATGCGGTAGGCGTGGCGCTGGAAACTTCCCTTGAAAATATGGCACAGCGGCTCGAAAACGACGATTTCGACCTTTTAGTGACCGTAGTTTTGATTCAGAGAGAGGTCGGCGGCAATCTCGCCGATGTTCTCGATCAGATCTCCGAAACCATAAGAGAGCGCATTAAAATAAAAGGCCAGATCGTAACTCTTACTTCACAGGCGCGTATGGGCGGATACGTTATAACGGGCCTGCCTATAATGCTCGGCCTGGCTATATTCGCGCTTAACCCTGATTATTTCGTCAATAAATTTTTACTCGCGGACGTCAATGGCTTTAAAGGATGGTATTCGCTTGTTTTTTGCGGTTTGATGATGGGCGCGGGCGCATTGATTATTAAAAAAATTACGGATATCGACGTTTAAAATATCTTCTTGCGGAGGAACTAACCAATGGATATAACTTCTATCGTTGTGGTAGCGGCTATAGTAATAGCGGGCATAATGTTTTTAATGCCCGAACAAAAAAATTCAGTAGTTTCGAGGCTCGAAGAATTTTCCGGCCAGAAGGAAGAAGGGGCCGGCGCGGCCAAAGCTCAACCTTCTATCGAAGACGAAGAACTTCAGAAATCTTTTTTTGAGCGAATAATAAAACCGGTTTTAACGGGTTTTGCAAACGCTCTGAGTAAGCGCAACAAAGCCGATACGGCTTCGCAGCTTAAAAAAGAGCTTGCCCAGGCTGGAAATCCGGGCGGCCTTACGCCTACCGAATTTAACGTATTAAAAGTTCTGCTTATAGTAGTTCCGGCGCCGCTGTTCGGCGTTCTGGGATTTATGTTGAAAGTGCCAATCCAGAGCCTGGGAATGGGCTGCCTTATAATATTTATGCTTTGCTTTTTAGGGCCGCGTATCTATCTGCAAAGACTCGTCGCTTTTCGTAAATATATGATACAAAAAGCCCTTCCTGATTGTCTGGATCTTATGTGCGTATCAGTCGAGGCCGGTCTCGGTTTCGATATCGCCCTGGCGAAACTCGTAACTAAATTTAAAGGCCCGCTCGGCGAGGAATTGAAAAATGTTCTTCAGGAAATGCAGATGGGGCGAAGCCGGCGCGAAGCGTTCAAAGCGCTTTCTGATAAAATGGAGGTAGAAGACCTTTCGGCTTTTATATCCTCGCTTATTCAGGCCGATCAGCTCGGCGTTTCCGTGTCTAAAATATTAAAGATACAATCGGCGCAGGCGCGGCTTAAAAAAAGGCAGCGCGCGGAGCAGCTGGCGATGCAGGCCCCGGTTAAAATGCTGTTTCCGATGGTCGGTTGCATATTTCCAACGATTATGGTAGTTTTGCTCGGCGGCGTAGTTTTCGAATTCATTAAAAACTTTCCGAAATAAAAGGAATTCGCGGTATGCTCAGAGTCGAAAAAAACGACGGCACTTTAGTATCGAATAAAATATTAAATTACGACTCTTTTTTTAAGCGCGCCATCGGGCTCATGTTTAAAACAAGAGATGAAAAGTATGATGGAATACTGCTTTCGCCGTGCTCGAATATTCATACTTTTTTTATGCGGATGGAAATAGATTGTTTTTTTCTGGACCGCGGGAATAAAATTTTAAAAATTATATGGCGGATGAAGCCTTCAAGAGTATCGGGTTTTATAAAAGGCTGTCACGGCGTTTTAGAACTCGCGCCCGGCGTCGTCGAAGAAAATTCATTAGTTGAAGGCGAATGCTTGAATATAGAAACACTGAAGTAAAAAGTTAATAAATATAATATAGTATAAAATTGCAAGGAGATATTATGGATTTAAAGCAAATTCCTATATTTTCAAGTTTGAACGATAATCATGTCGAAAAAATCAAGGAAATCGTCGAAGAAGTAAGTATGCCTAAAGGTGCCGCCATATTTAAACAGGGCGATTTCGGCGATGCTTTTTATATAGTTATAAGCGGCAAGGTTAAAATATCTAAATTGGAAGACGGCGAAGATAAAACTCTTGCGCTGCTCAAGGAAGGCGAATTTTTCGGTGAAATGGCGCTGCTCGAGGAAGCGCCCCGTTCAGCCTCGGCTACCTGCGTTGACGAATGCAAACTCTATAAAATAACCCAGAAAAATTTCGGGTATATAATGCTTTTAAATCCGGCGATATCGCTTAAAATAATGCGTTTTATGAGCGACCGCGTCAGAAAGTCTTCGGTCGTTTCAACCGTAGCGGAAAAAGAAGGAAAAATAATATCGTTTTTTTCGCCCAAAGGCGGGGCGGGCTGTTCCACATTTTCTTCGAATTTTGCCTATGGCCTTTCATTAAATAAAGATTTACGCGTGCTGTTAATAGACCTCGATCTCGAGTTCGGCTCGCTGGATATGATACTCGACGCTAAATACGATAAGAGCATAGCCGATCTGTCTAAAGAAGTCGAAATAAAAAATTATGAAAATATTTCTCAATTTTTAGCTCCGGCCTGCGAATCTTTTAAACTTCTGACTGCGCCGAAAAAGCCTGAAGAGGCCGAATTAGTAAAAGTTAAAGACGTTAAAGAAATAATAGAGGTTTTAAAAGGTTATTTCGACTATATAATCATCGATACCCCTTCATCGTTTACCGATCATACGTTGATGGCCCTCGATGTGGCCTACCGCATAATAGTGGTCATGAATTCCGATACGCTCTGTCTTCGCAACACCAGAAAGTGTTTCGACGTAATGAAAAGTCTGGAGTATCCCGAAAGCAAGATAATTACGGTAATGAACCGCGATGATAATCTTTCGACGATGCCTATCGAAGAGATCGAAAAATTTATTAAAACGAAAATTTCACATACCATTCCGAATGAATATATCACCATGCGCAAGGCGACCGATCTTGGCGTGCCGTTTTTAAAGCACGCTCCGGCATCCCCTGTTACTTCGAAATTTTTAGAAATGATTAATAAAATAACGAACCAGAATCTTCAGGTGCCGAAGGCTGAAACTAATTTCTTCGATTCCCTTAAAAATCTGGTTATGGGAAAATAGTTGAGTAAATGCACATATACGTTCATATACCGTTCTGCCTTAAAAAGTGCTATTATTGCGATTTTGCATCGCAGGGCCTCGACGAATTCGCCGGCGGAGCGCCCATAGATGAATATTTCGCGGCGCTTGGCGCTGAAATAAAATCCAGGTCGGAAGATTTTGAAGCAAAAATTGCGCGAACGGTTTATTTTGGCGGCGGCACGCCCGGCGTGGGCGGAATCGATAACATAGTAAAAATTCTTGATCTTTTAAAGAAAGTATATCGGTTCGCTCCTGATTGTGAGATCAGTTTTGAAACCAATCCTAAAATTTTTTCGGACAAAGACTACAGGCGTATGCTCGAAGCGGGATTCAACAGAATTTCTATCGGCGTGCAGAGTCTTAACGACGGAGTTTTAAAGCTGTTAGGCCGCGCTCATGATGCGCGCGGGGCGGAAGCCGCCCTTATTATGGCTCGCGAGGCCGGTTTTAAAAATATAAGCGCCGATTTTATGATAGGCATGCCATATCAAAAAGGTGGTTTCGCGCATAAAACAGTTTTTTCCGATATGCGTCTTCCTTTGCTGGAGCATATTTCCGTTTATCAATTTTGCGTATGCGATAATACGGTTATTGCCTCGAAATTAGATAAAGGCGAAATTATTCAGCCCGGCGATGAATGGATGGCCGAAGAATATATTTCGGTGTGCAATCAGCTCGCCAGCATGGGATTTACTCAATATGAAATTTCGAATTTCGCATCAGGTCCCGATTATATTTCGAAGCATAATTATTCTTACTGGCTGAAGGAAGATTATCTGGGATTCGGCGCAGGAGCGGTTTCCACGGTTAAGGACATCAGGCGGTCTAATTACAGAGACATTCGGGCTTATACGCTCGGTGTAAAAGCCGGAGCGTATTTTGATACTGAAATACTCGAACCCCGGGAGCAGTTTCTTGAAAAAGTGATGCTGGCCCTCAGAACTACCCGGGGGCTCACAAAAGATATGCTTCCTGGCGGAAGTTTTGAAATTCTACAAAAAAATCCGGGTTTGAAAAAGCTCGCAAAACAGGAATTTATTGATTTAAGTCCCGCGGGCCTCACGCTTGGTCCGAAAGGCTTTATGGTAATGAATAATATCGTTTTAACCGTTATGGATTCGCTCGCTTCCGGGCGGATTGCTCATGAGCAAAAGTAAGCGTGCGCAAAGGAGTTGCAATGCCTCGCAGTAAATTTAAAAAAGATTTTGTTTTAAAGTATTTATGGATCGTATTTATTGTCATATTATTTATGTCCGTTCTTTTGGCGGCCGTCGCGGCGCCGCCCGGCGGAGTGTTATTATCTTTTGCCGCGGAGGCTTTGCACGGCGATAATATATTTTTGAATCTGGTTAAATATTACGCGCAGAGCGGCGATATTGACCGGGCGATGCTGGAATTAAAGAAATTAAGGCAATTAGATCCCGCCAATATGGAATATAAAAAATTCGAGGAAGTATTGAGGGCCGAAAATGACAGGTGGTCGGAGACTTTTGCGGCCGGAGCGAAAGAAGAGTCCGGCGTTTCCGCTTCGGTTTCCAAAACTCAGGCGCCTTCGCAGGGGTTGGCCGTTAAAAGTTTTACGCCCGAAGACGATCTGCCGAAAGAGGTAATCGAAAAAAATGCGCTTCTGGCGAAGGGCCGTCTGCGTTACGTTTATGAACTCGTCGGCCGCGGCGAACAGGCGCAGGCCATATTAAAACTCCGAGAAATTATTAAAGCCGAACCGCGTTTTTATGAGGCCAATAATCTTCTCGGCGATCTATATCTTTCTTCTAAAAACTATCAGGACGCGCTTCCGGCTTTTCAGGCGGCGCTTAAGACGAGGCAGGACGCCGAGCTGAATTATAAAATGGGACTTTGCTTCAAAGCGCTTAACGATGTCGATAACGCCATCATACGCTTCGATACGGCCGTGAGAATGAATCCGGCTCACGAGCAGGCGAATTTAAATATAGCAAATATATGGCGTTTTCGTAAGAATTTTAAACTCGCCAGAGGATATTACGAGCAGGCTTTGAAGGCGAACACGCGTCTGGCGGAAGCTCATCTTGGCATGGCCGACTGCATATTCAACGAGGGAAATATCGACGAGGCGACGCGCGCCTACGCTTTTATCGTAACCAATTTTCCCGGCGAATATACGGGTTACCTCGGTCTGGCGCGCATATTAATTCATAACGCTCAGTACAAGGAAGCCCGCGTGGCCATATTAAAAGCGCGCGAAATCGTGCCTCAGAATTCTCAGATATACGAAATGCTCGGAATTCTTTCCTATACTCAGAAAGACAGTAAAAGCGCCATCGATAATTTTAAAAGGGCGGTTATGCTCGATTCAAATAATTTAACCGCATATCAGAGCCTTATAAATATACTCATCGACGAAAAAAAATTAGACGAAGCCCTCGTGCAGATAAAAAATTGTCTCGCTAAATTTCCTTCCAACCCGAGGCTTTATTATCTTGCCGGCATAATATATTCCGGATTTAAAAACGACGCGCTCGCGCTGAAAAACCTTCTTGAATCTTATAAACTGGATAATGGCAATATCGAAGTGATCCTGGCGATAGCCATTATACATGAAAAAATTTTCAAATACAGGGAGTCGCTCGATAAATACCGCGAAGCGCTTCTGATAGCCGAAGAGAACAAGGATATGCGCTATATAAATAATATTCACGAGCGCATAGATATGCTGGAGAAAAAAATTGAAAAGTACCCTGAAGATAAATAAAAGAACGCGCTTCCTTGTGGAATGTGCTCTGGCGTGCGCCATGGGGTACGTTTTATCGCATATCAGAATTTTTACGATGCCTCAGGGCGGTTCGGTCACTCTGGCCCCCGTGGCTATTATTATGGTTTCGCTTATGTCGGGTTTTAAAGCCGGCGCCGCGGCGGGGGCGCTGCTTGGACTGCTCAGAATTATTACCAGCGGCCATGTTATAGGATGGGCGCAGGCCGTTCTCGATTATCCGGCCGCTTATTCCGCGCTCGCCGTAGCGGGTTTGGCTCCCCGCCGTGACGCCGTTACGGTCGTGATTTTTGCGCTGGCCGCATTCGCTTTAAAGACGGCCTTACATATATATTCGGGTTATTTATTTTTTGGCGGCAGTCTTAAGGTTTCGCTCGTTTATAATCTGTGGTATTCGATTCCCGAGGCGGCTTTATGTTCGTTGGCGCTTTACGCCTTAATTAAAAACGGTTCGATTATTAAATTAAAGACTGATTTTTAAAAATAATGGAGGTTATTATATGGCAGCCGATCTTGATATTTTATTACTGCAGCTCAATTCGACCAAACCGCAGGAGAAACGCAAAGCCATAGCATTAATCGAAAAAAACGCCTGCATCCAGGCCGCTCCGGCTTTAATAGGTATTTTAACGGCCGAAAAAGACGAAGCCATGCGCGCGGCCGCCGCTAAAGCTCTCGGGGCGCTCAACTGCGCTTCCGCCGAAAGCGCTTTGCTTGCGGCTATGGAAAGCGGTTCCGACGAGGTATCTTACTTTGCCGCAAATTCTCTGGCGGCAATAAATCCCGACGGCTGCGCCCGTAAAATATTTTCTCTGATGAACGATAGCGATAATCTTTCTGAAAGGGCTTTTTATTGGTACGCCCAAACTTTGCTCAAAATGGGCGGCGGCAGCTTTTCTTATCTGGTTTCCCTTCTTGAAATAAAATCATGGACTAAAAGAAGAATTATTGGAGATCTTCTTGCGGGCGCCGGAGAAACGGCCGAGCCATTTTTGATTAACGGCCTTTGCGACGGCAATTCCGACCGTCGTTTCTGGTGCGCCAATATTCTGGGTAAAATAGGGGCCAGGGATGCGGTTGACGCTCTGGTCAAGTTCGTCGATGATGAAAATAACGACGTGAGAACGGCCGTGATAACTTCGCTCGGAGAAATTGGAAACAAGCAGGCCATAGACGTACTTAAAAAAAATCTTAAAAATCCTAAAAAAGAAGTCCGTCATAAATCCATTGAAATTCTTGGCCGTTTCGGCGAAGAAATTGTCGAATCTCTCGTCGAATCGCTCAGCGACGATTACTGGTACGTTAGAGACTGCGCATGCCGCGCGCTGGCGAAGCTCGGCAAAAAGGTCGTGCCGCATCTGGCAAAAGCTTACCGTAACGGCAATGAAGATATAAGAATATCGGCAATTAAAGCTTTATATGAAACGGGCATCGATTCTTTAGACGTATTGATAACCGCTCTATCCGATAATTACGAACCGATCTGTAAAAAAGCGGCAGACGCGATAGCTAAAATTGGCAAACCCGCTTTAGACAGGCTTGTCGAGGTTTATAAGACCGCCGGCGTTACGCCGCAGGTAAGAAAGTGGATAGTTTATATAATGGGTGAATCGGCGGGCGAATCACCGGACGGGGCGGTAAGCGAAATTATACTCGATGCGCTCGAATCGAAAGAATTGATGATGAGATACGGCGCGGTTTGCGCTTTGAAAAATTCGCGCGACGCTAAAACTATTGAGCTGCTGATAGGTCTTTTAGCCGATATACATGAAGAAATAAGGGAAAAAGCGGTTGAAAACCTTATGTTTATGCGTGAGTACGCATTAGAGCCCTTAATTAAATCGTTAAACCATGAAAACTGGGTGGTCAGAAAAAACGCAGCTTACGTTCTCGGCCGTTTCGGCGCGATGGCGATAGGTGAGCTTATGAAAGTGCTTGAAAAAGGCGATGAAAATTCGCGCTATTGGGCAATCAAGGCCCTCGGTCAAATAGGCGTGGCGGCTTCCGAACCGCTTTTACATTCGCTCGACGATCCGGACTGGCAGGTAAGAAAAAATTCGGCGGATTCGCTTGGCGAAATAGGCTCGCAGGTAATAAAACCGCTCGTAAACCAGCTTTTGAAAAATAAGCCCGCGCTTAATTCCAACTTGTTTTACTGGTCTGAATATGTTTTGATAAATATCGGAGAAGAAACCATACCTTTTTTAGGCAGGCTGATCCAGGCGGACAGTCCCGATCTGCGAATGCTGGCTGTCGGGGTTCTCGGCCGCTTCACTAAAAAACGCGAGGCCTTTCAATATATAACGGACGCCGTTCATGACGAAAATGGCGAAGTTTCAAGACGCGCAGTGGAATGTCTCGGCGCATTCAAAGAAAACGATGTCGCGCAGCTCCTTCTGGATATAGCCGAAAAAACCGCGGAAGACGATGAAATGAACCTTGCCATAGTTAATTCGCTGTCGAAACTCGAATATGAACCGGCGCTCGACTATCTATACAGAATGCTTAAATCGTCTAAATGGGTTATTCGTCATAAAACTATTTCGGCTTTTTATAATTTGAACGAAAAAATCCGCGAATCTTTTGAAATAGATAAAATAACCGCCGCGCTTGGCGACGAGGTTTATATGGTCGCGGAGGCCGCGGCCGGCTTTCTCGCCTCGCTGAAGAGCGAGCGAGCGCAGATTTCGGTGGTCCGTCTTTTAAAAGAAAATAAATTCGTAGGCTCCATCCTGGATTCGCTTTCACGCAATCCGGAGTTTAAAAGCAAAGACCTTATTTTTTCTTATATTAAAGACCCGGATAAAAAAATAAGAACGAAGGCGGCGGCCGTTATCGGTTTAATAGGCAATAAATCCGACGCGGCGCGGCTTACTTCGCTGGTTAACGACGATTATATCAACGTGAGAATGGCCGCGCTCCACGCGATTAATACCATTAATTCCAGATATTGCCAGCAGCCGCAGACCGCCTTCGCGGATGCGGAGGAAAGCGCCGGGCCGAAGGAAAGCGGCGCGATGTTAAGCGAAGCTGTTCAATTTTATCAAGCTGGTATTTATTACGCGAAAAACGGCGAGACCGAAAAAGCTCTAACTTCATATCAGAAAGCCATTATAATCGATCCGTGCTACGTCGAGGCTTATTGTAAGATAGGCCTTCTTCTCGAGGAAAAGGGCTATTATGAAAAAGCCTCGGCGTTTTTGAAAAAAGCGATAGAGATATCGCCGGATTTCGCCCTGGCGCATCTTTATCTCGGAATAGTGCTGAGTATGATGGGGCGCAATTTCGATGCGGTCGGCGAGTTGAAAAAAGTAATTAAACTCGAAAGTGAAAGCGAGATGGCCGTAACCGCTAAAAAAATAATTGAAAAAATTAAAAAGAATATAAGATAGTTTAAAGCGTCTGAATGACGAGTGAGTTAATAATTAAAATAGCGCGGACGCGCGATTATAAAATAGAAAAGATTGGTTTATTATGAATGCCTCGTTAAAAATAAGAAAAAAAAATAATTATGTTCCCGTTATCGTAGGTCCTACGGCTTCGGGCAAGACTTCTCTCGCGATAAAAATCGCCCTGGAATTCGGGGCCGAAATTATATCATGTGATTCCCGCCAGATATATAAATTTATGGATATAGGGACGGCGAAACCTTCCCGTAAACAGCTTAATTCGGTCACGCACCATCTCATCGATATAATAACTCCCGATCTTTCATTTTCTTACGCGGATTTTGCATCCGCCGCAGCCGTAAAAATTAAAGAGATACTCGGCCGCGGCAGGCTGCCGATTATAGTCGGCGGCACGGGTTTTTACCTTGACGGTTTAATAAACGGCATTTCTCAGATACCGCAGTTCGATCAAAGTGAAGCCCGGCGGCTTCGCGACGGCCTCGAGCTTGAAGAAACCGCTTTTTTAGTGAGCGAGTTAAGAAAATTAGATATAGAATCGGCTTCACGTATCAAACATAACGACAGGCAGAGATTAGTCAGGGCTATAATAGTGTCTAAACTTTCCGGCGCGCCGTTTTCCAGTTATAAAGACGCGAGGGAAAAAAATAATGAATATAATTATTTAATTTTTGGATTGACAAAATCAAGGGAACTGCTATATAATAATATAAACTTACGGGTTGATGAAATGTTTAGCGATAATCTAGTCGAAGAGGTGTCGTCTTTATTAAAAAAAGGATATACCCAGTTTATGCCCGGAATGAAATCTATAGGATACCAGGAATGTATAGAACACCTCAACGGCCGTATATCCATTGAGGAAGCGCGGGCCCTTATCAAACAGAATACCAGAAATTACGCCAAAAGGCAGCTTACGTATTTCAAGCGTTTTAAGTTTAAGAATTGGTTTGAAAAAGATGATATTTCTATTAACGATTCAAAAGTTTATGAAGCGGTAATAGCTGATATTTCTAAAAATATATAAAGAGGTGCGGTCCAGATGAGTAAAGTCAATATCCAGGATGTTTTTTTAAATGCGGTAAGAAAAGATAAAATACCGATAACCATATATACCATGAATGGCGTTAAAATAATGGGAAACGTTATATCTTTCGATACATTTACCGTTATGCTCAACACGAATGTAGGCCAGCAGCTTATATTTAAACACGCCGTATCCACGATTATTCCATCTAAAAACGTCAGTCTTTTAATAGAAGATGAAAATAAAGTAAAATCTTCTTCCGAAAACGCCACAGATTCTAAATAAAACCCCGGCTGTACTACACGTTCGTTAAATGCTGAAAATATATCGAGTGTATTAAGGGGGCTTAATAGTTAAAGAATTATGTCAGAATTTTTAAGAAAAAAGAAAATAGGCCAGATATTTATTGAAATGGGCGTCATTGACGAGCAAAAGTTAGATTGGGCGCTTGAAAAACAACAGGAGACCAATCAGCTTTTAGGTCAGACCCTTCTTGCCGCCGGTTATATAACCGAAGACGATCTCGCGATAGCTCTTGCCAAACAATTCGATGTACCTTATATCGATTTAAAAGACGTAACTGTTTCGGAAGAGGCCAAAAGGTCCGTGCCGCCTAATTTATTGCAGGGCGGCGAGCTCGTTCCGCTCGAAATAATAGATAAAACGCTAACGATAGCCGTTTTCGATCCTACCAATTATGAGCTGTTCGACAGGCTTTCAACGGTTACGGGTTATGAGGTGAAATACGTCCTTTCAACCCAGTCTCAAATCCGCGAATTTTTAGGTCTTGAAAAACCGGAAGCGCCCGCGGAGGGCGGCGGTGAAGGCGGCGGCGAAGGCGGGGCGGAAGCCCAGAACGACGACCCGGTTTCCGACGTTAACCTCGAATTTGAAAGCGAAAGTGAAGAAGACGGCGGAAAGTCCGATATATTAAAGCAGCAGGCCGATCAAAAACCTATTATATTATTGGTTAATAAAATTATATTGACCGCGGTTAACGCCCGCGTGTCGGATATTCACATAGAATCATGGGAAACGAAAGTTCTTGTAAGGTTCCGTTCGGACGGCGTGCTCATCGAAAAAATGACGATAGCTAAAAAAGCCGGCCCGGCAATGATTTCGCGTATTAAAATTATGTCCGACCTTAACATCGCCGAAAGATCGGTCCCGCAGGACGGCGCTTTCTCGATTAAGCTCGGAAAAAAAAGCGTTGACTTCCGTGTGTCCATAATACCGTGCGCCGAAGGAGAATGCGCGTGCTTGCGTATACTCGCTAAAGAAAATCTTAAACTCGATCTTCAAGCGTTAGGTTTCAGTCCCGAAGAATTCGATAGATTCAACCGCGCCATCAGAAGGCCTTACGGAATTATTCTGGTTTCCGGCCCTACCGGTTCCGGTAAAACCACCACTCTGTATGCCGCGCTTCAATCGCTTAACGACTCCGAAACCAAGATCATAACCGCTGAAGATCCCGTGGAATATAAACTGGCGGGCTTGAATCAGATCAACGTTAAAATCAATAAAACCGATCCCGACCGCTCGCTTACATTCGCAAAGGCGCTCAAAGCGATGTTGCGTCACGACCCCGATATAATACTCCTCGGAGAAATACGTGATCACGAAACCGCGGATATAGCGATCAAAGCGGCCCTTACGGGTCACCTGGTTTTCTCCACGGTCCACGCGAATAACGCTATCGACGTTATAGGCCGTATGGCCGATATGGATATCGACCGTTATCTTCTCGCGGCCGCGTTTATCCAGGTTATCGCCCAGCGTCTGGTCAAGGTAATATGCAAAAACTGCATGCAGGAATATAGCCCGACTGAAGACGAATTTAAATTCGCCGATCTGCTCAAGCCCGAGCACCGCGATATAAAATATTATGTGGGCGCGGGCTGCAAGGATTGCGGCGGCAAAGGATATAAGGGCAGGGCGGCGGTTTATGAAATTTTAGATATCGATGATGAAATACGCGCCATGATAGCCGGCGGCAATTCGCTTTACGAAATTAAAAAAGCCGGCCTTGAAAAAGGCATGAGTACGATTCACGGCTCGGTTCTCACGAAAATAAAAAAAGGTGAAACTACCATACAGGAACTGGTAAGGCTTAATGCCGCGTAATTAAACGCCGTTATAAATTATCCGGTTTCATTTTTAAAAAAAGGGGGCGTGCTCCGTACGCTCCTTTTTTTTATAAAAAAAATTGTTTTTTTCTTTTTTTTGTCGATTAGTAAGATAGTGAAAAAATATCATAAGTAAGTTTAATTGTATTTTTATTTTTTGGAGTATTAAATGGCGAGGCCTTTAGTTTGCATAGATCTTGGTTCGAAGTTTATAAAAGCGGCCGTTCTTAAATTAAAAAAAGACGGCGACAAGCATGTAACGCTTTCGAAATTCGGGATGGTTGAAACGCCTGAAAAATCCATGGTCAATGTTTTTTCGGATAAGCCGATAGCCAAGCCTAAAGAAATGCAGGCTAAGCTTAACGAGCTCGTCGCTAAAACCGGCGTTAAAGGTTATGACGCGCTGCTATTGATTCCGGATTATCTGGCGGTCGCAAACTGGCTCAATATGCCGGTTAAAGCCAAAGACGCCATTGAAAAATCCATTCCTTCAACTTTAAGCCCGCTTTTGCCGCTCGAACTCGATAAATGGTTCTACGACTATCAAATCGTTGAAAATTCAAAGAAGCAGACTACCGTCGTAGCGCAGGCCATACTCAAGAGTAATTTATTCGATCTCGGCGATCTGGTGGCTAACGCCGGCCTTAATATTATTGGAATCGACACGACTTTTTTTAATCTGATGAATTTACTGCATCCATATTATACGGACCCTGAAGTTGAAAAAAAGAATATAGCGGTCGTTTATCTCGGTCACGAAGCTACGACTGTGGCGTTTTTAAAAGAAAGCGTCATTAAAAGTTCGCGTTCCCTTCCGTTGGGCGGCGCCGCGTTCACTAAAAATATAATGGAAGCCCGAAGATGCGACGAGGTCGCCGCCGAAAAAATAAAAAAAGAAGAGGAAATATTTTTAAAGGACAATCCTGATAAGCAGAATAAAGTTGAACTTTATAATATTATAAAACCCTCTTTCGGCGAGCTTATAAAAGGCATATATAATTCAATAGATCAGTACCTCGCGAGATTTCGCGAGTTCAAGATACATGAAATCGTGCTTTGCGGCGGCACTTCTAATTTCCGTAATATTAATAACGCCATGCAGTTGCATTTAAATACCAAAACCGTTATGCTTTCGGAAATAATAACTATCGATTCAACCGCTAAAGCCGTACTGGGCGATGACGAAAAAAACTGCCTGCAATGCTGTATCGGCGGCCTTTTAAGAAATTGAAAAAATACGGCGGTAATTATAAAGTGAAACCAATGGTTTATGAAAATATAAATTCGGCAATGTATATGGAAGGGGGGAATGCTCTATGAAGATGAAGATGGATCTTCTGCCGTCTCAATATAAGTGCGTTCCCCGCGACTGGCGCGCGATTATAATTTTGATTGTAGTTATTACAATAATACCCGCGATGTGGTTCGGACTTCAAAAGTATCACGAGTTCGCCATCGATAAAATCGGCAAAGCCAATGAGGAAGAAATAAAAGAACTTGGCGAAAGAATAACTACTTTAACCAATGAAATCGCCCAGCTCGATAATCAGCTCGGCAAAGCCATGATCTCGCGCGAAAAAATAAAGGAAATTAACGAACGGATAGATTTTTTTAATAGAATTTATCAAAAATCTTTTTCGTGGTATGATTTTTTTGATAAACTCGAAAAATTAACGCCGGGCGAAGTATGGGTAAAGAGTATAAATATTCAGGGCGATAATTTAAAAGACCAGAAATTTACCGTCGTTTGTGAATCTAAAGAGCCCTACCACGCGCCGGAATTTTTAAAGAACCTTATGATGAATCGTGAATTTGCGCCGCCTGATGATGAGAAAAACTCGGTTTTTCTTCAAAAAGTCGAAATAAACCAGGCGTTCGGTTATGAGTTCAGCCTCGAATTCAAATTTTTCCCGTTTAAAAAATTAATGGTCGAACCTGAAAAAATATTGCTGCATTTGAAAGATCAGACCGAGTTGAAAGCTTTTGTAGTTAATATAGTCGAACAAAAAAAGCAGTTAGCGGGCGGAACGTTTAACGTAGATATCGTTAATCTGGACGGCAATGTCGTTTATGATCAGGTAAACGGAATTATCAGGGCGCTTAAAACAGGTAAAGGTTTTATAAAAATATCGACTTCCGACAAGAAATTTACGACGACTATCGATTATGAAGTCGTGAAGTAAAATGGTTATAAATTTTGAATAATGTCATTGATTGTGATATAATGTGTATAAGGGGATAAAATGCGGACAAGATCGGCTTCATTAGCGGAACGGACAATAGTCTATATTTCCATATTGTTATGCCTTGCCGTTAACGGCGGCATCTGGTGGAAATTGCATTCGGAATTTGTCGTTAAACGCGAAGAAGCTCTCGAAACGCTGGCTCGCGCGGAAGAAGAACGCGATAAACTTCAAAGGACCGCCTCTGAAAAGTTAGCGCTTTTAGACCAGCGCCGTAAAGAGGTTGACGAGAAAAAACGCAAGGATGAAATTAAGAAAAAAGAATTTGAAAACACGCTCGAAGTTTTGAATAAAACTCTCGTAAATCTTCCGCCGATCGATGTATGGCCCGAATTGATTAAAAAAATCGAGGTCCTTGCTTCTGATTTGAAAGTGAAAATACCGACCTTTACTCCTATCGAAAATAAAGATTTAAGAAGCAATATCAAAAAAGATTTTACCGAATTTTATTTCACTCTCGATCTCGAAGGCGAATATTCCAAAATTCTTGAATTTTTATGGCATTTAGAAAATTCGATCCAGTTAAAAAGGCAGGAAAGTTCTACCGTCTGGAAAGCTATCATAAAGGTCGTAGAAGGCGGATTTAAAATTAAAAGTTTGATTACCCCCGACGATACAATGAAACTCGAATTGACTCTGACTACTTTTTTCAGAGGAGCGCAGTAATGAGTAAAAAATATATAGCTATATTTTTAATGATTGTTTTTTCGCTTTCAATATTCGTGCTTATGCAGGGTTGCGGAAAAAAAGCCGAGGAAAGCGCCGAAGAAGGAACGGAAGGCGAAGAAGGCGCCGAAGGCGAAGTCCAGGAAGCTTCGCGTACCGCGCCCCCAGCAGCGACTCCGCCTCCGGCCGCACCGCCGCGTCCCGCCGCGCCTAAATCCGCCGCGGCGGCGAAGAAAGGCGCTCAACCCGCCGGCTTTAACATCAAATCCAAACCGGTGCCTGAAGACCGTTTCCTTCCGATCGAATTCGATACGAAAGAAGCCGCGCTTGTCACTACCGGCCAGAGTTACGGCGGTAAAATCAGGCGTAATATTTTTCGCGATATCAAGTCGTCGTCAAAACTTCGTAAAGACGCCGAACTGGCTATTTTGCAGGCCCGCAAGATGATCGATAAAGTTAAAGGCATGCCCGCGGGCTCTTATAACGCCACGCTGTATAAGCAGGCCGATGAAAACCTGAAACAGGCCGACGCGGCTTTTAAAGACCAGAATTATTTCAAAGCCAAGGCTACCGCTGAAAAAGCTTTTGAACTCGCCACGGATTCCATACCAAAGGCGGCTAATAGCACCGATAAACCCGCGGTGGAGCTTTTATATAAGGGCTTTTATCAACTGAGCGAAGAAAAAACGGCAATGCTCACTAAAAAAGATCCTGAAACCGGCGCGGAAAAATTGTTTATGGTTAAATCCGGCAGCGTTATAGTCGAAGAGCTTCCTAATCCGATAAGTATCGAGCAGCCCGACGGTTCGCAGAAAAAAATCACCAAATTAGAATATAAGATCGAGCAGATCAACGAGGATAATATCGTTATAACCAATATTACCGAAAACAAACCTTCTTTTAATATACCCATTTCCAGAGCCAGCAGCGGCTCACCCGCAAACGGCGCGAAGCAGCCGGATGCCAAGGCGAAAGACGCCGGCGTCAAAGAAACAAAATCTCCGACTTTTCAGTCTAACCAGACTAAAAGTACAGGCGGCCTCGGCAGCGGATCGTCGATCGGCGGCCTGAAATAATCAGCGGCAATTATATTTTGCGGTTTTCAATCATAAAAAAAATAGCGCATAATTATAAAATTTTATTTTAATTTTTATAATTATGTGTTATAATAAGTGCGGTGATTAATAATGCCTGAATTTATTTATACCGCCATAAACGCTTCAGGTACCGAAGTTAAAGGTACCGTCGATGCGTCGAACGAACAGAGTGCGCGCGAAAGACTCGTTGCGCAGAATCTTTCCGTCACTTCGCTTAAAAAAGAAGCCGAAATGACATGGGAAGAATATTTTTCTAAAGGTAACCGCTCGGTAAGCAATAAAGATATATTGATGTTCACTAAATATTTCGCGGTGCTTACCAAAGCCGGTATTCCGATTATTAAATCTCTTGTTATTCTTGAAAAACAGACTGAAAATTTAAGGCTTCGCAAAAAAATCAAAAAAATAAGAACCGGCGTCGAAGCGGGCTCGAACTTATTCGAACAATTTTCTCAGCACGACGACGTTTTTCCTCCCATGTATCTTAATTTATTAAAAATAGGCGAAGAATCGGGTATGTTATTTGACATGCTTGAAAAATTAAATGGATTTTTAAAAAAATCAGCGGCTCTGAGGTCGAAAGTAAAATCAGCGATGACCTATCCCGCCGCTATTATGATCGTCGCCGGCCTCGTCGTCGTGTTTTTGATGGCATTCGTTATTCCAAGGTTTTCGGCGATGTTTAAAAGTTTTAAAGCCACGCTGCCGCTTCCCACTCAAATAACTATTGCCGTCTCTAATTTTATAAAAGACAATATAGTTTTAGAAATAGTGAGCGTTGTAGGCTTTATTTACGGCGTTCAGGCTTTTTATAAATGGCCGGTCGGCCGTCAGATATGGGATAAAGTTTCGCTTAAATTACCTCTTATAGGCCAGTTAGTTATGAAATCGGCGGTTAATACTTTCGCTTCCAATCTCGCGGTACTTTTAAAATCCGGCGTTTCCGTAACTAAAGCCCTTGAAATCACTAACGATTCCGTCGGAAATTTAATTCTTAAAGCCGAATTCAATCAAATGAAAGTCAACGTCGAAGCGGGAATGAGCATCGGCGACTCGGTTTCTAAATCGCCGACGATTCCCGACATGGTCGCGCAGATGATATCCATAGGCGATCAAACCGGTACTCTCGAAAATATGCTTGAAAATATAGCCGTGTTCTACGAAGAAGAAATCGATCTTCTCGTCGATGCGATCACATCGTTAATAGAGCCTTTATTTATAGTGTTTCTTGGCGTAATAGTCGGCTCGATAGTTATTTCGATGTTTTTGCCGATATTGCAGATGAGTAAGGCTGTTCAGCATTAATTTATATAACTATGTTTAATATTAGAACGGAGCTTTTTTAGTGTCAAAAGATAAAAACGGTGGTAATTACGAAAAAATTTTAAACGGCGTCGATCTATCAAAAGCTTATGATATGCTTATTGATTATGTTACGGGGCTGCCTACCTTAAATTATATTCTCGAAGAAATTAAAACGCTTTCGGTGAAAAATTCCGTCGCGGTCGTTTCGGTTAATATTACCTCCATAGTTAATATCGAAACAATCTACGGCTGGAAAAATTTTGACGCGCTTTTAAAAAAAACGGCTGAAACGCTTAATTCGATGAAGGGAAATATTTTCAGAAAAAGCGATTCGATATCCGTATTGTTTCCCGCGAGTCCTACTTTTATTATTTTTCTTTCAGCGCCTCGAAATAATCTGAGCATCAATATTGAAAATATCGAAGCGATATCGCGCAGGGTAGCCCAGGGATTAAAGGCCGCTATCGCCGATGACAGCGTAATACCAGGAGAGTATATTAATTTTAATACGGGCTTTGCGCTTATTAACGAAAATGAAATGCAGAGAGTCGAACGCTCTTTATTCGCGGCGATTCGTGAAGCCGAAATTTCAGGATTGAATATCGAAATTAAAGAACGGCAAAAAATAAGGGAAGATATAAAAAATATTATAACACAGCAGGAAGTAAGAACTGTTTTTCAGCCGATTATAAACGTTCAGACTTCTGAAATTCTTGCCTATGAAGCGCTGACGCGCGGCCCTAAAACCTCGAAATACGAATTGCCCGTAGTTTTATTTTCCGCCGCCGACGCGCACGGTTATGCCGGCGAGTTAGAGTGGCTCTGCATCGCTAAAGCGATAGTTAATTTTAATCTTAATGCCGGTTTTATGAATAAAACCGGGCGGGCGGCTGGCCGCGATTCGTCCAGCGTAATGCTGTTTTTAAACGTGGACCCGAAAACTTTTATAGAAACCGGAATTATCGTAAGCCGTTTTTCCGAGCTTATAAAAAAATATAATCTCGATCCCGCGAATATAGTTCTTGAAATTACCGAGCGCACCGCGATATCCGATTTCGATTCGTTTAAACTCATAGTTGACGAATTAAAAAAAATGGGATTTAATATCGCTATCGACGACGCGGGGGCAGGGTATTCGAGCCTTCAGGCTATAGCCGAGTTGAGGCCGAAATATCTTAAATTCGATATGGTTCTGGTGCGCGATATCGATAAAGATTTCATAAAGCAGGAGCTGCTTAAAACTCTTATAGATTTCGCTAATAAAACCAATTCCATAGTAATAGCCGAAGGTATAGAAACGCGCGCGGAGTACGATACCGTAAAAGCTCTTGGAGTGCATTACGCCCAGGGATATTATTTCGCCCGCCCCGCGCCTCAGTTTATTGAAATGATACAAATTTTATAGCCGGCGGCGAAAAAAATTAATAATTCAAATAAAAATTTTATGACCAGTCACGATATAACGGAATTATTATTTCATTTGTCTTCAAATGATTATAAAATTAGAATCAGCGCCGTTAACGAACTTGGAAAAGTATCGTCGATCGAGGCTTATGAGGCTTTGAAACTTCTCGTCAAAAAAAACGACGCGATTTTAAGGCCGCATATAAAAAGCGCGCTGGCTGAAATTGAAGAATCCCTTAAAAAAAATAATGTCGAAATTTTAGATAAAGTATCGGGCGCCGCTCAATTCGAAAAGAAAAGCCCGGGCTTGAATTACGAAGTTTTTATAAATTACGTTAATGACGAAGAAGTTAAAAATCGAATTTCAGTTCTGGCCGCCTGTTCAAAAATAGGCCGCGATTCTCGTTTAGAGCAAATATTGACCGACAGGCTTTCAAGCGAGGAACATCCTTTCGTAAAAGCTTCTCTTTTGATTAATCTCGGTCGTGTAGGAAGTCCGGACTGCGTCGATATAATCGCTTCTTTTCTTTCCGATCCCGACGCCCGTATTCGCGCAAATGCCGTCGAAGGCCTCGATTATTTACAGTCGCCCGCGGCTGCCGCATATATTTTAAGCGCGGCCGCCGATACCGACGCGCGGGTGGCGGCAAACGCGGCTCGCGCACTTATTAATGTCGACGAACAGTATGTTGAAACTCAGCTTCGCTCGATGCTCGATTCCGGCGATCAGGCCAGAGTTGAGGCGGCCCGTTTCGTTATAGATAAAATAAAAATAAAATTTAAAAATAATATCGCAAATGGAGCGGAAGCGCCGGAAAGAGTAAAAGTAAAATTGGATCAGGCTGAATCTGCGGGTTATCCAGTTAATGCCGGCGATAAAATTTCCAAAAAAGAAGATTTAGCCGCGGGCGCTTCAAAAAGTCACACTCAGCGGGATAACAACGAAATAAAAATAAAATTTAAGAATTATATTATATTCTTTGCGGTTTTTTTAGCGGCTTTTTACATTTATTATTTATATTTTAATAAGACGAATGTTACTTATCACGGCGTGAATGAAACCGCGAATAACTTAAATGAGCATAGTTCTTATGAAATCGAATTTAATGCGAAAATTAATTCAATTATAGCCGAAATTGATCGATTTATAGACGAAAAAAACGCGCAGGAAATTTTTTTGAAATTAATTCAATTAAAAAAACTGAATGGCGATCATAATTTGATAAAAATTTATGAGGCTGAAATTAAAATAATTGAAAATAAATATAGAGAAGCTTTAATTATTTTAAAACAGTCGCCGTCAGAAACAAAATTTTTGGCGCGGCATCATTATCTAACGGCTCTTTGTTATTTTCATTTTGATAATCTGGTTGAGGCTGAAGTGTTTTGTTCAAAGGCGCTTAAAATTAGTCCGGCCGGCAAATATTATAATTTAGCCGAAACTCTCGGCGGTGAAATAAAGAAAATCCGTAATCAGCGTAACGCTGAAGCTCTGAAAGACTCGAAGTTGTTTTTTGATTTATTTTATGAAATACTCAACGAAGAAGGTCCGCGCGCTTTAAGGAATTATTTTTTTACGAAAAATTACTATGAACTGTTTGAAAGCGCATGGCGAATGGTTTTGCTCGACGTAAAGCAGTGGAAGATAGGCTATGAAATAGTCGATATAGAATTAATCGCTTATGGAAGCGATAAAAATATAATTAACGCAAAAATCCTTGAAAAAAGCCAGTATCAGAATTATGGCGGAATATGCGGCATAAATTATAGTTACAGGGATTTTTATTTGATTAAAACTCCACAGGGGTATAGTTTTGATACCGGTTCGGTTTCCGTGCCGCTTCTAATTAAAGAGTTCGGCGCAGCCGTTTTTAATGTGGACAGGCCCCTCTCCGGCGAAGAGAAATATATAAACGAATTAATGTATGTAAATGCAGTCGAAATGTATAACACCGATTATACTTCGGCTGTGGAGCTTATAAAACGCATATATCAAAAGTCTCCGGGCTTTGTGCCGGCGCTCGCGGAATTGCTTTTGAAATCTAATTCTTTCGATAAAAAAGAGCTGGATATCATTCGCGGCCGGATAAAGAAAATGCCTCCCGATTCGTCTGAGTTCGAGTTTTTCTCGGGCGGCGTTAATTTGAAGTCTACTCTGCTTAATTATATTGCCGACGCTTTTCTTGAAGCCGGAGATCCGGCGGCATATAAAGAGATTCTTGACGAAATAATATCTGAAAATAACGGGTACGCTAACGCGCATTTTGAAAAAGCTATTTATTACAAAAAAAATGGCGAAGAGCAAAAATGCTTAAAGTCGATCGAGGCGGCCCTGAAAATAGAAGCCGATTTTCCTTCTCTGGATTCATATTTCTGGTCTGGCCGATATGGCGCCAATCATGAAATAATAATGCGCGCGGGAGAAAGTTTCAATCAGGGGCTTATAGACGATCTTGAAAAACTTATCAAAGAAGATCCATTGTACTGGCGTACTTATTTTAATGCGGGTAAGTTAATGCTCGTATTAGAGGCTTATGAAGAAGCGGCGATTTTTTTTGAAACGGCCCTTGAATTAAGTC
The DNA here is from genome assembly GCA_002423385.1 of bacterium UBP16_UBA6123. GTDB lineage: Bacteria > Muiribacteriota > UBA9980 > UBA9980 > UBA9980 > UBA9980. The sequence goes on from DIVV01000240.1 coordinate 39,678, forward strand.
CAAATAATTGTTCGGTATTGACAAAACTCGCATTTTGCAGTTATAAACTTAACGATATCAAGCGCGCTAAAGAGCTTTCTTCAATGGCTAAAAAAATCGAACCGTTTAATTTTCAGGTAAAACGCTCGGAAGCGATGTTTTCAAAATAAATTACTCCGCCGTTTACGAGTCAGGCTTAATTGTCTATTATCAAATGGTATTATTAACTTGACTTTTATATCTAATTTTGATAGCATATCTAAATTAAAATAAGGAGCTCGAGGTTGGTTTCGGCAAGTTTTACAAGAGAAGATATAATTAAAAATTTGAATTCGCCAGACGGCGCGACCAGGCATAATGCTATCGTGGCCGCCGGCGAGTTGTGCGATCCTGAAATCAATTTGATTATTGAAAAGTTATGCAGTTCTTCAGATCCGGCTACCCGTTATTTTGCTAAAAAAACGATTAAAAAAATAAAAGATTCGATGCAAAAGACCGAACCGGAGCTCGCTTTTACTCCGGCCGTCCAGCAGGGTTCAAGTTTCGAAGTTCTTAAAGTCCTTCTGGCAAGTTCCAATAGCGAAAATCGCCAGCGCGCGCTTAAAGCGCTTGCGGTCGGTTTTAATATGGAGGCTTTGCCGTTTCTGGTTGAAATGCTCAAAAGTGAAAAAGATCCTTTTGTAATAGCGAGTCTCGTTAAATTAGTAGGAAAATATGGCGGCGCCGAAAATATCGAGAGTTTAAGCGTTTTTTTGAGCCATGAAGACCCGCGCGTAAGGGCTAACGCAATTGAAGGACTCGAACTGGCGGGCACCGAAAAGATTATAGCGTATATAGTCCCTTTTATAAATGATGTCGATAACCGCATAAGGGCGAATGCCGTGAAAGCTCTTTCAAAATTTAAATCAGACGAAATGCTTGAAGTGCTGGGATCGATGATTAAGTCCGACCAGCTCTGGATGAGAGATTCCGCTATTTTCGCGCTTCAGCAGATTGCAAGCGAACCGGCGGTAAATCTTCTCTGCAGCGCGGTTATGGATTCCGAAAAAAATATATCCAATAATGCAATGCAGGCGCTTATAAAAATTGGCTCAGTGTACGCCCTTGAAAAAGTCGATGAGCTCAGGCTGACTTTAAAAGAAAAAGCGGCGGCTCCTTCTTTTAAAAAAATTATAAATGCTCCATCTGAAAGCGCTTCCCCTGTTTCCTCCGATGCGGCGGCCGTCGAAGCGCCGGCGTCACGGGCGCCGGAGGCCGAAATAAATAAAATTTCGATGGAAGAGCGCGCGGTGAAAGAGCCTGCCGCCGTCCATAAGACCGCCGCTCCTTCCCAGGGCGCGCCGCCTTTGCAGCCCCCACAGCCAGAGGCCGCCGGCGCCAGGTCAAATAAAAACGAAGGCGCTTTTGAAAAATTAAAGGCCAATATAACTAAAAAAGAAACGACGCTGATCAATATAGTAAAAGACGAAGACAGCCAGATAATGGCTAACTTTAAAATCGATCTCGAAGATAATTTTACCGGTTACGTTAATGAAATTGCTTATGTTCCGCTTGCGGTGTTAACGCAGACGGAAAAAAAGAAACCTGTCGCGGAAAAAAACGAAACTAACGAAGAAATTATGAGCGGCGGCACCTTGAAGCAGGTTAGCTCCGAAAATGTCGCTAAATTAAGTAGTGAAGCTAAAAAGAAAATGATACTCGACAGCCTTAAAGGCGGTAAATCAAAAAGATAATTTTTGATAAATAATTTGTTTCATAAAGTTAATATGTAAATTTAATCTCGTATAAACAAAACAAAACAAAATATAACAAAACAAAATATAACAAAACAAAATGTAATAAAATAAAACAAAATATAACAAAAACTAAAAAAATAAATGGAGGGTTAAAAAATGATCATCGATGCATCGCAATTAAGGAAAGGCAGCATTTTTAAAATGAATAACGATTTGTTCATGGTGGTGGCTTTTCAGCATTTAACGCCCGGAAACTGGCGCGCCATGATGCAGACTAAAATTAAAAATTTAAGGACCGGTTCTATCGCGGAAAACCGTTTCCGGGCCCACGACAAAATAGAGGTTATAGATCTCGAGCATAAAACTATGGAATATCTCTACCAGAGCGATGAAGAGTATCATTTCATGGATACCCAGTCTTATGAGCAGGTCGTGCTCACTCAAAAAGATCTTGGCGACGCCATGCTTTATATGATCCAGAATTCGCAGTGCCAGATACAATATTACGATGAGAAGCCGGTAGGCATTATACTTCCTATAACCGTCGATTTAAAAGTCGAATATACCGAACCCGGAATTAAAGGCAATACCGTATCGGGCGCCACTAAAACGGCGCGTATGGAAACCGGCCTTGAAATCCAGGTTCCGCTTTTTATCAATCAGGACGAGGTATTAAGAATCGATACGCGTACCGGCGAATATATAGAAAGAGTATAACAAAGGGTGATATAATTGAGGTTTGCGCTGCCCGGCTTTTTAATTTTACTTTTGTGCCTTCCTTTAATGGTATATTACTTTCAACTGATACTAAAATTAAATTTAAAAAGGCGTGAAAAAATATTTTCAAACCGTAATTACGCCGCGCTCGCCAATTTTAACTCGCGCAGCAATACCGCGGTTAAAATAACGCTTTATCTGGCGGCCGCGGCTCTTGTCGTATTCGCCGCGGCGCGGCCCCAGGGGCTTGAAAAACCTGAAGAGATCGAGGCTAATTCTATCGATATATGTTTTGCGCTCGACGTTTCAGAGTCGATGAAAGCCATGGATTTAGGCCGCGATAACCGCCTGGATATTACTAAAGCCGTCGTTTCGCATTTAATAGATAATCTTAAAAGCGATAGAGTAGCTCTGGTGGCTTTCGCTGGCGACGCGTCGTGCATATGCCCCTTAACGCTCGATCACGCCGCGGCGAAATCCCTTTTGATGCAGGCCGACTTCGATTTAATGGATAAGGGCGGCACAAGGCTCGATCTTGCGGTTAAAACCGCGTCGGAGCGTTTTAATAAAGACGACGAGGCGGCTAAAGTGATAGTTTTATTCACCGATGGCGAAGACCATGACGGACGGCCTTTAGAGGCGGCCCGTGAGGCTTATAAAAATGGAATAATTATCCACGGCGTGGGTATCGGATCTAAAAGCGGCGTTAAAATACCGGTTTCCTACGACGTTTGGGGCGCGCCGGTTTATAAGAAATTTAACGGAAAAGACGTGGTCACCAAATTAAACGAACAGGTTTTAAAAGATATTTCCGCGGCCGCCGGAGGCGATTATTTTCACGTTTCCGATCAAAACAGCCTTGTAAAGATGATATCAGGGCTTAAAAGCATTAAAAAAAGGGCGCTCAGGGTTACCAGCCATAACGTGGCGGAAGAACTGTTCGCCCATTTTGCTTTTATAGCGCTGTTATTGTTTTTAACGGATTCGATTATACCCGCAAGGAGCCTTCGCGGCGGCCTCGGCGTCGTTATATTAACGGCCATTGTTTTACTTTGCGCCGCCGGCGGCTTCGAGCGCGCCGCGGCCGAGATCGCTTTACCGTCAGTTAAAAGCGATTACGATTCATTGAGCCCTAAAATATCTCAATATTCAAGCAAAGGCGCCGATTTATACAAAAAAAAGAATTTCGGCGCCGCCGAATCTGAATTTCAGAGTTCTAAAATATTAAAACCTTTCGATATCGTCAATAATTACAATATAGGCTGCGCCCGTTATAAAAACCGCGATTATAAAGGCGCGATAGAGGCTTTTAGCGCGGCGGCGAAAGCGGATGCGCAAAATGAGCGTTTCGAGCCTTATTATAATATGGGTAATGCTCATTTTAAACTTTCCGATTATAAAAACGCTATAGCAAGCTATGAACAGGCGCTTAAAATTAATCCGAACGACGAGGATACGCAACATAACCTCGAGGCCGCCCGTAAAAAGCTCGAAGAAGAATTAAAGAAAAATCAGCTCGAAGAAAAAGACGATAAAAATTCTGAATCGGCCGATAAAAAAGATGGCGGCGAAGGGGACTCGAAAGAAAAACAGGATCAGGATTCCGGGCAGGCCGATAAAAACGGACAACAGGGCAATGATGAGCATAAATCAAAGCAGAAGGACCAGAATGCTCAAAATCAAAACGGAGCGGACTCCGAAGAAAAACAGTCCGAAACCGGGCAGAAGCAGGGCGCTGAAAGCGGGAAGCCGCAGGACAAAAAAGACGGAAGCGGTCAGGGTGAAAAGGCGGTAGAGAATCTGGCGGACACTCAGAATATCGAAAAATATAAAAATATACAAATCGACCCTGACCGTCTTAAAATGTTTTTAAAAGATCTCGAAAATGACGAAGCGCGCGTCCAGCAACTTTATCAGAACAATAAAAAAAGAATGAACAGGGCCGCGGACGGTGACGACGATGAAATGGATATGTTTGAAATGGATCCACAAAAACTTCATGAACGCATGAGACGGCAGATGCTGGGTGAAGAAGACCCGCAGGCCGGCAAAAAAAAGAATAAGGCGCCGGCGAATAAAAAAGATTGGTAATTTTAGCAAAAAAAAGGGCATGCTACTTGACATTAACTAATATTTGAAGTATTATGGATATAGCTTTACAAGTATTTAAGATATAAAAGCGGGGAATGACAATGGATAATAATTCAAAAGATCCGAGAGGGGCAGTGAATCATCTGGGAACATTTCTAATCGAAACGAGCGAAGATTCAATTATGCGCAGCCAGCCCTCCGACGAATCGAATATATCCGGCGAAAAAGGCGCTTCCGAAAAAATAGATATCGTAATTTTGAAAATATCCGGCACTATAGATTTGCTTACTTCATCCGAATTTCAAAAGTACTCGCTGGACTATATTTTAAAGGGTTTCAAGTACTTTTTTCTCGATTTTTCTAAACTCGATTTTATCGACTCGATGGGGCTGTCAACGGTGCTTATGCTCTATCAAAAAATATACGAGACCGGCGGCGCTCTGACGATAATCAACCCTAAACCCTCGATTATGGTTGTGCTTAAAATTACCAAGGTTAATCAGAAAATATTAGTTTTTAACACTATCGACGAAGCGAAGACGTATATTTCCGACGGCGGGCATAAATGAAATAAAAAACCGGACGGGGAATTTTTATGAAAACCAGAAAAGCTTTTACTATAACCGAAGTTATGATGGCAGCGGCCATAATGTCGCTGCTTATTGGCGTTTTCTATCAGATGTTTATAGCCGGGCATAAAAATTTTAACGCCGGCGTCTGGATGGCCAATTTAACCCAGGAAATCAACGTCGGGTTCAGGCAGTTTCAAGAAGATATTAAAAATACCGCGGTCATGGTTTCAACCGTGCCCGGCAATTATTTTAAAACCGATGTAAAACCTGACGCCAGTCATAATTCAGCCTTCGATTTTTATTATAATTCAAAATTACTTAGTGCCGCCGGCGCTTTGCCCGGCGATAAATTAATGCGGTTTAAAATGTGCCGCAGGCCTCAGAAAAAAAACTTTGAAACTAAACTCGACAATCAGTCCGCCATTATCGAAGAGGCCGAATTCGAGCTTAACGAAAAAGGCGAGCTGCTCTATCAAAAAAAATCGGCGGAATGGAACGGCGAGCCTTCCAGCGTGCCGACGCTCAATCCGGCCGTCGATAAACTGGTCAATAGCCGCGTTTTAATTCATGACGTGCAGAGCATTCGATTCGTTCCTCAAAAAAATGTCGCTAAAATAGAAAAAGGCAAGATGTTCGGTATTGAAATCACCGTAGCGCCGCCTAAAAACCAGGGCCGTACGGTTAAGCCGATCGTCAAGGCCACTCAGGTCGTTATAAATGTAGAGCCGAACGAAAATTTGTAATTAAGGCTGTTTTATCAGGTGATATTTATGGTTATCAGTAAAAATAAAAAATCGCGTCAATGCCTTATTAATAACCCCGGTCACAGGGCTGTCTCGATGACTGAAATTATAGTCGGCATAGCTTTATTTATGCTCGCGTCGATTCCGTCTTTCGGTTATTTGATGAATTCGGTAAAACAAACGGCCGCTACCGATATGGAAAATACCGCCGGAATTATCGCCAGCAGCGTTTTAGACAGAATTTTAGATAATATCGAATACGACGCGGTTGACGATACGCTCAAATTAGACCAGATTTCGGGCATGCCCGACGACGACGGCAGCGATAATAACGAGTTGAAAATAAAGGCGTGCGTATATAAGCTGAGCCTGGAAATAAAAACCATACCCAACGATAAAATCGAGTTCGGCTATAGAAAAACTCCCTATATTAAGCGTCAGTCTTCGGAGAGCGAGATAGCCGATACGGGCAACGATATAAAGAGCATTAAAAACGATGCCAAGCGTTGGAATACGCCCGTTAAACTTAAATTATCGCAAATCACCAAGCATAAAGATAAAACTTTTTTAAAAGAAGTAATCCTGTCGGTTAACTGGAAAGATCCAGTCACCGGCCGCGACAGAAGTGAAAAATTCGTTACTATGAAGGCTAATCTCAGCCTCGTAGAACAACATGGCGGTTAATTGCATGTGTTATAAAACGATAAGAAAAGCACAACTTAACGGCGACGGCGCCTGCCGGCTTAATCGCAGCGGAATGCTGATTCCGATGATATTAATCGGCATGTTTATTTTTATAGTGTTCTTTTTCACTTTGATGCGCTGGAACTCGGCGAACCGCCGGATGAATTATCAGGATGTATGGGGTAGAAAAGCTCTTTATTTAGCCAAGGGCGGCACGCAGCTCGCGCTTTTGAAGGTATCGATGATGCCCACTGAATGTTACGACGCGCTTTCTATTTCTCAGCTTAAAAACCCTTATTTTTCATTTAAAATAGCGGCGAAAAGAGTCGAGGATGGTAAAAAACCCGTTAATCCGAATCCTAAAGAAACCGATTATAATCCGGGGCCTCAATTTTTAACGGGCGCTTCCGATAACCGCGATTCAATGCTTCAGGACCCCGCTTTCGTCGGAACTCCAGAAGAACCTTTAAACGGCGATCTTAACGTTTTTATAAAAGCCTTTACCGACGATATCAGATTCGGCGGGCCGGAAACCGATCCAATCACAGGCGAACGCGCCGCGCCTTATAAGCACGGAATCGCGGCTTCAAAAGTTAAAGTGCTCGCGGTTAAAGGCCAGCAGTTATATAACAAGCAGACCGTCGAGCTTACCGTTAAAGGCTGGGTTTATGACGGCATGAATGTGAGGCGCGAAAAAGAAGTCACGAAGATAGTCGAAGTAGAAAGAAAATAAAAAAGAGCCCGGAAAGTAAATTAAAAGTTTATAATATAATAAAATAGGTAATCGTAAGGAAACCAGATGCGTAAAAAAAAAAATCATTTAAAAGTTCTTCTTTTTTTATTAATTCCCCTTATTTTATTAGCGTCGCGTTTTAATTATCCGGCATTCGGGCTGCCCGACTTATCGACTCCGTTCACCCAGATTTTTCCGCAGATTAAAATTAATAATTTATTCGATTCTTCGACGCCCATACATCAGGGGTATCTTTACACTTTCCAGTTCAATAAAACCGATCTCGAATCGGCGCTTACCGATCTTTTAAAAGCGAAGGCGCGCGCGCTCAACCTGCCCGACGAAAATGATTTCAGGGCGCAGGTTATACGCGTTAACAGCGTTAAGTGGATAATTTTAAATTATGACGGCACTAAAATAACTTTAAATGACCAGATGCCTTCGCTTGTCGCTAATAAGGGCGCAGCGGGCGATATCGATTCTTCGGTTATGCGTTACGTTTTCGACACTCCCACCGATCCGATGGATGAGTCGATGATTTTATGCGTCGTCGATTACGAATGGAACGCTTTTTTGGGGCCGGCCCCGCTTAACGGTTGGCCGAAAACACAGGAAGCCTGGGGGAAGTTCGCCTTCACTATCGTGGATAACGAACCGCCGCATAACGCGCAAATCGCTCCTAAAGCGATGTTTGCGACCTGCGGCGCTAAAATCTCGGAGTTTAACGATACAGTTTCAAAGGCGGGGCTTTCTTCGAAGTATCCTTCTAATCCCGGTGAAATAGTAATTACTATAATCGACGACAATCCTTTCGGCATTTCTGAGCAGTCGAAACTGAAGCATAATATTAAAAATGTTGACGGTTTTATAATGGTTGAAACCTATACCGAAAAATACCGGCAATACGATTATAATAATCCGCCCAAAAAATTATTCGCCGATCCGTTTGAACTCGATTCGACTATTTATGAATATTTAGACGATTCGGCGCCGGATAATGGCCGGTTTTCATATCTTGCGCCAATGCGTATTTCTCAAATTCCAGGCGTTTCGATTAAAAACGTTAAACTCGTTTCTAAAGTCAACCCGAAAGATAATGTGGCATACGTTATTAGCGTTCCTGTCGCCGGGATCGAAGCGGAAATGGAAAGACTCGCCGGCGCGGGTAAATCGAAAATGCCGCTTAATTATTCTTCGATGTCCGATTTTACACCGGCCGATCCAAACAGCGCGCTCGAGTATAAAGCAAGAAGCGCCAAGGCGCTGCGGCTTACCTTCGCCGCCTGCGATTCTTCAGGTAACTGGATCGTGCCCGATTCTTCTATAATAAACGATAACTCCGCTTATAACGCCCTTTTAAACGCCGTTTTCGCGGGCGCGCCAGTTTCGGCGATTAAGGCTAAATATAACACGCATCAGCTTTATACCAATTTATACGTTCTCGACGACAGGCGCCCTAATCCTTTGATCGTGATGACTAATACCGAAACCAATCATACCGATATTTTCTGCGTGGCTAATTCTGACCTCGCGCCTGCGCCTTATTCGGATAATTCGGCGGTGTGGGAGTTCGACTATGCCGGACTTTGCGAAACAATGAGAAAACTTCAGCCCGCCGAGTGCGACCGTTTTAAAAACGCGTTGACCGTTTCAGAAGACGTCCGCCTCATTTTTAAAGTGCTGGCTTATGATAATGTTAATAAATCGATAATACGCCAGGATGTCAATTTATCCCACGGAATTAGTACGCCGCTTATTATCGGTACCGCCAATAATCGCGATACGATGCGTTTTGTGAGCTGGAAAATTATAGATTCACAGTGCCTCAATCAGGAACTTATCACTGAGACTATCGGCGGGCAGAAGTTTTCGATTTTCCCCGAATATATCTTTAGAAATCCCGATCCGTCCAGGGGTCAATGCGTTGAATTGAGCGTCAGCGATACTTCGCCGTTCAGATCGCCGCCGGCTAATATTAATGAAGAGCTTGATTTCAGCTCTCCTGGAATAATTTCGGCCTGTAACCAGCGTAAAATAAAACTTTCTTTTAATATCGTTCCAAAGTCGGTTTCCGTAAATAATATGGGCTCTGACGTCAGGACTAAAAATAGCGGCGATGACATTAAATAATCTTAACGGCAATAATCACGATGAAAATAATAATATAACGTCCGAAAACTCTGAAACCTTCGGTTGCGGCCCCGGCGCGGACGCCGGAGCTGGAACGGAGCCGTCAGCGGGCGTTGCTTTAAATACATGCGCTTTACCTGCCGGCGAGGCTTCGCGCTCAGCCGAAAAATCCGGGTTCGTTAAAAACGTCGGTTACGTCGGATTCGCCACTTTTATATCCAGGATATTCGGTTTATTGCGCGAACAGACTTTTGCCGGGCTTTTTGGCGCCGGCGTCTTTACCGACGCCTTTAACGTGGCTTTTAAAATTCCAAACCTGCTTCGCGACCTTTTCGCCGAAGGCGCGCTTTCTTCGGCTTTCGTGCCGATTTTTTCAGAATATAAAAGTTTAAAGAGCGAAGCGGAAACTAATAAGCTCGCTAACGTGGTAGTTTCCACGCTGATAACCGTTATAGGCATAATATGCGCCGCCGGAATATTTTTTTCGGATGATATAGTCCGTTATATGGCGCCGGGTTTTGAAAATACTCCCCAAAAAATCGAACTCACCGTTTTAATGACTAAAATAACTTTTCCTTTTTTGATTTTAGTCGCTGCTGCGGCCGTTTTTATGGGGATGTTAAACTCGTGCGGCCGTTTTTTCATACCGGCCTTCGCCCCGACGCTTTTTAATATTGGCATGATAGCTTCCGGTTTCAGCATATGTTATATATTCAAATATATGGGGCAGGAGCCTATTATCGGCATGGCCTGGGGTGTTTTGATCGGCGGCGCGCTGCAGATGATGATTCAATATGTAAGCCTTAAAAAACTTAACTATCGGTTTAAATTCAGCTTGAATTTAAGGCATGAAGGCCTTATTCGCATCGTTAAATTAATGCTTCCGGCCACTATAGGGCTCGCCGCGACGCAGATCAACGTTTTTATAAATACCTGGCTCGCTTCCCGGCTCGCCGACGGCGCTATTTCCTATCTCAATTATTCTTTCAGGCTGATGCAACTGCCCATCGGTATTTTCGGCGTGGCTATTTCGAGCGTTACGCTGCCTATGATCGCATCACAGATCGCAAAAGGTGAAAAAAATAAGCTGGCCGGAACTATAACCAGCTCGCTTTCTTTAGTTTTTTTGCTCACGATTCCGGCTACTTTCGGCCTTATTTTTCTCAAAGAGCCTATTATATCGCTTCTTTACGAGCATGGCCGTTTCACGCGCGCCGATACGATCAATACCGGATACGCTCTTCTGGGCTATTCCGTCGGGCTCTTCGGATACTCGGCCGTTAAAATTCTCGCGCCTGTTTTTTACGCGTTCAACGAAACTAAAATACCCGTGCTTGCCTCCATTGCTTCAGTTATCTGCAATATTTTTCTTAATTTTATTTTAATAAAAAAATATTCGTATTTCGGCCTGGCTCTGGCCACTTCCATCGCTATGATACTTAATTTTTTTATATTGTTTATCTTTATCAAACTCAGAATACGCGCCGTGGCGGTTAAAAAGATAATATCTTCGTTTTTAAAGATAACGCTGGCTTCCCTATTCATGGGGATTCTGCTTTTTTATATTTATGACGGCGTTTTTATATACATGAAGCCCTTGTTTTTCGGCTTTAACACGCTGTATAATCTTTTTACCCTTTCAATTCTAATCCCTCTCGGCGTGATGGTGCTTTTTAATCTCGGCGATAAATTAAACGTGGAAGAGGTCAATACTCTTTCCACCGTGCTGCGCGATAAATTCAACAGAGTCATGAATTCAGTTATAAATTTAAGTAAAACGGAGTAAAATAAAAATGAAATCGGTTAAAGAAATATATAAAATTGGTCACGGACCCTCGAGCAGCCATACTATGGGACCTCGCAAAGCCGCCGCTATGTTCAAGGCGCGTTTCGCCGGCGCGGCCGCGTCATATAAAGTAACACTTTATGGAAGTCTTGCGCTCACCGGGCGCGGACACCTTACCGACGCCGCTATAATCGATGAATTAAAGCCCTCTGCCTGCGAAGTCGTTTTTAAAGAAGAAGAGCTGCTGCCGCTGCATACTAACGGTATGCACTTCGAAGCGCTCGATAATTCGGGGGCGGCGCTTGTCGGTTCCTGGCGCGTTTATAGCGTCGGCGGCGGGGATCTCGCCGACGAGGAAGGCACTTTTAAATTGGGCGCCGATATCTATCCAATGCGCCGCCTTACCGATATACTCGAATGGGCCGATAAAAACGGCCGGCTTTTAAGCGATTACGTCGAAGAAAATGAAGACGACTCCCTCCTGGAGCATCTCGGCCGCGCCTGGGAGACAATGAAAAAAGCCATAGCGCGTGGTCTTGAATCGGAAGGTCGTCTCCCCGGCGGGCTTAACCTTGCCAGAAAAGTCTATTCATATCATCTCAAAGCCAATAACAGCAGCGAGATCCTGCAGAAACTCAACCTGCTTTTTGCGTACGCACTCGCGGTTTCCGAAGAAAACGCCGCCGGCGGCCTCGTTGTGACCGCGCCTACCTGCGGTTCCGCCGGCGTTATGCCGTCGGTTTTATATTTATTGAAAAAAGCCTATAATTTCAACGACGCTAAAATAGTTAAAGCAATGGCTACCGCCGGACTTATCGGTAATATCGCCAAGCATAACGCTTCCATATCCGGCGCGGAAGTCGGCTGCCAGGGCGAAGTCGGAGTGGCCTGCGCGATGGCCGCGGCAGCAGCGGCTAAACTTCTCGGCGGTACGATATATCAGGTTGAATACGCCGCCGAAATGGGGCTCGAACACCACCTCGGCCTCACATGCGATCCCATATTAGGCCTCGTGCAGATACCGTGTATTGAAAGAAATGCCATGGCCGCCGCCCGCGCCTTCGAATGCGCCGCCTTCGCCCTTAATTCCGACGGCAAACACCGCATATCCTACGACGAAGTCGTCGATACGATGGGCGCGACGGGACGCGATATGAAAGACGGATACAGAGAAACCGCTAAATGCGGCCTCGCACGCGAGTGGAATTTAAGAAAAAAATAAAAAAAGATTTTATAAAAAGATTTTAAAACCGCGCCGAAAATTTAATTTCCGGCCCGCTGTGGCCTATTTTGATAACGTTGGCGCCGGCGGTTTCGCGGAAATATCTTTCCTTATAGCCTAATTTAACATACCAGTCCATTTGCTGATTAAGTTGAAAATTTTCGGTTTTTGCTTTATCGCCTATTTCCCTGTATTCCGGCGCGCGCGGCGTGAAGTGATATTCGATCCCGGCGTCGAGGTCGGCTGTTTTATAATTATAGCCGCCCGTTTTTGCGCTTCCCGCATAAAGCCACATATAAAATTTGAAGTTATCGTTTATTTTGCATTTAGCATGAACGCCCGCAACCGGAACTATTACTTTTCTTAAGTAATTGTTGATCATTTTAAAGTCTTTGTCGCTTAAATCGACCGAAAATCTTATGGCTTTTATCCCGTAAATCAAATCTGCGAAACCGTTGCGGTCGTTAGCCGCAAGTTCCCTCGAGGCGAGAAGCTCTACGTCGCTGAAACGCATATCGACGATAAGATTCGATACTCCGCCGGCGCCGAATCCGATATTGTTGATTAAAACATTATTGGCAGCATAAGCCTTCATCTGACCATAATTTTTGATCAGATTAGAACGTAGACGAATATCTGAATAATACCCAATATTATATGCGTACCCCGGAAGCATTACAGTTTTAAGTTCGAAACTCGCGTCTTTTTTGAAATCGCTTTTAAGGTCGAAACCCGCGTTTGCAAAGCCAAGCGACCCCTTAAGCTCGCTGCGCCAGGCGCCGAATTCTACATCGTTTGCCGGCCTGTTATCTCGCGCAAATGCCGCGCCGGTAGAACAGGACGCAACGCAAAAAAATATCGATAAAATAACCATAATAAAAAACACCGGCAGTTTCCGCGGTATGAACTTAATTGCAAATATGCCCGGATTAGCGAATAGAAAATTATATTTATGCGTCATAATTATTCCTTATTGCAAAAATCAGGCCGCTAAATATAATCGGCCCGATTTAATTATCGGATTTTTTACGCTTTAATTTAGCGCGTTAAATTAAAAAGGGAGGGGGAAAGGGTTGGCAACCCTTTCCCCCTCCCTTAAACCCTCCC
>DIVV01000211.1 GCA_002423385.1 bacterium UBP16_UBA6123
TGGTCCTTTCTTTTCCCCCGTCGCGATCTTCGATCTTCGTTCTTCGTTCTTCGATCTTCGTTCTTCGTTCTCATTGGTCCGGCTTATCGTTCAAAGCGATTTAATAGCGGGCATGAAACAGGCGGCAAACTTGATATACGATATGAAAAGAAAAACAATCAAATTAATTCGATTGGTTTTAATTTAAATGCGAGTTTAATGGCGTTAATCATTGAAACAGGCGATGCGGTACCGCTTGCGGCGATAGCGAATGCGGTTCCGTGATCGGGCGAGGTGCGAATGAAGGGGAGGCCGAGCGTGACATTGACGCCGGTTTCGAAATGGAGCATTTTAAATGGGGCGAGTCCCTGATCGTGGTAATATGACAATAGAAGAGTTTTACGCGGGCTTTTATGCGCGCGATAAAAAGCGGTATCGGCGGGCACTGGCCCGATGATATCGATACAATCGAATTGTTTATGGCAGCGGAGGTATTTGCGCGCCTTAATGACGGCGGGGGTTATTATCCGTTCTTCTTCATCACCGAACAGGCCGTTTTCTGAGGCGTGCGGATTAAGGCCAGGAGCGACGATATCTATAGCGCGGCTTTTCGGAAAAAGCTGGCGCATAAATACGGCTGAGTTAACTATAGCTTTATAAATAACTTCGGCGTCAAGAATTTTAAGCGCTTCGCTTAAAGCCATGTGGCGCGTGATTAAAAACAGATTGAAATAATTACCATAAAAAGCCATTTCTACTTTTTTGGCGCCGCCAAGCGCCTGCAGAATTTCGGTATGTCCGCAATAATCGATGCCGGCGGTCCGCAGCGCGTCTTTGGAAATCGGCGCGGTAACGAGGGCGTTTGCCGCTTTTGTTTTGATCAAATCCGCCGCGGTTTTGATATATTGATAAGAAGCGCGGCCCGAATATCGGGAAACTTCGCCCTGAATGATTTTTTCAATACCGGCAGTTTCGACGGCGACTATATTCAATTTATCTAATTTATCATATAGCGAATGTTTTTCATTTACCTGATATAATATTTTTTTATTTCCTACTACTATAAAATTAGAATAATCAAACTTGTGTGAATCGATTAAATATTTAAGCGCTTTTATAGTGACCTCGGGTCCGATACCGGCCGGATCGCCGCTGGATATAGCTATTACTTTTTTATTCATAATTTAAACCCGCCCCGACTCTTTATTATATTTATTAACAATCTCGCCGATAAACCGCGTTTCATCTTCGATAATAACATCGAATAAAACTGCATATACGGCAATGTCTTCGAAAATATTGCGTTTCAATTTAACCAGATCCTTAAAAGTAGTTATCAGAGCGGAAGCGCGAAGGCTTTTCATTTTTTTAACGATATCGCGCTGCATGGAATCGTTATAATCGCTATGATCGATAAAACCCTCGCAGAAAAAGTCGAATCCGTTTAATTGGGCTATTTTAGCGATCGAGCCGAAGAAATTTTTATTATCGGCGATACCAGCGGTCACCAAAGCGCGCGAATCTTTCAAAACGCTGAACGGAACGGCGCTACGATCATTGAGTGAATATAAACCTTTAATTTCGACAGCGCTTTTATAAAAATTACCTTTAAACCCGCTGCGGCGGCAAACCGATTTGATTGAAGCGGTTTTACGATCATCGAGCGCATCTATTGATGGGCATTTTGATATAACGATAATATCGGCCTCACAAAGCCTTGAAATTCTATCGCGCAGCGCGCCGGCGGGAAAGGTAAGGCCGTTTGAAAACGGGTCTGAATAATCCAAAACGATTATATTTATATTTTTAACGAGGCGGTAATACTGAAAAGCGTCGTCCAATAAACATATTCCATTAAATCCGTTGCTCTGAAGATATTTAACCGATTCGATCCGGTGCTTAGAGGTTAAAACCGCCGCGCCATTTTCAACCTTTACTTTATTTTCGCCAAAAGTGATAAAGCGTTCGCCGGAATCGATTATCTGGCTGTTGTTTTCAGCGCGGACCGATTCGTCTTTTCCGCCGAGGAGTGCGAGCGCCTCCATATAAGCTTCATCTGAACATTCATCGATTTTTTTAAGGAGCCTGACGCCGTCCGATATAATATTAAGCCCTTTGAGCGGGCCGAGGTATCCGCGGTTAATAATTGCGGCAGTGCAGCCGGAATTCAGTATAGAAGAAGCGATTTTAATGCACAGTGGCGACTTTCCGGTGCCGCCTATTTTTATGTTACCGACGCTTACGCAAAATATATCCGGCTTATAAGGCTTTAAAATATGGTATTTAAATAAAAAATATTTAAGATAATTAAGCGAGTAATAAATAAATCCGCAGATAACCAGCAGGGGCCAGGCGGCGAGCTCCGCCGGGGATAATTTAAGTCCCGAGCGTTTTTTATATTGTATTTTAAATATTTTTCCGGCTATAAATTCTTTCATAATCAAATCAGGATAAAGATTTTTCATAAAAATCATTGAACATATTTTCGACTCGTTTCAGGCATTCATCGGCGAAACGAGCGGCGGTATTTTTTATTTGCGTTCTATTTTTAAGGGCGTATTCGAGTCTTATTAATAAAGGCGCGGCCGAGCCGGAGATTAATTCGTCGAATTCACGGCCCGCGATGCAAAGTTCGTGGAGATTAGCGGCGCGGTAGAGCCCGCAAACCTTTTCATCGTAGGCAAGGCCGATACATGCGGCACCTGCGCACATAGACAGCACCGAAAAATGAAATCTCATGCCTACATTAATAATATTGGCGCCGAGCGATCCGGCGAGTTTTATTGCATCGTTTGAATATTCAACCGAAGTGATATTCGTGCGCGTTTTTTCATCGAGCGCCGCGATTACTTTAGCGTTAAAGTCGCAATCAACGGTTTTATGCATCGAATAAAGTTTTATTTTACGGCCGCTCAGTTCGGTAACGGCGGTTAAAACTTTAGCGATATCCGCGGCCTTAAGGCTCTTCCATGGCCTTAAAGAAAAACCTATCGCGCCGCGGCCGTCAAGCGCTTCTAAATCTAAGGCGGTTGCGCTACTGTTTGAGGCGCCGTCAGTTTTTATTTCTTTTGATATAACTGTTTTAAGCGCGAAAACCGAATCGCAATATTCGTTAAGGCAGGCGCTGTCATTAAATCGTGTTTTAGAAAGAAAGCTGACTGATTCGGCGTCGCGCACGCTTATATAATCGATGAAGCGATTCGCCGCTAAATAAAATAATTCGCGCGAAGCGCGGCCGTTGATACCTGTAAGGCCCTGATATAAAAGATAATTTTTAACCCCGAAAATTTTAGCGCAGAGCAGAAAGGAATAATAACATAAAAAAGAAAGCGGATTATAATCCTGAAAGATGCCGCCGCCTGGAATTATAAAAGCGCGCGAAGTCGTAAACGATTTAATTATCTCAAAATTAAGCGGGTTTTTATGCCGTTTAATGAATAAAATATCAAGATTAACAAAATCGGTCCTATAGCGCGTCGGATCGTATAATAACGGATTATCGACGGCTATGATAACTTCGAATTTAGCGCCGCGCGAATCGAGCAAAGTTAAAAAGGCCGTCAATATAAGCTCGTCGCCAATATTTCCGGCCCCGAAATATCCGTATAAAAATATTTTTTTATTACAAGCGGCCCGCGCCTCTGTAATTGTTCGACTATCCATATTCAAACGCCATTTAACGGTCCTTAACCTTTATCGCTGATTCAGCGGGAGCAAACATCACTTTAACCGGCGGCTGTTTCAAGCGCGCTTCGGCCGTAGAAGCCGCCGCGACAGAAACGCTCACGGTTCCGCCGCCCGAAGCGATAAGCGCGCTTTTATCGATAAAGCCTATTTCAGCCGTAGATGGAACGGCTCCGCCGGGCTGGTACTGATTATTTTTCAATTCCTTCCGCTTATCAAGTTTTTCTTTATAATAATTATCGGATTTTTTATTCAGGTCGCCGGAAGCATCAAGCGGCTTCATCGGATCGTAAATCAATATTTCTATCCTGCGGTTTTTTTTACGGCCTTCAGGCGTCTCGTTACCGGCTATAGGACGAAATCTTCCAAACCCGGAAGCTGAAACCGTTTCGGGCGCGAGATTGAGTTCTTCGGTCATATAGCGCACCACCGCAACCGCGCGCGCGCATGAAAGTTCCCAATTGGAAGGATATAAAAACGAATGGACGTTGATATTATCGGTATGGCCTTCCACGCGGAAATTAAAACCGAACTGGCTTAAATACATAAGCGCGGCGCATATTCTTTTTATGACATTAATCGATTCCGGCATTATTTCGATCGAGCCGAGCTCAAACATTATATCGCCCGATAAAATCATTTCAATTCCGCGCTGAGTAACTTTTATTTCAAGGCTCGCGCTTTTGATTTCTTCGCTGAATATAGAGGTGAGTTTACCGGCTATACTTTCCAAATACGGATCGTTTACCCTGTACTTGAAATTACCTTCCTCATCGCCGCCATAGCCTTCGTCTTCACCATCGCCGCCCAGTTCACCGGGGCTTTTTCCGCCTTTATCGCCCTCGTTTTCTCCGTCTTTATTAACGGCTTTTTTGATCCCGCCCGCAAACGTTATTTCACCGGTATCGGGTATTTTTTTATTTTTGCCAGTTTTAATTAATATATCGCGAAAACGAGCGTTTTCTTTGCCCAAATCGCCGAGATCACCCTTATTGCCTAAAAGCCTTGGGTCGATAGCTTTTAATTTATCGATCAGATCAGTATCGGTGCCGATATAAACGGATTCACCGGTATCGTCCACTGTGGTTATATTCATAATATTACCGACAGTCGGTTTTTTTCCGGTATCTTCGATATAAGAAACCTTTTTATTCGTGCCTTTTTTATAAACGCCGGTCGATTCGACCATCGGGTTGGGCATTTTTTTGCCGCCGGCCACAAGGCCGGGCGTTCCGGGTGTCGAAGAAGCTCCCGAGCCGAAGGCTTTGGACATTTCTTCCATGAATTTAGCCGCTTTTTCTTTTTCCATAAGAGTCAAAGCGTACATAATGATAAAAAAAGCCAGCAGCAGCGTTATCATATCGGCGTATGGCAGCAGCCATCGCTCAAAATTGGCTTCACCTTCCGGCTCTTTTTTCTTTCCCATGGTATACTCCGTTTATTTGCTAAGCGCTTCTATTTCGTTAGGGAAAAAAGTTCTTAACTTTTCTTTGATGATAGCGGTGTTATCGCCGCCCTGAATCGCAAGAACGCCTTCCATGATACAGTAAAGAAGGTTCTGTTCTTCTTTGACGCGTTCTTTTAATTTAAGCGAAATAGGCAGCCACGCGAGATTAGCCGTCGAAACTCCGAAAAACGTCGCGATAAAAGCTACCGCGACCGCTTTTCCGAGATCGCCGGCGCCCTGGGTATTTCCAAGACCCTCGAGCATGTGTATGAGCCCCATAACCGTTCCGATGATCCCGAGCGTAGGGGCAAAACCGCCTGCTATAGCGAATATTTCAGAACCTACTTTTTCCTCTTCGACTTTCTGGTCGATTTCGGCTTCCATGATCTTTTGTATTAACTGAGGATCGATACCGTCAACTACGAGTTGAAGGCCTTTTCGAAAGAATAAATTTTCCACGTTATCTTTTTCGTCTTCGAGTGAAAGCAAACCTTCACGGCGGGCTTTTTCAGCGAGACGAAAGAGCGTCTGAAGGATAATCGAAGGGTCTTCATGTTTATATAAAAGAGCCTTTTTAAGAAATTTAGGCCCCTGCCGGAAGCGCTCGATAGGAAAGGCTATCATGGTGGCGCAAAAAGTTCCGCTCAATATAAGAAACATAGCTCCTATATTAATTAGTGAACCGAGATGGCCGCCTTCGACATAAAGCGATATTATAACGGTAAGTGTCGCGCCGACTAGACCGAATACAGTTGTTACATCCACAAAATAACCTCTTTAGTAAATATTATTTATTCGCTTTAAGAAGCACGAGTGCATTGGCGATTTTACGCAATCCGCCTTTATCGGAGGGCTCGTTAATAACATCGCCCTTATAAACCAACGTTGAAGAGCCGCCTCCGTCTAAAGCGATGGCGTCGCTGCAGCCGCAGTCAATCATTATCTGCGCAAGTTCGTCAAAATCGACGCCGCGGTAGCGGGAAGTGCGTCCATCGGCAACGGCCATTACAAGTTCGTTACCCGCGGTAATACCAATAGCCGTCCTCGGCGCGTCGCCCATTAAATAGCGCGCGACTTCCTCGCGGCTCTGATCGAATGTGATTTTACCATCGGTGACAAGAAGCATACCCGAACCGAAAGCATCGCGGACCTGGTCCCAGGGCGACATAAGGCTCTGGGTAAAAAGTATTTTAGTACCGGCCTGCGTATTTTTAAACCTGTGGAGATGCTCTTCGGAAACTAAGAGCAGTCCGCCTTCTTCAGGAATCGAGGATTCGTTTTTAACAAGCGAGGTCACTACGCCGGCTTCGTCAAAAATATAACCGATACCGCCTTTGGGAACCGTAACTTTTTTAGCGTAATCCGAGGTATAAATAACGATCTCGCCGAAACCGCATTTTTTGTTAATGCCGTCTATCATCGAGAAAAAATCGTTTTCAGGTCTGATTCTTCTTCTGAATTTAGGCTTTCCGATCATTACTTTATTATCGAAAGTAATGCCGAAAGTGGTTCTTGCCTTAACTATAAGCGGCGCCTGAATGGCGCGGCCGTTAATCATTAAATAACCGACGGCTGCATAAGTTCTGGCATCAAAAAACGAACCGTTTACGCCGGCAACCGCGTCATAATTTTTACAAATCTGGGGCAGAGTGCCTTTGCTGCCGAGTTTATTATCTTCGGCGAGAACTATTTTAGGATTTACCATTCCTTTATTAAGATCTACTCTTATAACATGAACTGGAACATCGCCTGAAGATTTGGAGAAAAATTTTTCTTCGACGGCTATTCCGTATTCATCATAAGCAGCAGTCGAAGCTAAAGAGACCGGAACCGCCGATACCGCTTTTTTCTCAAGCGCGCTCATCTTCTTAGCGGCGTTTTTTTTGACTTCTTTCTTAACCGCTTTTTTAGGTTTAGGCTGTTTTTTAACGGCTTCTTTAGCCATTATCTCGGCATCTATGGTAACTTCGGCTTCTTCTTTAACGGCTTCGACTTTAACCTCATCGACCGGCTTAGCTTTAATTTTAAATATTTTCGTATCAGCGTGCGCTACGCCCGATAATAAAATAGATGAGAGTAAAACGCTGGAAATAAAAGTTTTTTTGGATAAATTTAATAAAAGCACTTTAAATGTCCTCCTGAAAATAATATATTAGTTAATTTAAAACATTACTACAACTTTAGGACTACAACTTCAGGCTCCATTTAGATTTCCAATGAAATCCAAACAAATACTGGAGTTTTTAATCGCCCTCGGTAAAGCCGTATTGCTTGCTGAATTTACGCAGCTTAAGAATGGCGCGCTCTTCGATCTGCCTGACGCGCTCGCGGGTCATTTGAAGGTAGTGGCCTATTTCTTCGAGCGTCCTGGGAATTCCGTCATCTAAGCCGAATCTTTTTTTAATGACTACCTGTTCTTTATCGTTTAATTCATTTAACACCCTTGCGATCTGGTTGCGAAGCATTTGAACGAATACCTGTTCTTCAGGGCTTTTCGAATCTTTATCTTCGATAAAACTGCCCATGGTGGACTCTTCGTCGCCTATACTCATATCCAGTGAAAGCGGGTCGAGCATCAATTCTTTTATTTCAAGTATTTTTTGCGGTTCGCAATCCATTTCAACCGCCAATTCTTCAGCTTTCGGTTCGCGTCCTAATTTACTGAATAAGCGGCGCGATATTTTCTTGAATTTATTAATAAGCTCGACGATGTGCACCGGCATTCTAATGAGGCGTGACTGATCGGCGATCGCTCGCGTTATAGCCTGTTTAATCCACCAGGTCGCGTATGTCGAAAACTTGAAACCGAGTTTATATTCGAATTTTTCAATCGATTTAATAAGGCCTATATTACCTTCCTGAATTAGATCTAAAAATAAAATACCGCGATTGGTATATTTTTTAGCGATGGATACCACGAGCCTTAAATTCGCCTGTATAAGTTTGGAACGAGCGTCTTTATCGCCGTCTTCGATCATCACGGCGAGGCGCAGCTCCTGGTCCTGCTTCAGCAGGCTCAAAGGCGCTATGTCTTTCAAATAAAGCTTGACCATGTCGTCAAAATCGAGCCGTAAATCAGAACCGGACTCGGATGCGTTTTCATTGATAACTTCAATGCCCGCCTGCTTGATCTTTCTTAAAAAGCGTTTAAATATTTTAACATCGGTTAAGGTTTCGGGAAAGAAATCCTTGATATACCTGTAACTGATAATGCCTTTTTCTTTAGCCAGACCGATAAATTCATCGAATCTTTCGAAACCGGGAACCAGAGCCTTGCGCTTTTTAGCTTTTAGCGAAGGTTTAGCGGCGGCAACTTCAGCGGCAGTTATTTTAACAACGGCCGGCAGTTTAGCCTTCGGCGCTTCAGATTTGAGCGGGGCTTTTTTACTTTCGACCGCCTTTTTCAATACCGTTCGGGACTTCTGAAGCGAAACGCTTTTCGAAGGTCTGGAAGCGTCTTTCTGATTTTTGTCCTTAACGGCGCTTTTGACAAGCGTGCCGGTTCTGACTTTTCCAGCAGGCTTCGAACCCGTTTTAACCGGGTTGACTCCGGCGACAGAAACCGCTTTTGTCTCAAACTTTTTAACGGCTTTTTTAGAAGGCTTTTTAATTTTATCGGACTTCGATTCTGATTTTTTGTCTGATTTATTTTTTATCATATTTGTTTTAATCGGCAAAATTTTTGTTACATTAATACGTTATTTTCATCACGAGATAAAAAACCGACATTATTATCTTTAATTATCGTAAGAGCAAAAAACGCCCATGTCTCTAAATTTTTTATAACGCCCGTTAACAAGATCAATTTTATCGACGCCGTTTAACTCGTCAAGATTGGTGATCAAAGCCGTTTTAACATTATCTATAGCGCTTTTAGCGTCGCGATGCGCGCCGCCGGAAGGCTCGCTTATAATCTGGTCGATTATTTTAAACTTATAAAGATCGTCCGCGGTTAATTTAAGAGCGGCCGCCGCTAAAGGCGCCTTACCGGCGTCGCGAAAAAGTATCGAAGCGCAGCCCTCCGGCGATATAACCGAATATATGGAATATTTAAGCATCAAAATCCTGTCGGCGACCGAAAGCGCGAGCGCGCCGCCTGAGCCTCCCTCGCCTATAACCACCGCGATAATCGGAACGCTTATCTGTGACATTTCACGGAGATTTTCAGCGATAGCCAGCGCCTGCCCGCGTTCTTCCGCTTCTATTCCGGGATAGGCGCCGGGCGTGTCAATGAAAGTTATTATGGGGCGGTTGAATTTTTCGGCAAATTTCATTACGCGCAGGGCTTTGCGATATCCTTCAGGATGCGGCATGCCGAAATTGCGAAGCACTTTTTCTTCAGTTGTCCGGCCTTTTTCCTGCGCCACGACGACGACCGGGCGACCTTGAAGATAAGCCATACCGGAGATTATCGCATGATCGTCCATTATATGCCTGTCTCCGCACATCGGCGTAAAGTCGGTGAAAACGGAGTTAATATAATCGCATGCGAGCGGCCTGTCTTTATGGCGGGCGATAAGCGTTTTCTGCCAGGCGTCGAGTTCGTCTAACAACTGAAGTTTTTTACGTTCGAGTATTTCGACGACGTCGTTAAGTTTTATGCCTTCATCGGCGCTGATCTGTTTGAATTTACTTATTTGCGAATCTATTTCATTAAGTTTTTCCTCGAGGTTAATTAAATTGGCCTGTAAATTATCCGCCATTTTTTTCAACCGTCCTTTGCCCAGAATTAGTAAAATCAAGAATGAATTCGAGTTTATCGTGCATTTCCGCGCGCGGCACCACCATATCGATTATGCCGTGTTTTAGAAGAAACTCCGAACGCTGAAAACCTTCCGGCAGCTTCTGCCTGATGGTCTGTTCGATAACGCGCGGTCCCGCGAAACATATAAGCGCGTTAGGTTCGGCTATTATAATATCGCCGAGCATCGAATAACTTGCCGTAACTCCGCCGGTTGTAGGATCGACCAGGATAGATATGTAGATGAGACCGGCTTTTGAATGCCTTGCTAACGCCGCGGAGGTTTTGGCCATTTGCATAAGCGAGAATATACCTTCCTGCATGCGCGCTCCGCCGGAAGTTGAAACTATTATCAATGGCAATTTATTTTCAGTGGCGTATTCGGTCATCAGGGTAATTTTTTCACCTAAGGCCGAGCCCATGGAACCGCCCATAAAATAAAAATCCATCACGGCCAGCGCCGTTTTATTTTTTCCGATCATAGCCGTACCGGTAATGCAGGCATCATTCATCTTAGATTTCTCTCGCGCCTTTTTATACCTTTCGCAATATTTTTCGCTGTCGGTAAATTCGAGCGGATCGAGCGAACCTATTTCTGAATATAGTTCTTTAAAGGTACCCGGATCGGCTAATGAATTAATGCGGTCCTTAGCCGATATCTTGAAGTGGTAGCCGCACTGGGCGCATACCCACAAATTTTTTTCAAGGTCTTTTTTATAAATAACCCTTAAACAGCCGGGGCACTTTTCCCACAATCCATGAGGCACTTTCGATTTTTCGCGGTCAGGAACCAGTAATTTGGAAAACCAGCCCATATTTTTATTTCCCCCTTAAAATCAACTGAATCTTATTAAACGCAATTTCTTTATCTGTAATTTATCCTGGCTTTATAATAATTTGAAAAATCAATTTTATTAATTAAAATATGATGGAGCTGCATTTCACAATCGGCAAGAACGGGCAGCGGCGGATAGGGCGGCGGCGGCACTTTAAGAGAAGTGAAAAAATCCGGCGAAACCGTGAAATAAACATTTGATATATTAGTGGTCACGGCGTATTCAGCGGTCGCCTTTAAATCGCCGTCAATATAGCAGTCTATTTTAGAGGCCGTTTGAAAAATAAATTTAACGCTGTGCAGCGCGGAAGATTCCCAGCCGCCCGCGGCTATCCTTCGCCCGATGCCGCCCGTGGGCGAATCGTACAATTCCCAATCGATTGCGGAAAATCTGAGCCCGAAACCGGATTTATTCATAACGGCGGCCTCGCCGCCTACCGCCGGCGGATCTTTAAAAAAGTAAATCATTCCATTACTGCAGGGGATATAAGTATCGCCGGAAGCCATCTCGAGCATTCTGCTTTCGGAAGCGTTCATCACCGGTTCGTCGGAAGTTTTCTGGCTGTACTTGAAAGAAAATTCAAATGTGACCTTTTTATCGGGCATCGGAAGACTTGTAACGGGCTTGCCGCTTGTTATAAACAAAGCGTCCAGCGCATTTTTATTGGTTGAATCACTGGTGGATAAGATAAGCCGGCCTTCCTGACCCGATATGCTTGCACCGCCTGATTTACCGATATTGTAAAATTCGGGGGCCGGCACGCCGTTATAAAATTTATCGAGCGACGGAGGCATATAGGGCTCGCGGGCGATATCGCCATTGGAGTTGTTTTTTGCGCAAATGTAGTACAGATCTGCGTAATAAGGTTCGCCCCACGGGCATGAAGGTATTTTTTCAATAAAGTATCGCTTAATATCGATTTCATCGGTCTGGTAATCCGTTTTATCGGAATAGTCATTTTGAAGGATGTCGTTTATATCCGCCGAAAGCGGGTAAGTTTTTATTATTGCGCCGCTGGAATTTTTTACGGCGCGAGCTCTGAATACCTTTTCGGTGAGATCGATAAGTTTGGCCGGTCTCACATTGCCGATGTTATATTCATCCGACATAAAATTTGAAACCGCCTTTTTTATTTCCATAATATCGGCTTTTACTTTGGTATTAGCCGCATCCGCGCGCATATTCGAATAGTAAGAAGCCGCGAAACCCGTCATTATACTCATAATAACAAGAGCTATCATCAATTCGATAAGCGAAAAAGCATCATTTCGGAATCTTTTCAACCGCATATTTTTAATTATCATGAGGCGCTCTCCTTTTTATCGCTGCCGTTAATTTTTACCGCCTGTGCATTAATCCGTCGGTGACCTTAAATAACCGGAATCCGTAAAAACTTTAAATAATAAGCATGGCGTCGCCATAACTGTAAAACATAAAGTCATTATTTATAGCGTAATCGTAGGCCATTTTCATTTTATCGTTGCCCATAAAAGCCGAAACCATCATCAGCAAAGTCGATTTAGGAAGATGAAAGTTGGTGATAATAGCGTCGGCATTTTTAAAATCATATCCGTCGTATATAAACAAATCGGTTTCTGCGCAATAGCAGCCGCTCGCCGCATCGAAGGCGACCCTGTCGATACTTTCAATAGTCCGCACGGAAGTGGTCCCGCAGCAAAAAAGTTTTTTGCCTTTTTTATTTTTAATAAAAGCGACGATTGCCGAATACGAATCTTTATCGATTTTGATAGTTTCCCTGTGCATGATATGATCGCGTATATCGTCTTTTTCGACAAGTTTAAATGTGCCGAGGCCTACGTGTAAAATTATTTTTTCAATAATCACTTTTTTTTCAGCGAGCCTGTCGAGCAATTCGCGCGTAAAATGGAACCCGGCCGTGGGCGCGGCTACCGACCCTCGCTCTCTGGCATAAACCGTCTGATAACCTTCAGAATCGATCTGAGCGTCTTTGAATTCGCTTCCCGCGTGAGGCTTATCAGGCTTATTTTTAACGATATAAGGCGGCAGAGGCACATGACCGCACATATCGATCAATTCAAAAATATCGTGATTTTTCAATTCTTTTTTTTCAAATTCGAATATCCAGGCGCCGTCCGTTTCACTGCGTTCCACGGCGGTTGCTTCGAGAAGGCCTCCGTCGATGGCGACTTTTACGCCGGAGCGGATACGCCGCGCCGGTTTTACAAGAGCGCTGAAAATGTTTTCGCCGCTACGCTTCAATAAAAGCAATTCGATGCGTGCCCCGCTTTCAGCTTTAGTGCCGTAAAGGCGAGCCTTGAAAACTTTGGTTTCATTAAGCACGAGCATATCGCCGGCGTTAAAATAATCGATAATATCGCCGAACTTTTTAGACTGAATTTCGCAGTTAGACCTGTCGAAAACTAAAAGCCGCGCTTCGTCTCTTTTAAGATAAGGCATCACCGCTATTTTCGAATTATCGAGAGCGAAATCGTAATTGCCTATATTATGTTTTAACGATATATTTTCTTCCATGCCCATTTTTACCTTACTTTATATTTTTACCTTACTTTAATCGGCTTATTTTAGCTGCTTTATTTAATTATCTATTTTTACTTTACTTTACTTTATTTTATTTTTCCGACTTATAGATGAGTTTCTGCTTTATTATTTCAAGTACGCAGGCCGCGAGTTTATCCGGGTCATGCCTTAAAAAATCGCGGGCCGCCGAAAGGTTGGCCCTTACCACTTTAACCCCGCTGCGCGCTATGCGTTCGATATCGATTTTAACGGGTTCGGCGCGGGCCGCCTTATATTTAGCCAGAAGCTCTTCGGAGGCATTGGTGACGTCGGAAACCACGATATAATCGATAGAATCTCCGCCGAGTGTCGTATTTATAACATTTAAATGATCATAAGCGCTGTAGTTGTCAGTTTCGCCGGGCTGCGTCATGACATTGCATATATAAATTTTAAGCGCCGACGACCGATTAACAGCCTCTTTAATATCGTTTATCAATAAATTCGGCATTAAACTCGTATATAAAGAACCGGGCCCTATTATAATAACTTTCGCCTTGCGTATTTCATCGAGCGCTTCAGGAAGCGCTTTCGCGTCCCGCGGCTCGATGTGGACGCTGCTTATCTTTTTATTAAGCGCGTTAAAGGCTATCTGCGACTCGCCGTTAACGATACTGCCGTCTTCATAAACAGCCCTCAAGCTGAGGGCTATATCGGTTGACGGAAGAACCTTGCCCGAAACCGCCAGTATTTTAGAAGATTCTTTAACCGCTTTTAAAAAATCGCCGGTAACTTCGGTCATTGCGGCTATAAATAAATTGCCGAATGAATGGCCCGACAATTGCGTACTGTCTTTAAACCGATACTGAAAAAGTTTAGTAAGCAAAGCTTCTTCGGTCGAAAGCGCTATAAGGCAATTGCGGATATCGCCGGGCGGCAGTATATTCATTTCTTCACGAAGCCTTCCTGAAGAGCCGCCGTCATCGGCAACGGTAACTATCGCGGCGAGGTTCTTCGAATCGCCGCTGTATTCTCGCACGCCTCTTAGCATGGTGGAAAGCCCGGTGCCGCCGCCGATCATTACTATCGCAGGCAGGGCGGCGACGCGTTTTTTGAGCTTTATGCCGTGAAAATAATCGTCTATATGACCGCTGCTGGCTATTTTTATTATTTTTTCAACGAACAGCATTATTTTAACTAAAGACACGACGGATATTAACAACGCCGCGCATATTAACAAAGTGCAATTCAATCCGGTTACGGCCGATAAATCATAGACCCCGCCGCAGGACGCACCGAGCGTAAACACGCCGACGCAGAGCAAAAATATCCACCGTTTAATCCCGAGGCCGCTGATCAGCCATTTTGATATCATATTTATTATCCAGACCGTTGTATTACTTAACCGGCGATGACGGCGCAAAACAAAATAAGCGCCGGCTTTTTACGCCATAGCATCGACCGTGGAGGCTTTCTTAGTCTTCTGCTGCTCAAAAACGAAATTAATAATAGCCTCGCGGTCGCTTTCGTTAATTTCTAAAAACGTCACGCCGACCATAAAAACTGTTTCATTTTCGTATAACTGCCTTTCGATTCGCGCGAGTTTTCCTTTTATGTAAAAGCCGGGAGCGCCGCCTATGGCTATTTGTATGTCGAAAATCGAATTAAGATGAGGCATGGCGTCATAAAAAGCGAAAAGCATTCCGCCGCCGGAGATGTTTATCATTTTTGTCCTGTACGCTTTATCGGGATCGCCGGCTTCCCTGACTGATGCTTTAATTTTTCCGCCGGCCTCGACGGCCTGCTGACCTTTGGGCATACCGCCTATAGTTGACAGGCGGAAATGCTGTCTGCGCGAATGCTCTTCAACTTTTCCGGCTTCATCGAGCAGCAAAGTAATATGACCGTCCATTTTTTTTTCGACGATCTTATATGTGATAGCGCAAACTTCGCTCGCTCCAATGAAATTAACTGAAACGAAATCACCGACTATTAATGGTATCGATTCGCCGCGGCTGTTTTTAGGCTCGCGCTCAAAAGTGAGTTTCATGCTTTACTTCCAACTATCACCGGAATATCGAACAATGAAGAAGATTATACCATATAATCTACCATTTTGTCAAAATAAAAGAATTTTTCATAATCGGCCATCTTGAAAAATTATAAAAAATACTGTATAATTAACTTATGCCGAAACAAATAACGATAGATCAATTTTACGATAAATTTTATAACATCGTTTTTTCACATCCAAAAATGGTTGAATATCTTTTAAAATCCTTCGTTCAGAAAGATTTCATTAAAGATATCGATTTTTCGGCCGTTGAAAAATTAAACCGTAAATTCGTGACCGAAAAATTCTCGAACCGCGAGTGCGATATTATTCATAAGATCAGATATAACGACGATGATATTTACTTTTATATCTTAATCGAGTTTCAATCTTCGACCGACGACACGATGATTTTAAGAATGTTGACTTATATATTGCTGTTTTATCACGATTTAATGGTTAATCATAAATTAAAGAAACTGCCGCCGGTCTTTCCGATAATGGTCTATAACGGCGACGCGCA
>DIVV01000027.1 GCA_002423385.1 bacterium UBP16_UBA6123
CGTTTTTAAACCTGTTTATACCGGCACCGGCGAGATATTTTTCGGCCCGCCCTCCTTCGGTGAATATTTGATCCTGACGCTTAATAACGAGGAATGGATACTCGATAAAAGCGCATACGTTTGCTCCGATATATCCGTCGAAGTCGGCGCATATACAAACAAGGCCATTTCGGGATTATTTTCCGGCGAAGGCTTCTTCCAGACCAGCGTTAAAGGAAGCGGACAGGTCGTAATACACGCGCCCGGCGAAGTCGAAAGAATTAAATTAGTCAACGACCGCCTCTGCGTCGATGGAAGTTTCGCCGTCGCCCGCACCGGCTCGCTCAATTTTTCCGTTCAGAAAGCCGCTAAATCGATAATGGGAAGCGTCACTTCCGGTGAAGGCCTGCTTAACGTATTCGAAGGCAGCGGAACCGTCCTTATCGCCCCGGTTAATAATATTTATTATAACCTCGCCTCGATGATATCGAGTATGCACGTTGGCGTTAAATAAGAATAACCGGTCCTAACGGCGCCCTCAAAAATTTATATTTTTTGCCGATATGTTTTATACGCCTGCTTCGTCGATTTAATAAAGGCGGGCGTATAAAACATAAATTAAATCAAATCAAAAAGAAAAAAAGAGCCGGATACGGCGGCAAAAAATATAAATGGGGGAACCGATGAATAACGTTATTAATTTCGTTAAAGTATATCCGGTAAACGATTATATGCACTTAGAAGCCAGCGCGAAAGAAAACGCCCTGAAGGTAAAGCCTAATCCAGTGCAGGGCGTTAAAGCCAATATCGAAAACGGCTCGCTTAAAATAGATATACTAGTTTAGCTTATTTAGGCCCGTGTCCGCTGTGGTGCTGTATTATAAATTGCGAATATAACTGAGGATCAACCGGCTTTACGCTTATCGTTTTTTCACTTCCGCCCGCGCTAACATTGAATTCGACCACCGGCAGCAACTTTCCCTTTCCGTAACCCGCGATTATCGATGCGGCAACAGCAGTGTCGTTTTCGTCGAATACCCCTTCAATAAGCCCGACCGGCCCTATCTCGACGGCCGCTTTGATTAAGGCCATACCTTCGCCCGCGTATTTTTCCAATAGATCGTTTTCCGCCTCGTTGCGGCCTATTATTATTTTGTGGGTTTCTTTAATTCTGAAATGTCTTCCCAGTCTCAATCTTACTACATCCTCCATCGATACCGACTTGATCTGGCGGTGCTTCATTAAATCGAAGAAACGCACGGCGTAAGATTGGTCTATTAAAAAACAACAGTCATTTCCCGGACGCGGATAATTTTTAATTCCAAATTCGCCCACGAGTTTCAGTTGCGGATTTCTTCCGCGCCCGCTGATGGTAAAAAGGTCTTCACGCTTTACATACCCTTCGGTTTCGGCGAGCGTCGCTTCGAGGAGCCCGGCTGAAAGCGGCCTTAAAACGATGCCGGCCACGCCCGCCTCTTTTTCGATGTGGCGCATGGTGTTTCTATGCTGCGACATGGGCCGCTGGCCGACAACTTCGCCGGTAAGCAGAAATTTGGCGCCGATTTTTATCATATATTTGTGCGCTTCGCGCAGCATGAGAATTTTGCAGTCGATGCAAGGATTTACGTTCGAGCCGTAACCGTGCTTTGGATTTGTTACCATTTCGAGAAATTCCGCGGATACATCGAGCGTTTCAACCGGTATTTCAAGCTCGATGGCGGTTTTTCTCACCGAGCTTTCGAGTTTTTTATTGCTGGCCGCGGATTTTTCACCGTCAATGCGCATGCGCTGATCGACCGAGCCGAAGCCCGTATAAAAATTTACGCCGTGTACTTCTATGCCGAGCCTTTTAACCGCTTCGGCGGCCAGCATCGAGTCGAGTCCGCCCGATATTAAAGCTACGGCTTTGATTTTTTCCATTATTTCACCTCTTATGTCATTTTTGATCTTTTTTAAATCCTAATCTTGTCATTTCACCCCAGTGCTTATTTCCGAGTATATAATCGATGGTGCCCCTGAATCGGTAATAAGTGTTTAGCTGCTTATAGCCGAAATTTTCCAGAATCGCGTAAAGAAAAAGGACCGCCGCATGCGATACTTTTGAATATTTTTTGAAAGTGAGTTCTTCGAGCAGTATGGAGCTTACCGAAAGTATTATTCCAAGAGTGATAGAGGCCATGGTAAACAATAAAATGAATTTATAATTGATTACGCCCCAAAAAAGCGAAACCGCGAACACTATATATCCACTGAATTCAATTATCGGCCCCAGCATTTCAAATATAAAGAAAAACGGCATCGCGACAAGTCCGACCGCTCCGTAGCGCGGATTAAAAAGCATATTGACGTTAAGAAGAAGACTGTCGATTAAGCCGCGCTGCCAGCGGTTACGCTGCCTGGAAAGCACCGATAGCGATTCCGGGACCTCCGTGTAGCACACCGGATCAGGTATGAATTTTATTTTCATCTTTTTATCGGGCAGATATTTATTATATAGCCTCACCACAAGCTCCATATCTTCGCCGACCGTGTCGCTTCTATAGCCGCCGGCTTCGACTACTTCCTTCTTTTTGAATATGCCGAAAGCGCCCGAAATGATCAGCATCGCGTTTATCGCGCTCCAGCCGGTGCGGCCGAATAAAAATCCCCTTAAATATTCAACTATTTGAAATTTGGCCAGAGCGCTTTTCGGCAGGTCTATCGAAACTACTTCGCCGGCTTCTATGCGGCAGCCGTTGATAACGCGAATAATGCCTCCAGCGGCTACTATGTCGGGTTCCTCTATGAAGGCGCGCGATATTTTTAAAATGCTCTGGTTATCTAATACAGAATCGGCGTCTAAAGCGCAGAATAAAGGATAGCGAGAATAATTGACTCCGGCGTTAAGCGCGTCCGCCTTGCCGCCGTTGACTTTATCGATTAATAAAAGGTTGCGGTGCGTGCGCGATATATATATGCCCCTTACGTTTTTACTCGGAAGCGAACTGGACGGCTCGAATGAAACTTCACTCATTTTATAGGCGGCTTTTAAAAGATCGGCCGTATCGTCTTTAGAGCCGTCGTTTATAACGATTATTTCAAATTCGGGATATTGAAGCTGCAGCATCGATTTAACGCTGTCTACGATATTCCGGCTTTCGTTGTAGGCCGGCATCAGAACGGAAATGGGTATATAAAAGTTCGAGTTGAAAATTATTGCGTTATTTATCGCCTTATTTTCGCGCGCGTATTTTCTTATTTCAAAAAATGAAAGAAAATTGAGCATTATATAAATAACGTTAATGCCAATAAAATAAAATATTACAAGGTAGTTATAAAAATATAGAAAGTTAAATAAAATATTTGTTAAATCCATAATATTTTTATCGATTAACCGCTACGCGCTTAATTCTTCCTCCGCAGAATGTTTTTCCGTTAATATATGAACGATAGCTCTGTAAGCGCGACTCATTTCCAGGCCGGCAAGCTCGGGACTGAACATATAATTTTGAAAATCAAAATTCATTTCATATAAAGCCAGGCCAGAATTGTAACGAACGTTCCAGTCGGGGTCGTTCAGCAATTCTTTCAGTTTGTCGATTTCATCGGTCGAACGGAATTCGAGGACCGCTTTTACCGCGCCAAGGCGGACTTCGGAGTCCGCTGAGTCGAGATATTTTACGATATCGGCGGCCGCGTCAGTATAGACCATTTTGCCGAGCGAATATAGACAACTTTTAATGATCGAATATTGTGAAGTTTCTTTTAAAATTTGATGGATTTCTCCGGCCGCGCCGAAATATTTGAAATATCCTAAAAGTTCGATTACCGCCGAAGTCAATAAATCGTCCGAATCGATTTTAATTATTTTTCCATCCCGTTTTTGAAGAGTCTTATAAATATAAGGACAAATATTTTCGCCGAAAAGCCACAACATTTCACAGAGCTTATAACTGGTTATCAGTTTTTCTTTTGAAAGAGTTTCGAGTACCCGATCGAGCGCATCCAGACAGCCTGTTTGAGCGATCGTCCTTACCGCGGCCATTCTGACGAAAAAATTCGGGTCTTCGAGCGCGGTATATAAGTTATCGATGCACACAGGCCTTTTCATTAAGCCAAGGCAGTAAATGGAATATAGTTTTATATCGATATCTTTTGAAAGAGTTAACTTGCATAAATTTTTAAAAAGTGGACTTTTGTATAGAGCGGTTATAATCCGTTCAAAGTCGCCGCCTTTTATATTGGTTAAATAAATCGAAATAAATTCGACGAAGTTTTCGAGTTCGCCCGGCTTGATGCGGCTGAGTACTTTATTTGCCTCGGAATCGTCATCTAAAACTATCAGCGGTAAGAAAGCGTCTTCGAGGTTTTGAAATAATATTTTTTTTTGCGCGGCCCGATAGCCGGATAAAATTTTACCTATGATTATATAAGAGAATAAAACCGTTATCAGAATCAGAAACCCTATATTGACCGTAATTAAAAAAATAATTAAATCAAAGCTATCCATTATGATTATCTCAATATTTTTTTCACCCGGCTGGAAAGTTCGGCCGGTGAAAACGGTTTTGTAATATAATCATCGGCCCCGTTATCGAGGCATTTGACTATATCTGATTCTTTACTTAACGCCGTAAGCATTATTATTTTAATATTTTTAGTCTTATCGTCCGCTTTTAAATTTTTTAATACGCTCATCCCGTCGATGCCGGGAATCATAATGTCGAGCAATAAAAGGTCCGGTATTTCATTTTTAATATGTTCGCTCAGTTTTTCGCCGTTATCGAATATAGTGACGTCTTTTATGCCGTCGGCGCCAAGCCTGAGTTTTATAAGTTTAGCTATAGCGGGCTCGTCTTCGCATACAAATACTTTTTTTAACATTTAATCACCTTTATAATATCAAAATACTTCTTAATTAATATGATCGATGTATCGGCATATATTTTAACCGGCTTAATTCATGGATTCAATCTTCGAATTCAAGAAACGAACCCATTTTTAATTTTAATAATTTCATCCCGTTTAGCTTTTAATACGTCGAGCGATTCGCCGAGGCCCTCCATATTGCCCACGCGCGCCTTGTGTTCGATGAGTTTAGCGGCTTCCGCGATTTCAATAAAGCCGAGCTGTGAAGAAGCCCCTTTTATTTTATGAGAATGTTCGGCGGCTTTTTTTGCGTCGGATGATTCCTTTGCGGCATAAAGGGCCGCTATGTCCTCATTGGTCGATTGTATCCAGGCATCGACCAACTCGATAAATATTTCAATATC
Source organism: bacterium UBP16_UBA6123 (assembly GCA_002423385.1). Taxonomy (GTDB): domain Bacteria; phylum Muiribacteriota; class UBA9980; order UBA9980; family UBA9980; genus UBA9980. The sequence goes on from DIVV01000027.1 coordinate 5,232, forward strand.
TATATCTAATTCCGCCGCGAATTTGTTAAAGTCCATATACACCTCTATATTACAGTTTAGTACCCGCATTATTTTTTTCGTCGAGCACCCATTTTTTTATCATTTCGATCATGGTTTCTTTTTTTATCGGTTTGGCTATGTAATCGTTCATACCGGAATTAAGGCAAATATCCCGGTCGCCCTTGATTACATTGGCGGTCATGGCTATGATCGGAGTAAATTTATTGTTTATATTGTTATAAATCATTTCTCGTTCTTTTTTGCTTATTATATTTTCCGAATCGATTTGCATTATTATTTTATCGTGTTGTTTCTTTATCTGATCTGCTTCGTATTCCCTTATTTTTTTGGTCGCGGTAATCCCGTCCATTACCGGCATCTGGATGTCCATAAATATTATATTATATCTTTCGTCGGAAGGCGCATTTTTAAAAAGTTCGACTGCCTGCTCGCCGTTTTCTGCGATATCGACGTTATATCCAGCGCTGGTAAGAATTATTTTAACTAATTTCTGATTAACCGGATGGTCTTCTACAAGCATTACCTTCAGCGGGTATCGAATTTCCGCCGCCTGCTCGGCTTTTTCGGCAGTTTCCGCCGCGGTGGCTGAAGTGCAGGCGCGGTAAATATCGCTTTTAATATTTTCTTTTAGAATTTTTATAATAGTTTCAAGCGTTTTCTGCCGCCTTATAGGCTTGGGTAGAAATCCGCTGAAACCGGATTCTATGATTTTTTTGATATTTTTGTCAAAAAGCGTTGAAAAAGCTAGTAAAGGAACATTTTTGATTTTTTCGTCAAGGTGCTTTCTAATTTTTAAAGCGGTTTCATAACCGTTCATTACCGGCATCTGGATGTCGACTACGACCGCGTCGTAATAATCGCCGACGGCTTTTTTTTCTTCGATTAATCCGAGTGCGTCGCCGCCGCTTAATGCGCCGTCGGCTTTTAAACCGGATAATTTCAATATTCGCTCTAATATGTCTATATTCGCCTGATTGTCGTCGATGATTAGAATTTTTTTATTTATAATCGATTCATCGGCAGAATCGAATTTTACGTTTGCGGCGTCGGTTTTTTTTAGCCATATGGTAAAATGGAAGTTGCTTCCGGCGCCGCAAAGGCTTTCCACCCAGATTTCGCCTTTCATAAAGTGAACCAGTTTTTTGCATATCGAAAGCCCGAGACCGCTGCCGCCGTATTTTCTGGTTATCGAGCCGTCCGCCTGCTTGAAGGTTTCAAATATCATGTCGAGTTTGTCTTCGATGATTCCGATGCCCGTGTCTTTTATGCAGAAGTGAAGTTTTACTTTATTATGCGTTTCTTCGGCTTTGTCCACCGAGAGCGAAATTTCGCCGGTTTCGGTAAATTTTGAAGAATTTCCGAGCAGATTGATTAGAATTTGCTTGATTTTAGTTATATCGCCGCAATAATAAGAGGCTATTTCGTCGTCGATATTGCATAAAATTTCAATAGGTTTATTTATGACTATAAAGCCTATCATTTCACAGACTTCGTAGCAGGCGAGCTCCAGGTCGAAATTAATTTCTTCCAGTTCGAGCTTTCCCGATTCGATTTTTGAAAAATCAAGTATATCGTTTATTAATTTTAGTAAAATCATGCCGCTGTTTTTAATAGTCTTTACATAATCGAACTGTTCGTCTTTGAGATTCGTGTTGAGCAATACATCGGTAAAGCCTATTATTCCGTTAAGCGGCGTTCTTATTTCATGGCTTATATTGGCTAAAAATTCGCTTTTAGCGATATTGGCGTAATCCGCCTGTATTTTTGCATATTGAAGTTCGAACTCGGCTTTTTTGCGCTCGGTTATATCTTCTTTCACGGCAAGAAAATGAGTGACCATTCCATTTTTATTTTTTATGGGCGATATGGAGGCGAATTCCCAGAAAAGTTCGCCGTTCTTTTTTTTGTTATGAAGCTCGCCGTGCCATTCGCGGCCGGATATAATAGTGTTCCAGAGCTGTTTATAGGTTTCAGCGGGGACCTGGCCGGATTTAAGGACACTCGGATTTTTGCCCGTCACTTCTTCCGGCGTATATCCGGTCATATTGCAAAATTTGGGGTTTACATATTCGATATCGCCCTGTATATTAGTTATAACGACTGAAACCGGGCTCTGCTCGATGGCGTAGGACAATTTGCGGAGCTGTTCCTCGTTTTGCTTGCGCTCGGTAATATCGTCGAAACTTTCTATAAAACCAATATAATTGCCTTCGTTGTCTTTTAGAATGCCCCTGTTTTTTAAAATGGTTTTTATAATTCCGTCTTTAGTCATGATGACGCTTTCCATCGTTCTGGTTTTATTTTCCTTCGCCTCGGCGGAATTTTCGAGTGGAAAGCATTTATCGCGGCAAAGTATAAAGCATTTTTTGCCGATGGCCTCTTTAGAGCTGTATCCGGTTAATTCGGCGGCCCGGTCGTTCCAACTGGTTATAGTGCAGTTTTTATCCACGGTAAAAATAGCGCTCGGGGTTACCTGATAAATTAATTCGGCGTATTCTTTCGCCTGTTTTAAATCGGTTTCGACTTTTTTTCTTTCGGCTATTTCTTTTTGAAGTTCTTCGTTTGTCTTTGCGAGTTCCGCGGTTCTCTCCCTTACGCGTTTTTCGAGTTTTTCATGCGCGCCGAGGACCTCTATTTCCATACGGCATTGTTCGGTTATATTTTGAACTACGGCCAGGCCGAGTTTTTTGCCGAAAGGTTCCGCGGTTAAAACGCAATTTATAAGTACGTCGATTATCGTTCCGTCTTTTTTTATGTACTGGCAGACGTAATCTTTTATATGTCCGGCTTTTAAAAAATGCGGCGAAACTTCGGAAGATGAAAGTTTTTTGTGGTGCGGCGGTATTAAAAAATCGAAACGCTTGCCCATTACTTCGATCCGACTGTAGCCGGTTTCTTCGAGCCATTTTGAATTAACGTCGCAGAAATTTCCGTCGGAGTCGAACGAAAACATCATAATTGGCGATGAATTGTAGAGATGTTTAAAGCGCTCTTCGCTTAATTCCAGCTCTTTTTGAAGTTTCTTTTCAATTTCGTTCGATAGGTAATGGCGCTCCGCCGCATAGCAGATAGAACGGACTAAAAATTTATTATTGACCTGCCCTTTAACCAGGTAATTCTGCGCGCCCGCTTTTACGGCGTTTATTCCGGTAAGCTCGTCGTCGATGCCCGTGAGCACTATTATAGGAGTGTCTTTTGAATGCTTTAAAAGGCGGGTGAGAGTATCGAGCCCCGATTCGTCAGGCAGCGAAAGGTCTAATAAAATAACGTCGAAAGGTTTTTGGCCGATTAATTCAATCGCGGTTTCAAGACAGTCGGTTTCGCTGATTTCAAAAGTAAAAATCGATTTAGAGTGCGAAAGCATAAGATTAAAAGTGCGGGCGTCTAAAGGATTATCCTCTACCAGCAATATTTTTATCGATTTTTCACTCATCGTGGTCTCCCTTAAAATTGATTTATTGAATCTTATTGAATCTTTCGAAGTTGGTTATTGAATCTTATTGAATCTTATTGAATCTTTCGAAGTTGGTTTCAGTTTTATAGCGCGTAAATTTTTCTTCTAACGATTCGTATATTTTCCTGGAGTTTTCAATTTCGCCGTTTTTGCCCATTTGCTCTAAAGCATAAAGGGATGCGGCTATTTCAACGGCGCTCGCATTAAGCGCCGAGCCTTTTAACCTGTGGGCGCAATGCCTTAACCTGTCGGCGTTTCCCTCTTCGATCGCGTTTGCGATGTCCTGTAAGTATGGCGGCCATGCATCCAGAAACATTTTAATTATTTCAGACATTAAATGCATATCGCCGTCCATATTATCTTTCAAGGTTTCATAATCGAATACTTTTTCATTAGAAGCGCTCCCGGAAGAAGATGCGGCCGGCCGCGAGGCACTTTGGCCGCCATCGATGCCGCCCGGCGCATCTTTTTCGCAAGCCGCCGCGATAATCCGCGTGATAAGCGGAAGCAGCTCTCTTAATTTAACGGGTTTTGAAGTGTAAGCGTTCATTCCGGCTTTTATGCACGCGTCTTCGTCGCTTTTCGTCGCGGCAGCCGTCATAGCTATTATCGGGATATTTATACCGGCTTTTCTTATCTGGCGGGAGGCTTCGAGGCCGTCCATAACCGGCATCTGAACGTCCATGAGCACCGCGTCGAATCGTGAAAATTTGATTATATCCAGAGCGACCGCCCCGTTTTCAGCGGCCGTAATATTGTGACCTTTTTTTTCGCAAAAACTTTTGATCAGTTTAACGTTGAGGGGATTATCCTCTACAAGAAGCAGGTCATATTTCCGGCCGCCGCATTTAGAGGCCGCCGCCGCGGCTTCGTCTTCATGGTTATAATCGGCGCATGGCGAGCCTTTTTTAAAGTCGATTTCAAAACCGAAAGCGCTGCCTTCGCCCTCGCTGCTTTTTACGCATATTTTTTCGCCGCCTAATAAAGAAACGAGTTTATTAGATATGGCAAGGCCCAGGCCGCTTCCGCCGTACTTGCGGGTGATCGTGCCGTCCGCCTGAACGAACGGAGAAAAAATCAGTTCGAGTTTATCGGAGGCTATTCCGATTCCGCGGTCGATAACTTCGAAATTAATTTTTATTTTATCTTCGGTTTGCGAAATGAGTTTTATAATCAATTTGATATCGCCGGTTTCGGTAAATTTTATTGAATTACTGATAAGGTTGAGTAAAATTTGCCTCAACCTGTACGGGTCGCTGATTACGTTGCGGGTAATTTCTCCGTCGTATTCTATTTTTAAACCAAGGCCTTTTTCGATGGCCGCCGCGCGCGAAATGTTAATTACTTCATCGGCTATTTCAAATAAATTAAATTCGATGGGTTCGATGTCGAGGCGGCCCGCTTCTATTTTCGAAAAGTCGAGTATGTCGCTTATAAGCGTTGCCAGAATGCTGCTGCCGGTTTTTATGTTTTTGATATAATCGAGCTGTTGTGAATCGAGGCCGGTTTCCTGAAGCATATCGGAAAAGCCTATTATAGCGTTCATCGGCGTTCTTATTTCATGGCTCATCATCGCTAAAAATTCGCTTTTGGCGCGGTTGGCTTCGGCGGCGGCGTCTTTAGCGCCCTGAAGTTCTATTTCGGCGATTTTGCGGCGGGTGATATCCTGGAAATATATTGAAATGCCGTCCGGGGCAGGATAAACGTTCATTTCGAACCATTTGTTAAAAGGCGGATAAAATTCGGTGAATACCGTTTTAACGGATTCGTACATCGCTTTTTCAAATTCTTTATAAAATTTGAACGCTAAAGTCTGCGGAAAAATATCTGAAAGTTTTCTGCCTATAAGTTCGTTGCGCCTGGCGTTTAAAATTTTTTCGGCGGCGGGATTAACGTAAGTAAATTTAAGATCGCGGTCTATAGATAAAAAGCCGTCAGTTATACTTTCAAGTATATTTGAAATATTCGCGCTCGAAATTCTGAGCTCGCCTTCGACGCGGTGGCGTTCTTTGATTTCGGCGGCAAGTTCGTTGTTGGTGGCGCAAAGTTCTAATGTTCTTACATCGACTTCACTTTCAACTTTCATGGCGAATATCTGGAGTATTCTTATAATAATCGATATCAAAATTGTCACCAGCAGGCCGCTTAACGAAAGCGCCCAGATCATGCCGGTTCGCGCGCCGCCCGCGTATTTATAACTTCCCTCCCAGGTGAAACGCCAGTCCAGACCGAAAATATTGAGGTTTTTAGAATAGGACAGCGCGGCCGGATAGCTGTTAAAATTATCGTTGTAAATAGTTTTCTCGTCGCTGCTGTCCGTAACCGTAAGTTTAATTCCGGGCGCAAGATAGGCGCTCATAGATTTTTTTATCATTTCTTCCGCGCTGTTAATAAAAATGATATACCCTTTTATTCCGGCGCTTCCGGCGGCGGTTTCGCCTTCGATAATGGGGACCACGCAATAAATCACTGGCGGTTTAATTCCGGCTAAAGGCCGCGTCGAAAGAAACGCGTAATATTTATTAAGCGGATGGTTTCTTAAGAATTTTTCGTTGGAGATTAAAATGTTTTTAAGTTCTTTTATTGAAATCCCCTTAATCGATTCTGAAGGCGAAAAATATTTGAGCAGAAATGCGTTATTTTCTTTTGGGAGGGTTTTCGGCATAATTTCAGGCGCGAGTAAATCGAAAAAGCCTCCAGTTTCATTGCGGCCGTTCGTTCCGAAAATTACCTTGCCGGGGTTTAAATTTATAAGCCAGAGCATCGATGAGAAAAAATTTGAATTTTGAAGTATATTCGAAGATATTTTTTTGTACACGCTGCTGCTGATATAGTCGGCGGCAGGCGTTTGAAAAAGAGAGCTCAGATTATTGAAGATAGCTTCGTTAAGTTCTATTTTACGTTCGAGTTGAAGAGCCGAACGCTTCATATCGTTTTTAAAGACATTTTCGTGATCGGCGATGCGGTCTTTATATTCGATTATAAAAAAAAGCACGCTGAAAATAATTCCGATTGAAGCGATAGTTAAGGGCGCGAGCCTGCTTTTAATTATTTTATCGACAATTTTTTTTTTCATAATGCCTTCTGTTTAACTTTGTCTGCGGCCAGTTTTAAATAAATTCCGCTTTTTAATTTTCTTTGATTATCTTTTGCAGCAGCTCGTCTAATTCTTTTATTTTATAAGGTTTTGAAATCATAGCGCAAAATCCGTATTTTTCAAATTTAGACATTACCATTTCATTTGAAAATCCGCTTGCGGCTATTGCGCGTGGAGCAGCTCCGCCGTCTTTCAATTTTTTAACCACTTCCGCGCCGCCGAGATCGCCCGGCACTATCAAATCGAGTATCAAAGCGTCGAACGGCCTGCCTGCGCCGGCGGCTTCCTTATAAGAGCTCAAGGCTTCGCTGCCGTTTTTTACGGTATGTACCTGATAACCTAAATGCTTTAACAGATTCGCCGTAACTTCGCGCACTATGCTTTCATCGTCCATGACTAATATTTTGTGGCCGTGATGGTTTTTTATGAATTTTTGCGGTTCACGGGCGGTTTCATTTTTAAGCGATACCGGCAGAAGGACGTTAAAAGTGGCTCCCTGCCGCCGGAGCGACTCGGCCGTAATAATGCCGCCGTGTTTTCTGGCGATCGAATAAGACGCCGTAAGGCCGAGGCCGCTGCCGGATTGCCGGGTTGAAAAATAAGGATCGAATATTTTGGATATATTTTCAGGAGCGATTCCGTCGCCTTCGTCTTTAAATGAAATTTTGAGATATTTACCCGCGGGTATATTCAAAGAATTCTGCGCGTCGATTAATTCGTTGTTTGCCCCGATTAATAAATTGCCGCCGCCCGGCATGGCCTGCATTGCGTTAATTACCAGATTGGTTATTAATTGCTTTATCTGGCCTTCGTCGATTTCGGCGGGCCAGAGCTCGTCGTTTATTTCGTATGAGGCTTTTACTTTCGAGCCGCGTAAAACGAAATCTACGGCCGGTTTTATAGTGTCGGAAACGTAAACGGTTTTTTTTACGGGCGCGCCGCCGCCGGAGAAAGTGCGGAATTGAGATGTAAGGTCTTTGGCCTTAAAAACGATTTCTTCGGCGGTATTGAGCGCCTCCTGCGCCGGACTGTCTTCGGATATTATGAATTTCGCGTATGATATATTGCCGGTTATTCCGGTAAGCAGGTTATTGAAGTCATGGGCTATTCCACCGGCAAGAACGCCTAAAGATTCGAGTTTGCTTACCTTAAGCAGCTCTTCTTCCATTTTTTTGCGGTCGGATATATCACGAAAAACTAATATAGCCCCGTTTAATTTGCCGGAGTCGTCGAAAATAGGCGCGCTGGTGGCGGAAAGATATTTTTCTTCGCCGGCGGGGGTTATAATGACGCTGTTATGTTCAAGACCTACGATCTGGCTGGTTTGAAAGGTTTTTTCGATCGGATTAGCGGCCGCTTCGCGGCTGGTGGCGTTTATGAGATTGAAGTTTTCGGCGAGCGGCCGGCCGGTGGCGCCGTGGCTGTCGCAGCCGCAAATCACTACGGCCGTTTTATTGCAGAATATGACTCGCATGTTCAAATCGACTGCAATCACGCCTTCACCTATGCTTTCAAGCATTTTTTCAAGTTCGTTTTTGCGCGAGGCGATAACTTTATACTCCGCTTTAAGCGAAGTCAGTTCGTCTGAAAGCCGTTTTTTTTCTTCGATCAGCGCGTTAATGGAACCGGGGTTTTCGTTATAAGTATAATCGTCCATAGCCGTCACACCTGATTTATTATATATTTAATTATTTGTCAATGGTTATTGCGCCTGTCGAACATTTGTTTACGCACATTTTTTCGGCGGCGCAGTCGCAAATATTTTCGTCGTTGATAAATATTTTATTGTTTTGATATCCGAATATTTTAAAGGCGCAGCAGTTTACGCAAATGCCGCAACCCGTGCATTTTTGCCTGTCGATGGAAATTTTTACGCCGTTTTGCGCGCACTCTTTAATCAGCTTCACGGCCGTTTCCGCCGCGCCGTTCTGGCCTGTCACGGCCGGATTAATGCCTATTTTATGAACTTTCATAAGGTTGGTTGAACCGGAGCGGCCGATCGGCGAACCGCCCGTTATGACAATATAATCGCCAGGTGAGGCGATTTTTGAGTCCAGCGCGGCCTTTTCGGCGAGCCGGATCATTTCGTCGGTTGACGCGGTTTTTTCGATGACCGTCGGAATAACTCCCCAGTAAAGGTTTACGCGCCGTCCGATTGCATCCGACATGGTAATGGCGACTATAGGGGTTTTAGGACGGTATTTAGATACTAACAGCGCAGTGGAACCGCTTTCGGTATATGTGACGATGAGACGCGCCTTTATTTCCGCCGCCGCTTCGCTGCTTGCATAGCAGAGGCTGTCCGCCGCGCCGTAAAGCGGATTGATTATGCGGGTTTTAGATTCGTTGCAGCGCTTAATTATTATGGGTTCGACTTCTTTAGCTATCGCCGACATCATTTTAACCGCTTCTACAGGGTATTTTCCGGCGGCCGTTTCGCCGGAAAGCATTATCGCGTCGGCGCCGTCGAGTATGGCGTTGGCGACGTCGGAGGATTCCGCTCTTGTCGGCCTGGGGTTAGAGGTCATCGATTCAAGCATTTGAGTCGCTACTATTACGGGTTTGCCTTCGAGATTGCATTTATGTATTATATTTTTTTGAATCTGAGGGACTTTTTCCGGCGCCATTTCAACGCCGAGATCGCCGCGCGCTACCATTATCGCGTCGGCAGCCTTTAAAATGCTCTCGAAATTAATTACCGCCTCGGGTCGCTCGATCTTAGCCACTACAGGCGTATCCAAAGATTTTTTGTGTATGAAGCGCTTCACGTTTTCTATATCGCTTGCGTGCCTTACGAACGAAAGGGCGACGTAGTCAACTTCGTTAGCGAGGGCGAATGCGAGGTCTTCGAAATCTTTTTCGGTTACGGCGGGCGCGGACACGCTCGCGTCGGGAAGGTTTATCCCCTTTTTTTCTTTAAGCGTTCCGCCTTTTACGACGCGGCACAAAACGTCGGTGTCCGATAAAACTTTTATCACGCTAAGCTCCATTAAACCGTCGTCTAAAAGTATTGTAGATGTCGGCCGGACGTCGTAAGGAAGATTTTTATAAATAGTAGGAATAATATCGGCGCCGAAACAATTTTCGCGCGTGGTAACCGTGACTTCCGTTCCGTTTATAAGTTCTATGGGTTTTGAGTCGGGAAGTTTGCTGACTCTTATTTTCGGCCCCTGCAGGTCGGCCAGAATGGCTATATGGCATTTTAGCTCTCTGGAAGCGCGTCTTATCAGATTTATGTTAGCCAGATGGTCGGCGTGGCTGCCGTGTGAAAAGTTAAGCCTTGCCACGTCCATTCCGGCCTGTATTAAAAGTTTAATGATTTCGATATTGTTGGATGCCGGGCCAAGCGTGCAAATTATCTTAGTTAAGTTGAACATCGTGCTCTCCTTGAAGTTTTAATTAAGACATATTATATCAGAGATAATAAATTATTTCAATTCAAACTTTAATTAAACTTTAATTAAATTAAATTATTTCGCGTTAATCTTTGAATTATTATTCCGATAAATAACACGATGAGAAAAATTATTTTATCGTTTTTAACTACTACTTTAATATTCATAATGACTTTGAAGATTTCCTGGCCATACCAGGAACCTTTCGGTAATTTAAGCGCAGAAGATAACGAAATCCTGACTATGTACTATGGCGGTATGCACGAAAACGCAGTCGCCCGCCTGGATTCATTAATCAGCGCTAAACCCGATCGTCTCGATCTGATACTGATGAAGGGCCACGTTTTAAGACAACTCGGCGATTCGACGGGCGCGATCAAAGCATATAATCAGGCCGTAAAAAAACAACCGGATGATTTTACGGCCAACTATTATTACGCGCTTTCCTGTTATATGAACGGCAATTATAAAGAAGCCCTTAAATCGCTTGATTTAAAGGCCGGCGATGACGAAGGTAAAAGAAAATTATTTTTATTAAAAGGCATGAGCGAAATTGAAACTAAAAATTACGAAGGCGCCGCCGCGACTTTTAAGAAATTAAATGAGATATATCCTGATTTTTCTCCGTATCTTTACCTTTTAGCGAGTTCATACGAAAAAGCCGGCGATATAAAATCGGCCTGTGAAGCATATATCAAAGCATATAAAAGCGATACTTCCAATTTTGAAATATTATTAGACGCAGCCCCGCTGCTTTTGAAAAGCGGTGATATTGAAAACGCTTATAAATATTATAGAAGAATATATGAAAAATTAAAAGACGATAACGAAATAAAAAAAATATATAAACAGCTTTCACAGCTTTATAAAAAAATGACTTCCGAGCGTACGCCCGTAAAGCAGCAGGCGTCTTTAGAGCCTCGAAGGGTTAATGCGCTGATTTCGAAAAAACTAAAAAATGCCGCGCCGCAGGAAGTATTAGTCGGTCTTAATACCAATTCGAAAGGCGAACCGGTGCAACTTTCATCGATTAAATTAAAGTCGTCGGCTGAGTTTGTAATATATAACGGAAAAAAACGTAAAAAACTTTTTACGGGCAATGACAGGAATATCAATGAAAACGAATATGAATTATATGTAAAAAATAATAAATTTCACATTAAAAACTTAAATACAGGCAGAGCGTTTGAATTAGGTTCCGATGATCTTTATTTAAAGCCGGTTTCCGATGAAGAAACGGTTCTGTTCAAAGGCATAAAAGTTGGCGCCGGAAGTCCCTGGGAATCGAGTGAATCCCGTTATTACAGAGGCGGCTTTAATTTCGTTAAACATAAAAATTTTTTTATCGTAATTAATAAAGTGGAACTTGAAAGTTATCTCGTTTCGGTTCTTCCTTCCGAAATGCCGGCCGGCTTTCCGCCGGAAGCGCTGATGGCGCAGGCTATATGCGCTCGTTCAGAGGCGCTTTACAAAAAAAATATTTTAAAAAAGCACGCTAAGCATGGTTATGATCTTTGCGACGATCAGCACTGCCAGATGTATCGAGGCGTTTCATGGGAGCGGCCGGCTTCGAGCGACGCGGTTTTAAAAACGGCGGGCACCGTTATTACCTATAAGGGCAAAATATGCGATGCTATTTATTCGGATAACTGCGGCGGTCATACCCAGTCGAGTTCTGAAATAAGCGGCTGGGGAGATATGAAATATTTAAGCGGAACGAGTAATATAAAAGGCGCTAATGAAAACGAAAATATATTCAATCCTTTATTTTTAGAGCGTTTCGTCAGTTCTTCAGGCGATTCGTACTGCGGCGCGGGCGGCGCCATTAAAAACTATCAGTCGCGCTGGATAAGAAAAATCGATGCGGGCGTTATAAATAATTCATTTAAAGATCTCGATATCGGCGATATTTTAAGAATAATACCCCGTAAAAGGTCTTTTTCCGGCCATGTCGATTCCCTGGAAATAATAGGCACGCGCGGTAAAAAGATAATTAAGAACGAGCTTAAGATAAGAAGGCTTTTTACTTATTCTCCGCTGCGCTCCTCAAAATTCATAGTTGAAACCGCTTACGATAAGAAGGGACGACCGCGATTCTTCATGTTTATCGGCGCCGGTTTCGGTCATGGCGTGGGAATGTGCCAGAGCGGCGCTTATGGTATGGCTAAAGACGGTAAAAATCACGACGCTATCATAAGTCATTACTATAAAGATTCAAGTCTTACCAACTTATACTGATCCGTTTTTATGATAGTATATGCGGTTGATTATTTTTGCACCGGCCGCGAATGCGCTTGGCGGGGCGGGCGGCCGAGCCGCCGGGAGGAGAGAGGTTAATTGGCTAAGAAATTTATGAATTCAGGCGGTAATTGTACCCCAAAAAACGCGGCCTGTTTTCACGGAGTTATAACGGCTTTAATTTGTTTAATAGTTTTATTATCTTTTCAGATGCCATGGGAGGCAGTTGCGCCCGTCGCGGCGGCCGCCGAAACCGCGAGCGTCACCATACTTCACACCAACGATATTCATTCTCATTTAACGCCTTTCGACATGCCCGGCACGGGTAAAAATCTGGGCGGTTCAGCCAGGCATTATGAATTTATTAAAAAAATAAGGAGTCAGGCGCCAAACGCCCTGCTTTTAGACGCGGGCGATATATTCCAGGGAACGCCGTTTTATACTTTTTTTAAAGGCGAGGCCGATATGAAGGTTTTTTCGCTTTTAGGCTATGATGCCACCACGCTCGGCAATCACGATCTGGACGACGGCCTCGATAATTTATTAAAGCAGTTAAAACATGCTTCATTTCCTATGCTTTGCGCCAATGTTTTTTATAAAGACGGCGATAAGCCGGTCTTTGAATCGCATAAAATAATTAAGCGCGGCGGGGTAAAGATAGCGCTTATGGGCGCCATCGGAAAAACCGCGTGGGACGTTATTCCGGCTAAACTTCTCGAAAAAATATATATCACCGACGAAAAAAAGACTATAAATACTCTGGCGCAGCGGCTCAAAAAAGAAGCGGATCTGGTCGTGTTGCTGTCTCATTTAGGTTACGAGCCCGACCTGGAATTCACCAAAAGCGCTAAAAATATAGACGTAATAGTCGGCGGCCACACCAACACCATTTTAATGAAACCGCATCTTATCGAAAATGGCGCCGAAAACGGAATGGGCGGCACGCTTATTCTTCAGGGTTTTAAATGGGGAGTTTACATAGGCAGGCTCGATATCGATATGGATATTAAAACGAAAAAAATCATTAACTATAAAGGCGCGTTAAACCTTATAGACTCTAACATCTCGGCCGATGAAAGTTCCCCCGTTTCGCTTTTAATCAAAGACTACGAAAAGAAGATGGGCGAGCGGGTCAATATAAAACTGGGCGTTTGCGAAACTGAAATGTCCTACGGCGACGATGAAAAACATAAACGAGACATGCCGCTCGGAATTTTAGTCTGCGATATATTAAAAAAGGCGGGCGGATGCGATATCGCTATTATTAATTCGGGCGGCATACGCGATATGATGCCCGCCGGCGATATTACAATAGCCACCACGCTCAAGATTCTGCCCTTCGACAACAGCATAACCACTATGGAATTAAAAGGCTCGGATATCGTTGATATTTTTAATTTTATAGCCGCAAAATATGGAGAAATATCAGGTTATCAATTCGATTCGGGCGTATCGTTTACGCTCGATGCGGTTTCAAAAACCGCGCGCGACGTTAAAGTAAACGGCGCCGCCGTTTGGCCGGATAAAGTTTACCGGTTATCGACGATTTCATATATGGCCGAAGGAAATCAGAACGGCAATATATTTTTTAAAAACGCCGCCAATATCAAAGACGATGGATTTTATTTAAGAGACGCCATGATAGAATATATCAAAAACGCGGGCACCATCAAGGCGCCGCAACTGCGCGTTATGAATGTTATAGAATAGCCGTTCCGCCGTCCCGCCGAATCGCGTCAGGGTTGTGGCGGGCGGGCATATAATAAAATTATTTGAAATCCAGAATTTTTGATTTTGAATAATAATGAAGCAAAATCTGTTTAAAATCTTTGCCGGTAATCGCCATTCCTTTGGCGCCGTCCTGGCACATTCCCACGCCATGGCCCCATCCGGCTCCTTTGAATATAAACCTTGTTTCGGCGTCTTTCGGGCCGCCGGGGATGGTTTCTATTATAAACAGCGATGAACGCAGCATTCCAAAAAGTTTTCTTATGGGAAGCTCCTTGTAAACCGTGACGGTTTTGCGGGCGCCCGTTAGTTGTAAAGCAATGGCGCGGCCGGACGCGCCGCGTTCGCTTACTTTAATTTTTTTAATCTCTCCGATATCGTATTGTTTTTTAATCATATCATCGATTTCAGATGCGCTAAATTCGCGCTTCCAGCGATACTTGTCAGGGTTGTTGCAGGCGCCTTTCACCGAGCAGTATGATGGCGGCGGATTTAAAATAAAATTTTTCAGGCCGTTTTCATCGGTCGAAAAATTAAAAACGGTCTCGAGCGTGGAATCGTTTATTTTAACCAGCGCGGCGTCGAAAGGCGCGCTCCATATTTTGTTCGAATCTTCCGTAAGGCCTCCGCAGTTGGCGTGATAGACCGTATCGACGATATGGCCGTTGGAAAACATTATCATGCCGCTTGTTTCATCGACCGCTCTATCGGTGGAAGTTCGTTTGTTATTTATGCCGCCGTAAGCCTGGCAGTGAGTGGATGCGCAAAAGTCGTAATCGGCGTCGGTGTGGCGCGTTTTAAATTTCGCGAGCACTTCGGAGCGCGCCGCCACGGCCTGCGCGCAGACAGCCTGATGGGCCGAATCGGCTTCGATTTCGGAGGGGACGACCACTTTTAAAAGCTCGTCGAAACTTATTTCGTTAATTATCTGCAGCAGGCCGTGATTATCGCCTGAAACCTTTATCGCTCCGATATATCGGGCGTCTTTAAAATTATGCCATCTATCGCCGCGTCCGAATTCCATGTTTTTAATAAGTATTTCGGCGGCCGCGCTTACGCGAAGTTCTTTAATGCCGTTAAGTTTAATCGATTTTAAAGGCGCGCCGCCGGATAATGATTTATCGTCTTTATTTTTTAAATCGATATATTCTATGGCGGCGTTAAAAAAACATTCCGGCTTTTTTTCGCGGACGCAATGCAGGAAAGCCGGTATTTTATGGAGGGCGCGCATGCGGTCGCAGAATTCGCGGCATTCTTTTTCATCGGCGAAAGGCCCGGCCGCGCAGAATAAAGTTCGTACGTCGATATCCGCGCCGCCGCGCGCCGGAGATAAAACACAGCCGTACGTAAAAAACGACAGCGGGCCGAAATTTTTATTAAGACCGCCGATAGTTTCATGCGCTTCTATTTTTTTATCGTCGCGGTGTATATGCGAATAAGGCAGTGTTTTTAATACCGCGTAATACTTTATCACGGCCGGTTTTGATTTCGATATGCCGGTTATTTTCAGGCTGAGGGAACGTCCGGCCGTTTTAAAATTTTTATCAGATGAGCCGCCCGCGGCCGTAGATATGTCGAAATCGCCTTTGATTATTATTTCGGCGGTTTTATAATTGTCGATAAGGCATATATCGATATTTTGAAGCGGCAGTTTAACGATGTTGCCATTTGGCGGAAATTTAAAATCGTTTTGAATTGCGGGTTTAGCTTCGGCGCACCATGCGGCGGGCGGTGCGATAATTACAATAACCGCCGTGACAGATGAAAACAAAAATAAAAACAAAGATAGATATAAAGATAAATTTTTGTTTGTTTTATACATGCGCGACATTCTCCAATGCTTAAAATTCATCGTATATAAAGCCTTTAAGTAAAGATTTGAGGTATCGGGCGTTTTTTAATTCAGGCGATATTTTAAGCGCCTCGTCGATCTGCGCCGCGCACTCTTTATAGTCGAGCGTTTCATAATAAAGTTCGGCGAGCGACATCCGGGCGCTTATATGATTCGGGTTGAGCCCCAGGGCTGTTTCAAAGCATTTTTTCGCTTCGCTATAAGCCGCGCGGTTAACCGTTTTTTCCTTGAGCCATCGCAGGCCGAGAAGATAGAACGGCTCGTCGAATCGCGGATAAGAGCGGGTTAAAAAGTAAAGGTAACGGAATTCAGTGTTTAGATCCATGTGGCGTATGGCGATCTGGGCGAGTTCGTAAACGATGGGCAGCGAAAGGTTTATATTAGTGGCTTTGACCAGCATGGCTGCTGCTTCGTTATATTGCCGGCGTTTTTTATGTATATCGGCGCCGAACAAATAAGGTGCGGTTTTTAAATCGAAAAGCCGCGACGACATTTCGTAAAATTGAAGCGCCTTACTTTCGTTATCGCTTACTTCGTAAATTTTACCCTGCATGAGATACCAGTCGGAATTAATATATTTAATTCCGAATATCGCGCTGATCAGGGCGAATAAAATTATTAAAAGGCAGGCGATAATCCTGTAAAACCATCCGCTTATATTGAATGAAAACCAGTTGTTTTTATCTGAAGCGCCCGCGTTGAAGGCCATGGCGCATAATACCGCGAATAAAAATATCATGTGAGGCAGTGTGAAGGTTACGTTAAAGCAGGAATCTATTAGAATATAAACTAAAAGGCAGGCGATAACGGCCGGTTGCTCGCCGCCCTTTTCGCTTTTGCTGAAAGCCGCTTTCAATGCGGAGTATATGGCCGCGGTGACGGCGAGAGTGAATAAAACGAATGATATAGCGCCGCTTTCGGCGAAAATATTTACGAATTCGTTATGCAGGTGCGACGGATTGAAATAATAAGGAACGCCCTGCCACATGGCTAAAGATTGGTCGAGCGATTGGGCGTATTGTGGAAATATTAAAAGCATGGTGTTAAGGCCGCCGCCGAAATAAAAATTGGCTTTTATAATCTGCCAGCCGGCCGCGAGCATATAAAGCCTTTTAGAAGTGGTCTCTTCGCTGAAAAACAGTTCCAATCCTCTTGAAATAATAGTTTCGCCGGTAGCCGAAAGCATATCTTTGAGCTGTATGAAAAATATTACGGCCACGAAAGAGACTATTATATTTATAAAAGAGGGTATTTTTTTAGGCGCGATTTTTTTGAGTATTATGAAGTAAGAAATTAAAAAAACGGCGAAAGCTATCTGTGATGAGCGGCAAAGCGGTATAAAAAGCGAAGCGGCAAAAAGAAACTGCGTTATCCATAAAAGAATTTTTTTAGGCGCGGTTTCGGCGAATAATAAAAATCTTATATTCAAAGCGCATAAAACGCCGAAAAACGGCGCGGCGAAGTCGGGATTGCCGAAAGTGGATATATAAGTCTGGCGTGTGGTTACTCCCGTCGAATCGACGTTCTGCCATATTTTAAGCGCGCTGATGCCGAAAGCCTCGCCTATTATGACCAGCGCGGGAAAGATACCCGAAGCGAGTATAGTGGTTAAAAATATTTCGGTGTTGTCGGTATTTTCGTTGCACGAATATAAGAAAAGACAAAACCAGAGGGCGATGACGAAATAATAGTGAAGTTTGAATGTAGTAAGCGCCGCCGATTGCGTATTAAAAAGCGAAAGCGAAAGGGAGGCCGTATAGGCCGCGAGCAATAATACTCCGAGCGGCGTCCTGAAAGTTATATTAGGTTTTCTTAATATAATTATCAGGGCTATTAACAAACCGCCGATTCCCGCGCCCGCGTAAATGGCGAATTCTTTCGGCGCGCTGCAGTGGGAGTAACACATGCGTGAAAAAAGTGACGGCAGCGCGAATAAAAAAGCGCCCAGAAAAAATATCAGAATTTTATTTACGATATTTAAGGTTTTTTGCAAAAAAATCTCCTTGCGAATCTGCGCTGATATAATTAATCACGGTATAAAATAGACGCCGAAATCGGCGCGAGTTCGATTTCGGAAGTAAGGCCGCCAGCCTGCGTCTGCGGATTGAATGAGTCGTTATGGTAGTAAAGTTTCCATTTATCTTCAGGTAAAATAAATTTGATCGTATCGCGCCTCGGGTTTAGCAGGACTAACGCCGCCTGCCATCTGTCGCCAGTGGCGCCGCGCTCGATGAGATAGGCGAGGCATTTGGGGGCGACCGGAATTCTAAGATCGTGGGATAAAAATTTAAAATTCTCATATATTTCCTTAGCCGATTTCATTCGAAATATCGGGTGCGCCTTTCTCATCGATATAAGTTCTTTAACTAAATTAACGATTTCGCCGTTTTCAATTTTTAAGTCCCAGTATATTTTATTTATCGAATCGGGTTTATTATAACTGTTTTCTTCGCCGTCTTTGGAGCGCATCATTTCCTGGCCCGCATGCAGGAAGGGAATGCCCTGCGAGGTCAGAGTTAAAAAGCAGGCGAGTTTATGCATTTTAATTATTTTTTTAGCCGTTATCGATTTGTCGTAAGCGGTCGTGTGGATGAGAGTGTCGTATAGCGTGCGGTTGTCGTGCGCCTCGCAATAGTTGATCGATTCGAGCGGCGATGAGGCGAAATCGAGAATGCTTCCGATAACGCCGCGCTCGATCAGCCCGACGCCGCTCGTTCCCTGCACGTAGCCGCCTTTGTCGTTCCAGACGGAACCTTTTATGGCGTCGCGGAATGTATCGTTGAAAACGGCGAAGCCTTTGCCGCGCTGTACGCCTTTAACGGAGGGCTCTATGCCCGCGGCGCCCGCGGCCCAGGGCTCACCGTAAATAAAAATATCCGGTTTTATTTTTTTAAGTTCGTCCGTCAATAAATAAATGGTTTCCGTGTCCATAAGCCCCATCAGATCGAAGCGGAAGCCGTCGATTTTATATTCGCGCACCCAGTATTTGAGCGAGTCGATTATAAACTTGCGTCCCATATATGATTCTGATTTGAATTCGTTGCCGCAGCCCGAGCCGTTCCAGTATTCGCCGTTTACTTTGAGCCGGTAGTAGTAATTGGGGGCGAGCGCGTTAAAGCTGTGACGGACCATTTCATTTCCTTCGGCCGTATGATTGTAAACCGCGTCCATGACCACTTTTATTCCGTTGCGATGGAAGGCGTCTATCATCTTTTTACATTCGCCGACGCGGCTTGAATTGGCGGTATCCCCGGCGTACCAGCCGTCGGGTGAGTTGAAATTAACGGGCATGTAGCCCCAGTTATACGCTTCGCTTTTTTCGTCGTTTTCGAAATCCTGGATGGGAAGTATCTGAACGGTGTTTACGCCGAGCTCTTTTAAATGGCCTATGCCGGTTTTAACTTCGGCGTTTTCGGAGTGCGTCGTATTTTCTTCGGCGGCCCCGAGAAACTTGCCTCGATTTTTAACGGTAGTTTTTTCGTCGATAGTAAAGTCGCGGATGTGCATTTCATAAATTATCGCTTTATCTATCGTAAAAACCGGTGAATCGGCCACGGGCGTTTTATCGTCGATTATCATCGCGCGGCCGTTATGCGCCGTATTGCATTTTGAATAGGGATCGAGGGCTTCGCGCGGCTCGCCGTCGATAGTCACTCTGTATTTATAGTATTTGTTTATAAGATCGCCGGCTGCTTTAACAGACCAGACGCCGCCTGATTCGCGGACCATTTCATGCGCCTGATATTGCTCGGTGTCGTGGGTGTCGTAAATAATTAATTCGCAGCGCTCGGCGCTCGGGGCGAAAGTTTTAAATGTTGAAGCGCCGGCGTCGTATAAACAACCGAGATCGCCGTTGTATTGGAAGTTTTTCGAATACAATATATCGCGCGGCTTTAATTGCGCCGCCAGGAAACCTTCGATTTCAATTTGAATAACCGGCGGCGCTGCGCTGAAATCGTATTTAATATGATCCGCCAGCTTTATTTTAATTATATTAGAAGCGGGCGTTTCATCGTTTAATTCCGAAGCGGCGGCGGTGATGGCGGCTACGCCTGATGGAGCGTCTTTTTCCCTTCCGCTGCGGCCGGTTTTTTTTATGCCGCCTGATTTAACTTCTAAGATGCCGCCGTTATCGTCTAAAAGCCAGATATGTGATATTGCGAAGTTTTCGGCCTGGTTTTCGGTTTGACCTCCATGATGGACGCGCACTTTCAATAAGCCCGTCCTGGACGCGCTTATTTTTTTTGAAAGGACGGCCGTTATTTCGGTTTCGGAGTCTAAGAACGCGGCTTTAATAAAAGGGCTGATATCGGGTTTTTGGGTAAAGGTTTCTTTCTTTCCCGAAACTATATATATGTCTTTGACTCCGTCGCTTAGCATCTTATTGATTTCAATATAACGGTTAGGATCGTCTTTTTTTGCCCAGTCTCTATATTTTGGAAGAATTCCTATCTGAGAAGAATTTTTGTAATTACCGGCGTCTATAATAAATATAACTCCGAATTCATCGATGCCGGCCTGGCTTATTTCTAAATTAAGGCTTTCAGGCAGGCCCCAGCTCCATATTTTCCAGTCGTTATAATCGCCGTCCGGCCTGTGATAATGCAGTTTAAACGCCGCCGCGGCCGGGGCGGATTTATTTATAGTTTCATCCGCGTGGTTTATCCCGCCGGAGTTTTTATCCGCCTCGCCGGCTATAGCAGGCGCGCTCGCGAATAAAAAGGGCAACGAAAGCGCCGCGGCAAAAAGGGCGGTCAGAATTTTTATTTCCATTTAAGTCAGCTCCTTATAAATTTATTCGCCTATTATCTTAACTATGAGGCGTTTGCGGCGACAGCCGTCGAATTCGGCGTAATAAATCTGCTGCCATGGGCCGAAATCCAGTGCGCCGGCGGTTACCGGAACTATAATTTCGTGGCCGATTAAAAGGTTTTTAAGGTGCGCGTCGCCGTTGGTCTCGCCGGTGCGGTGGTGGCGGTAATTTATATTGAAGGGAGCCACTTTTTCGGCCCATTCTTTAATATCTTCGAGCAGGCCGGATTCCGCGTCGTTGACGAAGACTCCCGCCGTTATATGCATGGCCGAAACGAGCGCGAAACCTTCTTTGATTTGAGATTTAGTTAAGCGCGCTTCTATTTCGCCGGTTATGTTTATAAATTCAACCTTATTTTTAGTGTTGAACCACATATAATCGGTGTAAGATTTCATATCTTCAAATCTCCCGTTTTTATTTATTCTAAGGCAATAATTTCAGTTTTGCCTTAAGGCTTAATGACGCCTTTATCAAGCGTTCTGAATTTTTTTATATATTATATCATCATAGAGGCTATAATCGCAATATTTTTTTATTTATAATTCGATTTCGTTCGGACTTATGATATCGAACTATGATATAGTTTGACAAACTACTCATATTTTGTTAAAATTATGCTGATATGATAATTAAATGCAATAACCGTCTTATATACGCCGGATTAAAGTCCGGCCTTTCGAGCCGCCGCGCGCGCGACGTTTCCGGCAATGCCGTTTTGATGCTGCTGCCGATAGTTTTATTTATGCTTATTTTTGGCTTCGCCTTAATCAAGCGTTCCACTTCCGAACATACGCAGTCTTTTATAGTTCACAGGCAGAACGTGGTCACCTATCTCGCCGAAGGCGCGCTTAATATAGCCATGCAATACGTAAGCGAAAACCTTGAAAAAAAATATAAAAGCGATTTGATTGAAAACAAAGTAAAACTCGTCAAATTGTATGAGACGATTCCAGAAATTAAAAAAAACGTAGATTTTTTACTTTCGTCCATGCCGGGGGCCGAAATAACTAAATTAACCATGGATTTTTCCGACGCCGCTAAATTCGATAAACTTCAGCGCGATCCCCACGAAAAAATGGGGCTTTTAATTTTTAGCTGCGATGTCAAGTATATTGACATATCCACCACGCTTAAAATAGTCCGCGATATCAAAATTGTAAATATCGCTCCAGCGGCCGAAGACTTTACTTTATACACAAACGTCGCCCAGGAAAATGAAACGATTGTTAATACCGGCCCTCAGGTTTTTTGTATAAACAAAGATGAAGAAACCGGGGCTCACGGCAGCATCCGAATCGTCGGCGGCGAAAAAGGCAATATTTATTATATAGGCGAAAAATACGTATGGCCCGACCTGGGAATCTGTCCAGTCCCCGAGCCGACGCGCTCCGCGGTTTATGCGCAGTATGGAATATACAATCCTTCGCAGCTTCTTAACGCCATATCCGATCTTCCAAAGCCCATAATCAGCGCTTTTAAATCGAGTCTTGAAATCGAACTTCAAAATCTGGGAGTTCTCGATAAAGATAAAAAGAAAAATTTTTATTGCATAATCAATGTAGGCTCACCGCTTACAGATCTACCCAAAGACGTATTCGGCGGCGCCGTTTACGACGGGCCGGGGGCGGGCAAGGCAAAATTAGCGCCTTACGGAAAGGGCGGGCTTTTTGGTTATCCGACGTTGTCTAACATTAAAAATAAAAAACTTTACCTTCCCAAAAAACTTTACGGCAAAGGTTTGAAAAAACGCTACGCAAAATATAATCTTGTCGAAAACCATATTCAAATACCGGTTTCTTTTAATCCGCTTAAATTTGTACATCTTTACGTCTATTACTACGGCCCTATGGAGGCGGCAAAGATAACCGAACCGTATTCGTCGGCCGACCGTTTATACAGCGTTATCGACAGCGACAGCGAAGGGCGCATAGGCTTCGACGGCTGCGCCGCGCTTAAGGGTGAAGATTATAAAAAGCGCGCTTTTTATGCGACCGAAGAAATTAATATGACCAGCATGCAATTATTCGCTAACGGCGGAAGTTTTTTGGTCGACGGCGTGCTTTACGCTAAAAAAATAGAGTTAGGCACATCGAAGCAGGCCTTCGCTTACAACGGCCGATTTGTAATGGCTTCAGACGGCGAGATGACGATCAACCATAATATTATAATCAACGAAAAGCTGTCTAAAAAAATACCGTCCAACCTGAGTCTGGTTCTTTTTCCAAAAGGCGCTATGGAGAATAATATTGCCGTCACTCCAATTAAATATAAAGCCAGGCCGATAGTCGTTGAAGGCGATAAAATGATCGTTTTAAAACTCGACGCCAATATTTTTTCATACAACGGCATGGAATTCGTCAAGGACGGATCTTCCGGCTCCATTAACAGCGGCCTTACAAAACTATATATTCAGGGTAATTATGCCGTTAACCGCTTTATTAAAAAAGATTTTTCGCCCCAGATGATGATTACTTATAAAAAACGCGTTCCCGATAAAAACTACGGCCAGTACGTAGTTAATATGAGTCCGATTTATTCGGCCTGGTACGAAGATAAAAAAGGCGGTAAATAATATGGACCGTTACAAAGCGTTTTTAAATTATAATTTAATGCCCGCTGGCCTTATAAAATTTATAAGTGGCGCGGCGCGCTCTAAAGGCAATACGCTGGCGTTCGTATTGATATTTATGACTATATTGAGTTTTTTAATGCTTCCTATCATCAATATTTTCAACTATTCGTCCATGACGGCTACTAAATCTAAAAACGCTCTTATAGCGCTTAATCTGGCGCTTCAAACTATAGAAGAAATTAAGGCGACGCCATACGACGAAGTGATGTCGATGCTGCCGAGTGATCGTAAAATATTCGAGGGCGAGTGGATTTCGGGTGACAACGGCAAAATCGATTATCCGGCGTATTATAAACTATTCAGCAAGCATATCGAAGTAAAGGCGGATAAAGACCTCGCCGTGCCCAACGAAAAAATAAAGCGTGTGGTAGTAAGCGTATACTGGGACGAGTTAAATGACGAGCGCCGCAGGATAGCGCATAATATCAAACTCGCCACCTGTATATCATCGGAGTTTTAAATTATGTTCAGTATAACGGCCGCTCTTGGCAAAAAAAATAAATCCAGCAGAGGTTTTACGATGATCGAAATGATTATTTCGATGGTCGCGCTTCTTGTTTTAATGGCTATAGTTTATTATTTATTCGAGCATCACGCTGGCCGGGGGCTCGTAGTCGACGATCAGATCGGTCAGCAGCACGACGCGCGTATGGCGCTCCAGCTTATCAGCCGCGATTTAAGAAGCGCCCATCAATATCAATTCGAAGGTTCGAAACTCACCATACATGCATTTCGCGGCAAACCCACCGTCAGTTTCGAGGGGCATGGCAATAACGCCGCTTTTGAAAAAATCGAGTATTTTCTGGAGGGCCGCGAGCTTTTTTATAATAATTTGACCACTTCGTCCAAGCGCTTAATCGCTAAAAATGTGGCCAGCTTCAATGTTTTTTCCGAAGACGATTACGTTGCGGTTAAATTCGAAGCTGAAGTAGAAGTAATGTTTGAACGCCAGAGTTATTCAAAGGTGAATACGATGCTTTTTACTAAAGTATTTCCGCGTTTTGTTTATCAGGCAAAAAAATACGCCGGTTTTTTCTCTTTAGTCGACAAGGACGGCGATTATTAAAAAAAACGTCGTAGACGAAGGGCTTTTGAAGGTTTTGAAGTTAATGAGTTAGAAAGGACGAGTTATTTGAGCGCTTTATCATCGCCGGGGAATTGTTACAGATATTTTATTCTCGTAATGCTTCTTCTGCCGTGCATTTTTATAGAAGCGTGCGCCTGCGTGTGCTCGCCGCGAGGCGATAAAATTAAAACGGGCGGAAACGCGGGTGAAAAAATTAACCCGTCCGCCCTGAATATCGGGCCCGAAAAATTCAGCGGCGCGCTCGCCGCTTATTTAAGAGAATTAAAGGTTATCGAAACGCAGTCTAAACTCAGCGCGCTTAAACAGATTTCTAAGGAACAAAAAGGCGCCAGTGTTGCCTTTGCTCAGGGACTGGATAAAAAAAGTTCATTATTGGACGACGATCCTACCGGAAAGTTCAAGGAGCTCGAACCGCTCGTAAAAGAAAATAAAGTCGATGAAATAATAACCGTCCTGCACCGTATCGCCCGCGAAAACGAAGGCGACAGGGCAGTGGTAATGGAAGCCGACCGTAAACTTTCTTTATGCTATTACATAGTCGGCGACCATTTAAAATGCAGCGGCCACATGGCTAAATATAATGCCCTCTTAGAAGAACAGGTCCGCCGCGAAGACGAGCTTAACGAGGCCGCGATTAAATATTTAAAAAACAATTCAGATTATTGATTGCGCGACGCTGAAGGGATCTTGCCGCACTGGATTTTGAGGCCTTCGGCGCGTTCGATTCTCATAAGGTTATTAAGCTGCTGACCGACTACGAAAGTGAACGCTTTTCCGCTTTTACCGGCGCGCGCGGTTCTGCCTATGCGGTGTATGTAATCTTCGTCATCCATAGGAAGATCGTAATTAAAAACCGCTTCTATATCGCAAACATCTATGCCGCGGCCCGCTACGTCGGTAGCTACGAGTATTCCGACATTTCCGTTTTTAAAAGAGTTCATAGCTCTTTCGCGTCGTCTCTGATCGAGTCCGCCGTGGAGAGCGTCGGCAGGATAGCCCGCGGTTCTGAGTCTTTTAACGATGCGTTCCACTCTGGCTTTGGTATTTGAAAATACCAGGGCCGTTTTAATTTCGTGATGGTCTATAAGGCTGGTAAGCGCTTCGGGTTTGTCCATTTCCTGCATGTCGAAGTAATGCTGTTCGATTTTAGGCCGTTCGGCTTTACCGCCGGTCGCGTCGATTACGACGGGATTGTTTTGATAGCGGCTCATAAGCCTCATGATATCGCGGTTCATTGTCGCCGAAAACATTACGGTCTGGCGCGGTTTGGGAATCTGGCCCAGGATATATTCCATATCGTCGCGAAAACCCATATTAAGCATTTCATCGGCTTCGTCGAGAACTACCATTTTAACGGTATCTATGCGTATTGTACGGCGTCTCATATGGTCCATGAGCCTGCCGGGCGTGCCGACGATTATCTGAGGTTTTTTAGCGAGAGCCGCGAGCTGGCGGCCTATTTCCTGCCCGCCGTAAACCGCCGTGGCGGATATGTTGAAATAGTATTTATATAATTTGCGGAATTCTTCCGTAACCTGGATGGCAAGTTCTCTCGTAGGGCACATAATAAGCGCCTGAAGGCTCTTGTTGGCCGGATCGATCTTTTCGATAACCGGAATCGCGAACGCCGCGGTTTTACCGGTGCCCGTGCGCGCCTGGCCGATTATATCGCTTCCGCTCTGAAGAGCGGGAATGGCCCGCGCCTGAATGGGCGTGGCGTCAATAAATCCCATTTCGGCCGCCGCTCTTTTAATGTTAGCGGTTACAGTTAACTCATCGAATCTTGTCGTTGTCATATTTTTTCACCTTATTAAATAAAAACTTCACCAGCGCGGTTCCGTTAAACCGGCGGTGTTTCATGAATTTTAGCGCGGCGCCCATGAAGGCGGCCGTGGTCAATATTTTCTGAAATAATGGAAAAGGCAGAGGCTGGTAAGCGCAAAAACCCGTTCATCTCAACGGAGAGGCATTGATCTCATAATGGCCCGATTTAAATGCCGACGCGCGAATTAACCGCGAGCGCGAGCGCACCGGGCGTTTAAATTAAAACAAAATAATTTATAAATTAAATGAGAGTAATAATTTACACTTAAGAGTTTTATAAAAAAGAAGTTTTAATAACTTAAATGACCTGCGATAATATTAACACAAAAAGCCTGGTCTGTCAATATATTTCTTTGGTTTTCTTTTTTGTTGTATATTTTTATTTTATTATTGAAGTAATTTTAACTTTATTAAAGACGGCGCGCGCGCGATTTTTACATAGTAATATTAACTGTAAAGTCAATATTGCCGAGGTTTAAAATATCGTCCTGCATTAAATGGTACTTTCTATTAGGCGCGAGTATCGCGTCGTTTAATTTAGTTATGAATTTAGATTCAGGAAGCGCGGTTACGAAAAAATCGCCGTTTTCGAAATGAATTTTAACCTGTTGTTCGGATACGGTTATGAATTTGCATGGAATGAAATCTTTTTTGTTGTCGGCGATATTGCATTTTTCTATGTTGCGGCCTTTTTCTTCTTCGGTAGGACATTTGCAGCAGCGGCCAATTACGGCGAATTCTTCGATGCCGATTTCGATGTAGTCGTTCAGCGCGGCAAGCGTAAGCGCAGGCTTGTTTTTTTTAGCGGCGACGGAGCCTGCCGTGCCGGATAACGCGCCCGGTATTTCTAAATTGAAAACTTTGGAAAGTATCGCGGTAAAAGACTCGGATGTAAAAGGTTTGGCTAAAAAATACACTGCGCCGAAAGAAAAAGCCTTAACGATATTTACTTTACTCGAAACGGCGGAGACCATTAAAATTTTGGCGGCGGGATTGATTTCTTTAATTTTGCGCAGCCCTTCGAGGCCCGAATCGCCGGGCATGGTGATATCCATAGTAACGAAATCGGGTCTTTGCAGTTGGTAAATCTGGAGAGCTTCGTCAACGCTGTCAGCTTCATAAATATATTCAAATCCCAATTTTTCAAGTATTTTTCTAATAGTAATGCGCATGAATTTTGCGTCGTCTACGATCAATATTTTTTCAGGTCTTATAATCATGAAATCGGATCTCCATTTCTTTTGTTTTCAAGCGGCGGCAAATAGTTAAAGCCATGGTGAAAACGCGACGCAATTAACGCCATAGAACTAATGGCGAAAGCGTTTTAGAAAATTGTATATACGAAATTCCGCCGGCTCGAGCTTAATAATCAGCTTCAGATATTTCAAATATGATTGGACGCCATTATAAGCAAATTTAATAATTTTGTCAATAATTATATTCGTAATATTTTATTCTCGCTGAATTTAATTTTGAATTTAATTTTTGCTTGACAAAGAATTGATAATGCGGTAATATTCCGTTTCAGTATTATATTATGATTATTTTCTTTGTAAATCCTTGTCCGTTTCGTTATGTAATAAATTTATAAAGAGGTGCGCTCATGTTTAACACTATTAAGTCTAAAATAATGATAGCCGGTATTATCGCGGTCGCGATTCCGGTTATTTTTATTTTAACGCTTGTCAACAAAGAAAAGACTAATGTTTCTAACACCGTCGAAAAAGAATCTTCGCGTCAGCTCAACGATCATATGCGCGATATCGTTCACAGCGCCTATGCGCTGTGTGAAAGCCAGCACGAACTGCTTTCTAAAGTGCTTGAATCCAATATGAAAGTTTTGCTTGATACCGTTAAGGCGAAGGGCGGCCTCTCGCTCGGGACCGACAGCGTCGAATGGACGGCCGTCAATCAGCTTAATCAAAAAGAAGTTAAAATATCTCTTCCAAAAATGAATTACGGCAAAGGCTTTATTGAATCGGGCGGCGGCGCATGGCTCGCGCCTAATTATGAGCGCGGCGTTTCAACGCCGATAATAGACGAGGTTATCAATCTCGTAGGCGATACCGCTACGATATTTCAGCGGATGAATGAATCCGGCGACATGCTCAGAGTAGCCACGAACGTCATAACTAAAGATGGAAGACGCGCCATAGGGACTTATATACCGACATTCGACGATGCCGGCAATAAAAATCAGATAATAAACAGTGTATTGGCCTCTAAAACATATATCGGAAAGGCTTTCGTCGTAAACGCGTGGTATTTGACTGTTTATACTCCCTTTATGGATGAAAGCGGAAAAGTTATAGGGATGGTTTATGTCGGAGTGAAACAGGAATCCGTTGAAAGTTTGCGTAAAGCCATTATGGATATTAAAATAGGCAAATCCGGTTCGGCATTTGTCCTCGGCGGCAGCGGCACAAATCTCGGCAATTATATCATATCGTATAAAGGCGAGTCGGATGGAAAAAACGTATATGAAATCAAAGATCCTTCCGGCCGCCAGGTAATTAAAGAAATGATAGAACTTGCCAAAAATTCGCGCGGCGTCCCGGCTTTTTACCAGTATTACTGGAAGGGTAAAGATGATAAAGCGCCCCGGCTCATCGTAACTTCGCTTTTATATTTTGAAAAATGGGATTGGGTTATAGGCGCTAACGCTTATATCGACGAGTTTACCCAGACTACAGATATAGTTAATGCCGATATAGATAAATTATTTATGTATTCGGTTTATGCGGCTTTGTTTTCACTTATACTGGCCATTTTTCTTACTTACACGATAGGCAGTAACGTTGGTAAAAATATAGTCTCGATATTAACGACCATAAAAAATCTCACCGGCGATATAAAATCGGGCAAGCTCGATATCCGCGGCGACGCGGCTGGAGCTAATTTCGAATTTCGCGGAATAGTTCAGGGCGTAAATGAAATGATCGATGAATTCGTCCGTCCGCTTAACGTCACGGCCGAATATGTTGACAGGATATCTAAAGGCGACATTCCGCCTAAAATAACCGACAGATATAACGGCGATTTCAACGAAATTAAAAACAATATCAATCAATGTATCGACGCGATTAATCTGCTTGTAAGCGATGCGGGAGCGCTCGCGGCTTCAGCGGTCGCCGGCCGACTCGATACGAGAGCCGATTTAATCCGTCATCAGGGCGAGTTTAAAAAGATCGTTCAGGGCGTTAACGCCACTCTCGATGCGGTTATAACTCCGCTCGGCGTGGCGGCTAAATACGTTGACAGAATTTCTAAAGGCGATATACCGCAAAAGATAGCCGAAAATTATAACGGCGATTTCAACGAAATTAAAATTAATTTGAATACGTGCATAGACACGCTTAATATGCTCATAATCGAAGACGGCGGCGCCGTTCTTAAGGCGGCTGCCGGCAAGAACCTTTCTGTAAGGGTTACCGCCGATTACAACGGCATTTATAACACCATGAAAGATAATATCAATAATCTGCTCGATACTCTCGACGATTCTCTTGTTCAGGTTTCGCTCAGCGCGGAGCAGGTTACTTCGGCCGCCGACGAAATAAGCCGCGGCAGCCAGTCGCTGGCGCAAAGCGCTTCCGAGCAGGCCAGCTCGCTCGAAGAAATATCGAGCAGCCTTCATCAAATGAATAAGATGGCCAAACAGAACGCTTCGAATGCCAAAGACTGCCAGGTTCTGGCGGCAAACGCCCAATCTATAACTTATGAAGGCGTCGAGCACATGAAAAAAATGTCCACTTCGATTGAAAAAATAAAAGACTCGTCGAATTCGACCGCTAAAATTATTAAAACGATAGACGAAATAGCCTTTCAGACAAATCTTCTTTCGCTTAACGCGGCTGTAGAAGCCGCGCGCGCCGGTGATGCCGGAAGGGGTTTTGCGGTAGTCGCCGAAGAAGTCAGGAATCTTGCGTTAAAAAGCGCCGAGGCGGCCAAAAATACGGCTAAATTGATCGAGGAGTCGGTCAATAATTCCAATGAAGGCGTTAACATAAATAAAGAGGTTACTAAGAGCCTTGAAGCGATTAATTTTCAGGTTAATAAAGTTAGCGAATTCATCGCTGGTATATCTAATTCTTCCGAGCAGCAGAGCGTCGGCATCGAACAAATCAATATAGGCATAGCACAGATGAATCAGCTTACTCAGCAAAACGCGGCCTTCTCCGAAGAATCGGCGAGCTCCTCTGAAGAATTATCCGCGCAGGCTCAGCAGATGAGGAGCATGGTATCGGCCTTTCTGCTTACCAACGAATTGTCGTCATACGATAAAGAGCACAGGAGCGGCGGGCATGAAACCAATTTCGAAAAAAGGTCATTTAAAACAAATTTTTTCAATAAAAAATCGTATAATTCGAAAGAAGCCGCCGAGGCCCGTAAAAATCTTCAAAATTCAATGAATCATGAGAATGCGCAAAACCACAAACATGAAAAGGTTTTGCCGCAAAATTTAATTCCGTTCGACGAAGATGAAAAAAATCTGCGCGAATTTTAATGATAACTACCTAATCGCGAAATGCTAAATTATTTTTCAGGTGATCAACAATGATAATGCTGATTGAACGGACCATTAATTTATATTTTATAGCGTTAAAATCACCGGCATCCGCCGCGGGAAGGCTTTGCCTGGCGTCGCTTATGGTGTTGGGGATATTTTTGCCGGCGGATTACGGCTATTGTCAGCAAAAATCCATCGACGAGCTTATGAATTTTAGTCTTGAAGAGCTTGGCGAAGTTGTAGTTACAACGCCTTCTAAAACTTTACAGACCATTAAAGAAATTCCGGGCACGGTTCGCGTAATAACCGCTCAGCAGATAAACGAGCGAGGTTATCTCACGCTCGAAGAAGCGCTGGCGGATCTTCCCGGAATACAGTTTCGTAATATTTGCGGTTATAACAGTTATGTTTTTATGAGAGGTATTCCCAATCAAAATAATCTGATACTTGTGCTCATCGACGGAGTGCAGGTGAATGAGCTTAATTCGGGCGGTTTTTACGGCGGCGGCCAGTATAATCTGGCTAATGTCGAGCAGATCGAAGTAGTTTACGGCCCGGCGTCGGCGATGTACGGAACTAACGCCGTTTCCGGCGTTATTAATATCATCACCAAAAAAGGCCGCGACAGCCGCGGCCTGTATTTAAGCGCGCTGGCGGGCGGTTTCGATACGGGGCGTTACGATCTGGTTTACGGCGGTTATAACGAGCATAACGGAGTCGATTTTAATCTGTCGTTAATGGGCGCTAAAACCGAAAAGGCTGATCTGCGCGGTTCGCGGGGCGGTAATAACTGGTCGGACGCCATGCAAAATTTTGAAGACGATCGTGCGTTCGATGCGAAGGTGCAATATAAACGCCTGACGCTTGGCGTTAATTATCAGGATAAGCTGGCGTCTTATGCTACAAAAGATAAAACAGCCGGCACTCTTTTTCAAGATTTCGGCTCGAGCTGGCATATTCGTTTTTTAAATACCTACGCTAAATACGATTACCAGAATGCTGGCCGCTGGTCATGGCATTCGATGCTTTATTACCGCGAAACTAACGTCGAAGACGATACTCTGCCTTTAATAAAACGATCATCGCCGGCCGATCCCGGCTATCAGGAACGCTGGTATCGCCCAAATCATCTCGCCGGTCTTGAAAACAGGGTGAATTATGACATTAACTCCCGTATTTGCCTGGTTCTTGGGAACATTTCCGAACGCGAAACTCTTTCTTCCGATTTTTCTAAAACGCGCAGCGCTTCACAGTTCGAATCGCCAGCTCAGCCGTCGGAGCCGGCGATGACTTCGGACGCCTTGACGAGCGTTTATGCCCAGTTGCAGTGGAGGTTCGACGAACCGTTAATTTTTACGGCCGGCGTTCGCAGAGATTCCAGCGGCGTATATGGAAGGGTTGTCACTCCCAGGCTTGGCCTGGTATATTCGCGTGATAAATTAAACGTTAAATTTTTATACGCCGAGGCCTATCGCGCTCCCAGAGTCTGGGACTATACGGACGGCCTGGGTAACGCCGATCTTACATCGGAAGAGATGAAGTCGATGGAACTGGCGGCCGCTTATTCATTTACGCATCGTCTGCGCGGCGGATTGTCGCTTTACCGCAACGTTTTAACTAACGGCCTCGCGCGTGAAAATATAGGCGCAAACTGGCGCTGGGCGAATACTGGCCGCATAAACACTTCCGGGATAGAAGGCGAATTAGAATATAAGAAAGACAGATGGAAATCTTATCTGAACTACACCTACACAGCCTCTACGGCGGAAGATGGAGCCGAAGTAGCCGAAATATCTCCGCATTCGGCGTCCATTGGCGCGCAGTACGCCTTTACGGACCGCCTCAAACTCGATATGAGAGGGCAGTATATCGGCGGGCGTAAAAATGTCAGGCAGGCAGGCGCGGTTAACGACGTGTGGCTCGACGGCGCCTTCGTTCTTAATTCGACGCTGAGTTTGCGGAATTTTCGCGGTTACGACATCCAGCTCGCGGCGCGCAACGTTTTTGATAAAGAATATTATCACACTTCTAATACGTCAGTGAGCATGTACAGACAGCCGCAATTTTTAACCACGCTTAAAATATCGAGGCAGTTTTAAATTTCGGGCGTCTGCTGGCGATTATTGACGGCCCGCGATAATTTTATTGACTCGGCCGGCGGCTTATGTTACAATTTTATCGATGATTTTAAAAAAACTTAAGCCTATTCACAAATATTTATTTCAGTACAGATACCAGATATTAATCGGCGCGCTGTCGCTCATCGTCACCGACGCTTTCGGTCTTGCCATTCCATGGCTTATTAAAGACGCCATCGATGCGATACCTTCATATAAAACGACCGGAGTCGATAAAACGGCTTCTATCGTTTTTAATTATTCCATGCTGATAGTCTTTGCGGCTATATTTCAAGGGATTTTCCGATACGTATGGCGCGTGTATCTATTCAGCGTCGCGCGTAAAATAGAGTACCATCTTAGAAACGATTACTTTTCACATCTTTTAAAACTGGAGCCCGGCTTTTATTTTAAAAATCAGACCGGCGATATAATTTCGCGCGGCACCAACGACTTAAACGCCGTGCGCGATCTTGCCGGCCCGGGAGCGCTTATATTCATCGATACGATAACCCTTATTTCGATAAGTCTTTCATTAATGCTTTATATAAATTGGAAGTTAACGCTTTACTGTCTTATACCGATGCCGCTGCTTACCATAGTAATTTACTTCGTCGGCGATATGATCGAGCGCACTTACGAACGCATGCAGCAGAAGCTATCCGAACTCACCACTCGCGTTCAGGAAAACATCACCGGCATCAGGACCATCCAGGCGTTTCGTCAGGAAGATAACGAAATCCGCCGTTTTTCCAAACTCGCGAAAGATTACGTTAAATATAACGTGCTGATGGCGAAAGTCAACGGCGTCGAAGAGCCCGTAATATTTTTCATATCCGGCACTTCCATGAATGTGTTGCTTTACTTCGGCGGCCTGGGCGTTATGAACGCCACTAACTCGCTCGGCGAGCTGGTCGCCTTATCCGGTTATCTTATGCTTCTTGCCTGGCCTTTGTTCGGCCTCGGCTGGCTCGTCAATATTTACAAACGCGGCATAGCTTCTATGGGACGCATTAGTGAAATACTCGAAGTTCAGCCTGAAATTTGCGACGGCGCTAAAACCGATTACGGCATTAAAACGCTTAAGGGCGATATCGAATTTAAAAACGTTTCTTTCACCTTCGCGGGTAAAAAAACTCCGGCCCTTAATAATATATCTTTTAAAGTGCGCGCCGGTCAAACCCTGGCGATCACGGGGCCGCTCGGTTCCGGCAAAAGCACCGTTTGCAACCTTATTCCGCGTTTTTTAGACGCCTGCGGCGGCGAGATTTTAATAGACGGCGCCGATGTCAAAACAATTCCCGTACCGATTTTGCGAAGCTCGATCGGCTATATCAGGCAGGAGCCTTTTTTATTTTCCGATACTATCGTCGAAAACCTTAAATTCGGCGATATGGACGCCGACGATAAAACTATCAGGGAGTTTTGCGAAATATCTAAAATAGCCGACGATATAGACGATTTTGCCGATAAATATAACACGCTGCTCGGCGAGCGCGGCATTACGGTATCCGGCGGACAGAAGCAGAGGCTCGCCATTTCCCGCGCTTTATTAAAAAAACCTAATATTCTGATATTCGACGATACGCTGTCGGCCGTCGATAACCGCACAGAAGAAGCTATCATGGCCGGCCTTGAAACTTTTATGAAAAATTCCACCACTATAATAGTTTCGCACCGCATTTCCTCGATTATGAACGCCGATGAAATAATCGTTATCGATAACGGCGAAATAGCCGAGCGCGGCACGCATCAGAGCCTTATAGCGGCCGAAGGCATTTACGCGAAAACTTATCAGAAACAGAAACTTAAATTCGAAATCGAAACGGAAAGTGTGTAGGCGTATATGAGTCAATTCAACGATGAATTAATTACCGGTAAAGCTTACGACGCAAAGCTTGTTAGAAGGCTTTTTTCTTTCGTTAAGCCTTATATGCGCTATATGCTGCTGGCCGTTCTATTTTTATTTATAGTCACTTTTTTAGACCTGCTTCCGCCGTATATCACAAAAATCGCAATCGACGATTATATAGCTAAAAACAGAATTAACGATATCTATAAAATAATTTTATTTTATCAGGCAGTTTTAGTGATGCATTTCCTGTTCCAGTTTTTGCACACTTACACGATCAATCTCATGGCCCAGCACGCCATGTTCGACCTGCGCCTCAAATTATTTACGCACATGCAGAAACTTCCGTTTTCATTCTACGATAAAAATCCCGTCGGGCGGCTCATAACGCGCGTGGTAGGCGATATAGAGACGCTCAACGACCTTTTGAGCGCGGGATTCGTCACGATAGTCGGCGATTTTTTCTCGCTGTTCGGCATCGCGATAATGCTTTTAGTCCTGGATGTAAGGCTGGGGCTGATAACTCTTTCGATACTGCCGGTTTTATGCCTTATAACAATGATATACCGCAAATATGCCCGCGATGCCTACCGCAATGCGCGGGTCAATCAGGCCGCGCTTAACGCTTATTTTCAGGAAAATGTGGCCGGCATCAGCGAAGTGCAGAATTTTACGCGCGAAGAGGCTAATTTTAAAAAATTCGACGTTATCAACGCTAAAAACCGCGATACTTTCATCCGTTCGATCAGGCAGAACGCCATGTTTTTCCCTTCGATCGAATTAATAAACGCCACCGCCATAGCCGCCGTAATTTATTTCGGCGGACGCGAAGTGATGGAAGGTACGATCGGTTTTGGCGTGCTGGTCGCTTTTACGCAGTATATAAACAGATTCTTCAAGCCTATCCGCGATATAGCCGAAAAATACAATATATTTCAGATGGCGATGGCGTCGTGCGAAAAAACTTTTTCACTGCTGGATATGGAGCCGACTATAAAAAACCCTGAAAACCCGGTCGCGGTGAGTGATTTTAAAGGCGATATCAAATTCGATAATGTTTTTTTCGAATATAACAAAGACGATGAAATTCTCCATGGCGTGTCATTTGAAGTAAAACCCGGCGAATCCGTAGCCATAGTCGGGCGCACCGGCTCCGGCAAGACTACTATAATCAATCTGCTGGCTCGTTTCTACGATATCAAATCAGGAGCGATTACCATTGACGGCGTCGATATCAGGACCATCGCGCTTGAATCGCTTCGCTCGCATATAGCTATCATGCAGCAGGACGTGTTTTTATTTTCGGCGAGCGTCGATAAAAATATAAGAATGAACAATCCTAATATATCTTTTGCGCAGGCGGCCGCAGCGGCGCGTTTCGTCAATGCCGATAAGTTTATCGAAAAGCTGCCGCAAAAATATAACCAGCCCGTCGGCGAGCGCGGCGTAACGCTTTCGGTCGGGCAGCGGCAGCTTTTAGCTTTAGCGCGCGCCATCGCTTTCGAGCCGGGAATTATAATTATGGATGAGGCTACTTCGTCAGTGGATACCGAAACCGAATTTTTGATTCGCGACGCGATGAAAAAAGTTTTGAAGGGGCGCACTTCCATAATTATCGCCCACAGGCTTTCGACTATTAAAAATGTTGACAGGATAATAGTTTTGCATAAAGGCCGCGTCAAAGAAACCGGCAGTCATCAACAACTTCTCAAGATGCGCGGCATGTACTATAAGTTATATGAGCTGCAGTATCGCGAGCAGGAAGAAAACGAAAGAAACATTTAAAATTATTGTTTTCACATAAAATCGGGCGGCGAATTTAATTCTATCGTTTTTTTCGAATATGGATGAATAAAATATAGATAAGACGAGTGGAGCAAAAATTCGCGCTCCGTATCGGATGCGCTGGCGAGCGCGAAAAAGTCGCGGGATTTAAGGGGCCGGCCGCCGTAAAGCGTATCGCCGGCGAGCGGATGGCCTATATGTGAAAAATGAACTCTGATCTGATGGGTGCGTCCGCTCGCGAGCGTCGCCTCTATAAAGCTTATATTGCGCCGCCGGTCTATTTTAATTACCTTATAGCCTGTGACGGCTGTTTTTCCGGTTTTAGAAACCCTGTATCTATTTGAATTATGCCGGTCACGGCCGATGGCTAAGTTAATCGAGCCTTCGCGCGCGGCGGGAGCGCCTTCGATTACGGCGGTATAACGCCGCAGCAGCCTGTTTTCATATATCGCGCGGTCGAGGATGGCGCATGTTATATTATCTTTTGCAAATACTATAAGGCCCGAAGTGCCTATGTCGAGGCGGTGGACCGGATAAGCCCGCGCGCCGCAAAAAGCCCGCCTGAAATAATTATCGACGGCGTCTGAAAGAGAGTCTGATGCGCCCGTGCCGTCGGAATGAATTTTAACGCCGGCGGGTTTATTAATAACGGCGAGAAAATCGTCTTCGTATTCGATCCCGAATTTAATGCCGGAATAATCGATAGATGCCCCTGCGGTCTTTAACGCGGGCCCGGCAGCCGCATCGATTCCGCCGCCGGAGCGCTCCGCCTGCCTGAAAAAATCAATAAATAAAAATGAAGATATGCCGTCAATAAGCTCATCGGGCATCGCCTCGCGGCCGCCGTTTAAAGCGCGGCCATTATTTAGCGTACCTCTGGTGTCGCCGCCTGCGTCGGGCGCATTTACAATAATCCGGCAGCGCCTTGCCATGGCCGTGATTTTATCGGGCGCGCCGTTAAAAATATAATCGATAAAAGAATTTAATGTGCCGTATCCGGCTAAAGATTGGCTGACGGCTATAATTAGATTATTACCGCCGCGCGACGCGTTTATGGAAATGCCTGCCTGCCCGCTATTTTTTATCATGACTTATTTTTGCTTAAAAGCTCGCGCGCGTGAGATATTCCTATTTCGGAATTGTTGCCGAGCATGCGGGCTATTTCGCCTTCGATCGAATCCTGGTTAAGTTTAATGAAGCTGATAGCCGTTTTTTCGCCGTTGATAATTTCTTTATTGACTAAAAAGTGGTGTGAAGCAAAAGATGCGATGATAGGTGAATGCGTGACGCATATAACCTGTTTGGAAGATGCTATAGAGCGAAGTTTGGAGCCGACCGCGTTAAGAGTGAAGCCGCCGATTCCCGTGTCGATTTCGTCGAAAATAACGCTTGGAACTTTCGAATAAGCGGAAAGCACGTTTTTAACGGCGAGCATTATGCGTGACATTTCGCCGCCGGACGCGATTTTTGCGATAGGCGCGAAAGGCGTGCCGGGATTGGTGCGGATGAAAAATTCGATCGTTTCAAGGCCGTTGGGGTTAATTTTACTTTCGTCAAAATTCTGTATTTGATTGAGCATGAGTTTAAAATTAGCGTTTTTCATATCAAGCGTCGCTAATTCGTTATTTATGGCCTGCTCGATTTTTTCTTTATTTTCGAGCCTTATCTTTGAAATGCGTTCGGCGGCCGCTATATATTCGGCGAATCTGGCTTCGATCTTCGAATTGATAATCGAATAATTCTGTTCGAAATTTTGAAGCTGTTCGAGTTTCTTTTCGCAGTCCGCGCAATAAGTTATTACATCGGCTATTTCGGCGCCGTACTTTCGTTTTAGCATTGAAATGGCCTGTAGTCTGCTTATTTTTTCGTTAAGTTCGTCCTGCGAATAATCGAGACGGTCGTTTAGCGCTGAAACTCCGTTTGAAACCTCGTCAAGAAGATAATAGGCGTCGTTAAGGGCGGCCGCGGTGTTTTCGAAAGAATGGTCGAATTTCGATAATTTTGAAACAAGGCCGCCAAGACGTGAAAGCGATTCGCCGACGGAAGGCGCTTCGCCGTCCCCGTCAAGAATTACGCATATTTCGTCTTTAATCTGCGCTATTTTTTCGGCGTTTTTTAAAAACTCCACGCGTTCGTTGAGTCCGCCGTCTTCGCCTTCGTATAATCCGGCGTTTTTAATTTCGTTAATCTGAAAAGAATAAAGGTCGATCATCTTTCCGCGTTCGCCTTCAGACCGTTTGAGTTCTTCGCGTTCGGCGATAAGGTTTTTCAATTCGGAATATATCGAAAAAAGAAGGTTTTTCAGCGAGGCTAACCGCTCGCCGCAATAGCGGTCGGATAATTCGAATTGCGCTTTAGGCTCCAGCAGAAGAAGTTCGTCGTTCTGCCCCGATATTTCGACTATCGCGCGCCCTATTTTATTAAGCAGAGTCACCGCCGCTTTCAGGCTGTTAACGCTGTTTTTTGTTTTTGAGTCGGGCGTAATCGAGCGGGTTATTATAATTTCGTCGTCGTCGAGTTCCATAGCGCTTTCTTCGAATATGCGCCCTAAAGTTTCTTTGATATCAGGGCTCAGCGCTATAGTAACGCTTACGTGCGCCGTTTCGTTTTCTTTTCTTAATCTGGCGAAATCGGAATTCATGCCAAAAGCGAAAGCTATGGCCGATATCACCAGCGATTTGCCCGCGCCGGTCTCACCGGTAAAAACATTAAAACCGGTATTTAAGTTAAATTCGATTTTATCGGCGAGCGATAAATTTTTAATGGATACTTCGGTAATCAATTTTGGTACCAGTCCTGTCTTGAAGTTAATATCATTTGTTGCCGTTACCGTTATTATTACTGTTAATTCTCGCAAAAACGGAATATACGAGATTGTTATATAACTCGCGGCCGAGCCTTAGAGTTTCGCCGTCTTTGAGCGCGGCCGAGGCGGCTTCGAGCGTGTCGAGCAATAAATAAGCGCCGCGGTATATCTGCGACGGGTCGAAGTTTGCAAGAGACGCCCACCAGTTCTGGCACGAATATAAGGCTTTATCCATCAAAAGTCGCGAGGTTTCGTCGCCGCTTCTAATCACGGCGCGTAGAACGTGGTAAGTAAGCTGCCACTGGTTATGGTGGATCGGATTGAATTTACTCTGCCATAAAGGGTATGGATCGTCGGAATAAAGGTCCTGCATCGAAGCGCTCCAGGTGGAAGGAGGCACAAAGGCTTTTTTCATCTTGAATTTTTCGAAAATTTCGGATATGGTCGCAAGTTTTATATTCGTTTTATTTTTGATGGCGTGCATTAAAGAGTGTATGAATTTTTCGTGGTAATATTTATGATGATGGCCGAAAGTTTCAGCGTCCATGGCTATTATTAAATAACCGTCGCGCTCGCCTATGGAGCCGGACATTTCTTCTTCGATTTTATCGATGAATTCATTTCCTTTCCACTGGTGAAAAGAAATATTGTTCGACCACTTATTCGAACGCAAAAATACCCCGCAGCCTTCAGCTTCGGCGATATGCCGCTCGGGCTCCTTGCCGCCGTAGTAAGAAAAAGGAAGATCGTCGGTGATAATCCATTCATAGCCTATTTTTTTAACGATTTTAGCTATTCTCGAGCTGTAGCACATTTCGGGCGGGAATATTCCGCGCGGCTTATATTTGTCGCCCAGAGCGGCCCGGTTGCCTTCAAAATTTATTTTTAGCTGGCGTATTACCTCGCTTTCGGGAATAAGCGGAAATATCGGATGATACGCTCCCGAATCTACGAATTCGAGATTGCCCGCGTTCAAAGCCGATTTTAAATTATTTATAACGTCGTGATGCGAGCGTTGGAGAAGCAGTTCGGTAAGCGAATAATTTATATTGACGGTAAAACGCGGGGCGAGCGAACTTGTAAAAAGGTCGGTGAGCGGCCTGTAGCACTCTTCGGTTATTTTGTCGATAACGAAACCGAGCTGAGTCGGCGGCTGGTATAGATGAAATAAAAATGAAAGGTAATACATAAACGTTCACTCCAGACTATCTTTTATTATTATTACTATTGTTATTACGATGCCCGTTAAATATTATAATCTATCAAAAAAAAGAATTAATGTCAATAAATTTTGACGCTTTAAACGCTTTAAACGCTTTAAACGGTTTAAACGGTTTAAACGCTTTAAACGTTTTTGACGTTTTATATTTTTTTAAAAAGCACGTCCGTAAAATTAATCGTTTAATTTTTCGGGTGCGGCTTTATCGTTTAAAATAATAGCGGCGAGTTCGCGGACGCTTTTAACTTCGTAATCGGGGGTTATATCGGCGAATTCGGCCGGGCGCGGTTTGTTTTGCGGATTTATCCACGCCGTTTTCATTCCTATCGAAGCCGGGCCGTAAATATCGTTTTTAAATGAA
The DNA here is from genome assembly GCA_002423385.1 of bacterium UBP16_UBA6123. Taxonomy (GTDB): domain Bacteria; phylum Muiribacteriota; class UBA9980; order UBA9980; family UBA9980; genus UBA9980. Next base: position 46,023 of record DIVV01000027.1, read on the forward strand.
TCGCCAACATAAATCGAGCGCGACGCTTCTTTTCCGAGGAGTTCGAGCATACGGTAAAAAACCGAGGAATGAGGTTTGCGGAATCCCCAGTCGGCGGTAAAAATGCTGTGCTTAAAATATTTATCCATGCCGATTTCTTCTAAATCGCGCGCGAAATAAATGCCGGGAATGGTGGTATTAGAAATAAGCCCGAGCGTATAATGCGGCGCCAGCATTTCCAGCGCTTCCATCGAGCCGCCGTAAACGATTAAATTTTCTTTTAAAAGCCGATGTATAAGATGAATTATCCATAAAGAATAATCTTCGGCCACTCGAAGGCTTTCCAGCCCTTTTTTAATGCATTCGCATAAATTTATCTCGCGAAGCGTTTTTTCACTTTCAATTAAATTATATTCGTAATAAGGCGCTATAAGGTATTGCTCGATATCGTCGGGCTTGAATTTATAGCCTTTCGAATTAAGGAAGCCGGTGATTTTATTCGTGCGTATAACGCGCATTTCGCCGGCCGGGACGGGATCGTAATCTAAAAGCGTGCCGCCCATATCAAAAATTACGGTGTCGATATCGTTTGAAATCATTTTCAGCTCCTCTATATTGTTACGCGCTCTTAATTGCCGGCGGCTCGCGATTATTTTGATTATACCAGAATTTGACGATAAAAACAACTTAAATTTGATGCACGGCCTGATAATGATATTGACATTAGATAACCG